>JAKEHV010000214.1 GCA_022614915.1 Gemmataceae bacterium | reverse complement strand
GCACGATCGGCAGAAGGTGCAAGCCCAATTGGACTATGTCGGCGAACCGTCTTTGGTGCATGCGATCGTCGAGCGCCTCTTGCAACGCAAGAAGCTCGTCGGCGATTTGCGCAAACTGGCACTGGCCGACTTCAAGCCGAAGCTCAGCGCCAACCTGGAAAAGCTGAAGGACAAAGTGGTGTCCGCCTATCGCGACACGCGCTTTCAACCCCCGGAACCCACCAGCTTCGCCTCGCAGGCGGGCGGCAACGCGGCCAACCTCAAGGATTTGTTCGACGTGCTCACCGCGGAGGGCTTTCTGGTGCACGTTGTGGACAACCTGTATTTGCACGCCGATGCGGAAGCCGACATGCGCCGCCGCGTCCAGGAGCGCCTGCAAAGCGGCCAGGGCGCCACCGTGGCCGAAATCCGCGACCTGTTGGGCACGACGCGCAAGTTCGCGGTGCCTTTGTGCGAGTATCTGGACCGCATCGGCGTGACCAAACGGGAAGGGGATTTGCGCGTATTAGGAAAAATCGCCTCGAACGTCCCTACTTGATTCTAAACAGCGCGCCTGGGCAATGCAAAAAACAGGAACACTTTGTAATGAGCGATAATCCGTTTCGCAATCTGCCGTCCGTCAACGACGTTTTGGACACACCAGCCGTCCGAAACCTGGTAGGTCAGCACGATCACGACCTCATCGTCGCCGCCATCCGTCAGGAATTGACCGAGGTGCGCGCGCGCTTGAGCAAGGGCGAAGCACCAAACGGCGCAGCGACGCCGGACTACTTTGCCAGTCTTGTCGAGCAACGTCTGGCGCGCGAATATCAGCCCAAGCTGCGGTCCGTGATCAACGCCACCGGCATCGTGTTGCACACGAACTTGGGCCGGGCGCCGACGGCGGAAGAAGCGGCCCGCGCCGCCTACGACGCCGCCCGCGGCTACCTCAATCTGGAGCTGGACCTGCAAACCGGCAAACGCTCGTCGCGGCAAGACGCCATTCGCGAATGGGTGTGCCGGCTGACCGGCGCGGAGTCGGCCACCGCGGTCAACAACAATGCGGCTGCTACAGTCATCGCCTTGCGGGCTCTGTGCCAAGGCAAAGAAGTCGTCATTTCGCGCGGCCAGCTCATCGAAATCGGCGGCAGCTTCCGCATCCCGGAGATCATGGCCGTGTCCGGCGCGATCCTACGCGAGGTTGGCACGACCAACATCACGCGGCTGGCGGACTTCGAGAAAGCGATCGGTCCGAACACCGCTGCGCTTATGCAAATCCACACGAGCAACTACCGTGTGTCGGGCTTTACCAAGGCAGTGCCGCTCGCGGACCTCGTGGCATTGGGCAAGAAGCACCAACTCAAGGTAATTGACGATATCGGCTCGGGGGCGATGCTCGATTTTGCCCGATTTGGCTTTGAGGGGGAACCGGTGGCGCGCGACAGCATCGCGGCGGGAGTCGATCTCGTGCTCTTTAGCGGCGACAAGCTTCTGGGCGGCCCGCAAGCCGGCATCCTTGCGGGCAAGAGAGAGTGGATTCAGAAGATTGAAAAAGATCCGCTCATGCGCGCGTTCCGGCTCGACAAAATGTCGTTGGCCGCGCTGGAAACGACTTTGCGCATCTATCTCAGTGAGACTCAGGCGCTCGAAAAGATCCCGGCGCTGCGCATGCTCGGACTGCCGCTGGCGGAACTCCAAGAGAGAGCGGAAAAGCTGGCCCAAGAGTTGTCCGCGCTCGAAGGCATTTTCAGCGCCCGCGCCTGCCAGGACGTGGCTTTCGTCGGCGGCGGCTCGCTGCCCGATCAAAAACTGGCGACCTGTGTCGTCGAAGTGCAAGTGCAGTCCGTGAGCGACGAGGAATTCGCGCAGCGGCTGCGGACTGGTGCGCCGGCGCTAATCGGCCGGCTTCGCGACGGCAAGATCCTTTTCGATCTGCGGACGGTTTTTCCCGAACAGACAAGCGGCCTGGTTGCGGCGGTTCGAGATGCTCTCCGCGCAGTCAAAGATTGACGGAAAAAGCTTGCCTTGCATGAAGCCACGGCGTACATTCAACGGCGATGATTGGGAGGCGGGCGCCCGACGGATTATTGGGACGATGCCTCCAACCTTCCTTTTCTTTGCCTGTCCGGCCGGCTCTCCCTTGGCCGGACGGGCTTTTTTGTTGTCCCCGCTTGACTTTCGCGGTTCTCCCTTGGTGACCCACACAAGCGGGGCCGCTTGTGGCTACGGGCCATGTAGCGACAAGCGGCTCGCTTGTCGGCTCCAAGCTCACCCGCAAATCCCCAGCCGGCTCCGTGGCCCACGATTCCAACGTGTCGCTGGATCTTGGCACGTTGCAATCGTGCCTCACAAAAATGCGGAGTCGGCTGGGCTAGGATTGTCAGCCCCGTGCCCAGCACGGAGAGCAAGATAGAAATGCCTGCCACGATCCCTTAAAATCATCCAAGCAGGGAGGCGGGGATTTCCAAGCCGCGAGGAGCCAGCCGTGACTTCAATTATTCGCATCGGCGCAGTCAATTACCTCAACACGAAACCGCTCATTTACGATTTGGAAGCGCTGGCCCCGGACGCCGAATTGGTGCTAGATTTTCCCAGCCGCCTGGCCGACGGGCTCGAGCGCGGCGAATTGGACGTGGCGCTCATCCCAATCGTCGAGTATTTCCGGGCGGGCAATTATCGCCTGGTGCCTAACATCAGCATCGCCAGCCAGGGACCGGTGCTGAGCGTGACCCTATTTAGCCGAGTGCCGTGGGCGACGATTCGCCGCGTGGCCCTGGACGAAGGCTCGCGCACGAGCGCCGCCCTCGCGCAAGTGCTGCTGCGGCATCGCTACGGGGTTAGACCGGAAATCACGCCGCTGGCCTTGGACCGCAAAGCCGAAGACGCCGACGCCGACGCGGTGCTCTTGATTGGCGACCGGGCCATGCACGCCTGCTTGCCTGGGTTCGCGCACGCATTCGACCTGGGACAGGAATGGCACGATTGGACCGGGTTGCCGTTCGTCTACGCGGCTTGGGCGGTGCGGCCGGGCGTGGAGCTGGGCGCCGTAGCCGAAGCGCTTCACGAAGCGAAGCGGCGCGGATGCGCGAACATCGGTCCCATCGCCGCCCGCGAGGCGCCGCATTTAGGACTGGACGCGGGGTTTTGCCGGCGCTATTTGGCGAACATCATCCGCTTCGACCTCGGCCCGCGCGAGCAAGCCGGCCTGCATCACTTTTACATGCTGGCGTGTGAGCTAGGACTGGCGCGCAAAGGCGTCAACGTGGAGTATTGCCAAACGGCTGAATTGGCGGCTCGTTGAGGGGAAAGAATTGAGCGTTGCCATCGACTATGTCCTGGACAAATCCGTCGCGGGAGAGAAGCTCTCCTTCGAGGAAGGCGTTGCCCTTTTCGAGTGCAAGGACCTAAACGCGCTCGGCCAGGCGGCGAACGCGGTCTCGCGCCGGCTGCATCCGGAGCCGTATCGCACGTACAACATCGACCGCAACATCAATTACACCAACGTGTGCTCGGCCGTGTGCGATTTCTGCGCTTTTTACCGCAAAAGCGGCGACGCCGATGCGTATGTGTTGCCGCGCGAAACGCTCTACAAGAAGATCGAGGAAACCATCGCGCTGGGCGGCGACCAAGCCCTCCTCCAAGGCGGCAACCATCCGACGTTGAATCTGGATTGGTACGAAGACCTGCTGCGCGATTTGAAAAAACGGTATCCCAAGTTCAATCTTCATGCATTCAGCGCCCCGGAAATCTGGCATTTTCACAAGCTCAACAAGCTGCCGCTGCGCGAAGTGCTCCAGCGCCTCAAGGACGCGGGCATGGGCAGCCTGCCTGGAGGCGGCGGCGAGATTCTCGTCGATCGCGTCCGTAAAGCCATCACCGTCAACAAGTGCCTGACCGACGAATGGCTCGCCGTTCATCGCACCTGGCACGAGCTGGGCGGTCGCTCCACGTGCACCATGATGTTCGGCCACGTTGATACCCTCGCCGAACGCATCGAAACCCTCGATCGGCTGCGGCAGCTCCAAGGTGAAACCAGCGGCTTCACTGCGTTTATTTGTTGGACGTTTCAGCCCGGCCAAACGGCGATGGAGCATATCGCGCCCACCGGCGCCTTCGAGTACCTGCGCACCCAAGCCATCGCCCGGCTTTATCTGGATAACATCCCCAACATTCAATCGTCCTGGGTCACGCAAGGTCTCAAGGTCGGCCAGCTCGGACTGTTGTTCGGCGCCAACGATATGGGCAGCCTGATGATCGAAGAAAACGTGGTCGCCTCCGCGGGCACGGTGCACTATTTGACGCTGGAACAGATCAAGGACGCCATTCGCGAGGCGGGTTACATTCCCCGGCAGCGGAATGTGTTTTATCAATACATTGACGAACCGTTTCAGTCGAGCAACAATGAAGCCTAGTTGGCGAAGAACGGGAATCCACAGTCATGAGACGGATGACAGCGAAAGCTCGAAGCGTCGTTACAGTTCCTAAAGGTATTCAATTAGCCGGGGCCAAAGAAGTGAGCGCCTATCTCCGGAAGCATCGGGCATTGGCGCGAATCCTCCCAAGAATCTGCGAGAGTGCGCGCTGGGAGTTCGGAGAGGATGCGGACCTCACTCTGAAGATCTATCACGATCCGGAGATTGACGATCACCACCTCCTGTTGCGTGTCCGCCTTCCTTCCTATGCCGACGGCTTGTTGGGCAGGTTGGAGAGAGTGACAGCTCCCTTCGACAAAGAGCTCACGGAGGCGTCGGGTTGGTTGAGCGTAAACACCGATTTCTGTCCTCCCGGAAGCAGTCATGGCTTTTGACTGGATGCAGTTTTTGGAGCTTGCACATCATCTCAGAACAAAAGCACAAACTGACTCGGCCCAGTCCGAAGCCTGTTATCGTAGTGCTGTCAGCCGGGCTTACTATGCGGCATTCGGCTATGCGCACAAGTTTGCAAGGACCTGGCTTGGTTTTCGATGCAAATCAAGGCCCGAAGAGAAATCTCAGGAGCAAGGAGCGTTGCGCGCGTTCTTGAAGAACAAGAAACGACGGAACGTGTCGGAAAAGCTGGAATTCCTGAGGAACTGGCGCAATCTAGCGGACTATGTCGAGGAAGCCACGGCGGATTGGCCAAGGGAGTCGGAGACGGCTTTGGAAGCTGCGGAGTATGTTTTCTTGGCACTGCCAACACCCAAAACAAATCCAAATGGTAAATGAGAGACTATCGACATTCGTCGTTACCGCTGCTTTCGCGCACTCCCGACACGTGGACCGAAGCCGTGTTGCGCGAGCCGCTGGCGCTTTTGAACGATCACGCTTACCTGGAAAAGAAAGCCGCCGCCAATGCGCTGGAACTTCTCAATCGTTGGCCCGAACCTAAATGCCCGAAGCTTTGGATCAGCACGCTTGCCGGCATAGCGAGGGATGAGACAACGCATTTGGCGTTGGTATGCCGGCTCTTGCAAAAGCGCGGCGGCCAATTGGCGAAGATGCACAAGAACCCTTACGCCAACGAACTGCGCCGCTTGGTTCGCAAAGGCAGAGGTAATGAGGAGTTGCTCGACCGCTTGCTGGTCTCCGCGCTCGTCGAGGCCCGATCCTGCGAGCGCTTCGAGGTGCTCGGCCGCATGAGCAAGGATGCGGAGGTCGCTCAGTTGTACCAAAGACTCGAAGCGTCCGAGCGCAATCACTTCGCCGTGTTTCTCAAGCTGGCGGAGCTGGTCCTGCCAAAAAATGCTGTGCAGGACCGTTGGCAGCAATTACTGGCGGCGGAGGCGGAAATCCTCGCCGGGCAGCCGCCGGGGCCGCGGATGCACAGCGGATTGGCTTAATTGGGATAGTCGCGTTCCTATGGTTTCGTTACTATTTGGGAGTCGCCTCGCGAATTCTGGTTAAGGGTTATGAAACAACAGACGGCAGATGCCGGATCCTTTCCGGGACTCCCAATGGATCTCCAAATCAAAAAGCCAGACGAAGTGCGCGCGTATTTCGCCAAGTTTCCAGACTGCGCCGCTCTTGTTCCGACTGTTTGCCGCTTCACCCGCGAAGAGTTTGGGCCGCAGCCGGAAATGACACTCGAAGTTTACAGCGATCCTGAGTTTGTGGACCACTATCTGAAACTCGATGTGTTTTTCTCTTCATTCGCACCGGAGATCTTGGACCGCATCGAACGAGTCTGGGGCCGCGTCGAAAAAGAAAGAGGCGTCGATCTGTGCGAAATGCCCGGCTGGATGATAATTCGTCCGATGTTCCGACCTCCTGTGAACTAGACATGCCGTTTGACTGGAAAGACTTTCTAACTCTGGCGCGCTTTCTTCAAGATCAGATCAAGCAAGGCGTTTTTTGTCCTCCTACGTCTTCCAATCGTTGCCGCCGCCGCAAAGTCCAAAAAAATGATTCACGTCGAAAACCTCACTAAGTCCTTCCGTGACCTGCGCCGCGGCCTTGTCGTCGCCGTCGACAACGTCAGCTTCGACGCCAAGCCCGGCGAAATCTTCGGCCTCTTGGGTCCGAACGGCGCCGGCAAGACCACAACGATGCGCATCCTGTGCACTGTGCTCAAGCCCACCGGCGGCCAGGCAACCATCGCCGGCTACGACGTCGCCACGCAGCCGAGCCAGGTCCGGCAACACATCGGCTTTTTGTCCGCCAACACCGCCATCTACGACCGCATGTCCGCCTGGGAACTCGTCGAATACTTCGGCAAGCTCTACGGCATGGACGACGAACGCCTAAAAGCGCGCATGGAGCACGTCTTTGAGGCCTTGCGCATGAACGATTTTCGCGACGTTTTGGGCGCGAAGATGAGCACCGGCATGCGCCAGAAAGTCTCCATCGCCCGCGCCATCGTCCACGATCCGCCGGTGCTGATCTTTGATGAACCGACTGCCGGCTTGGATGTGCTGGTAGCGCGCAACGTCCTCGGCAACATTTGCCTCTTGCGCGAACAGGGCAAGTGCATTCTCTATTCCACGCACATCATGCGCGAGGTGGAGAAAATCTGCGATCGGGTCGCCATCGTCGGCAGAGGCAAAGTCCGCGCTTGCGGCACGCTGCAGGAATTGCGCGAGCAGCACGGCGAGAACGATATGGAAGAGCTGTTCTTTCGATTGGTTTCCTGAAAGCCGAAAACAGAGCCTATGGCAGAAAAGCGTGTTGTCACTTGAATTCCGCGGTAAGGGCCGTCGCCGCCGACGCCAAAGCGCACGGCACGATATGGCGAAGTCATGGGAACTTTTGTTCCAAGACGCGGACAACGACTTCGTTGCTCGGCCAAAAAAAAGAATTGCGACTCTGCAACTTATCACTGAATGCGGTCATGTCGATGAATACGTCGCCGGTGTGACGGAATTGGAGGTCTGCTTGAAGAGTGCCGTCGCCATCAGAGTCAACCGTTCGCAGAACAAGCAGGTCGCCCAAGCCAGCTTTGGGCATGGCGCGATAGTTGCGAAAATCATAGTCCCATCCTCGGGTCTTCGAGGAGACTCGAATTTCATAGCTGAATCCGTCCGTTTCGATAACACATTTTTGCGTTTCTCCACTGGAAAGCGCGGGGCGAAATGCCGGCAGGAATCTCACTGGGATCTTGGCAACACCGTCTTGAGACATTACCACGCTTGGCGCGACAATGTGCGGAACTTCGATAGCAAACTCAGAAGCGACTGGCGTTATCGCATGAACCTCATGGCTCAGATTGCGCCAGCCCCAATAACGATCTTTTTCCCATTCAGCAACTGTGCCTTGCTTGTAGTAATGATAGAAATCTTCGTTCGGATCCGGGCGGAGTGCTTTGGCAAAATACGCAGAGGATGTCAAAGGCATCCCTGGCAGAACGACGTGACGAGGTATGAGTTGGCCGTGCCCAGTTCGGCGGTAGCGTTGGCCCCATTGGTGGCCGCATGCGGGCAACCGATCCAGTGCGTAAGGGTCTCGCGACAAGTCGGCAACATTAGGCAGTTCGGGAAACAAGGCTCTGAGTTGTTCTGTCGGAAAGTCCGCATTGGCGTCTATCCAATGCCACTTGGCGTCCCATTTCACTTCCGCCACGTAATGAGCCGCAAGTTGGACAAGACGAGCTTCATAACCGTTTGCCAACGCCAAATCGACTACCAGTCTTGCCGTCTGCCCGCACCTGCCTTCGCCCAATAGAAGAAGCAGCATCGGATCCGTCACCATGGTCTTGTCTGGGTACATGGGTTGCTCGACGGGAGGATGACGCATGGCAAATCGCAAGAAATCCATCACCGCGAACCAACGATCCTGATGAGAATCAAGCGCGCCTGCCGTGGTTGCATGCGCGAAGACTTCCCGCAAAAACGGAAGCCTGGGTACGTCGCGCAGCTTGCTTTCAAGTTCCTCCAATCGTTTGAAATCGTAATTGAATACATCGGCGTCCGACAGATCCTTCGCGTTCGCAAACAGATCCTTGGGAATTCTTGCGTTAAGTTCGTTTTCGAAGCGATTGGGCAGGTCAGGCACAGACAAAGGTTGTTGCGAGTTTGGCACGTTGAGCGAGGCCGTTGTGGCGACGATGATGGCCATCAACAAAACACTCAGCCATGGCAGGAACGTCTTGATTCGAAGCTGAATCATTAGTTCTTGCACCAACGGGGTAAATAGATAGGCCGGCTAAGTAGGGCGCAATCCCTCGATGGACAGTATCGGCATTGGCTGTGGTCTATGTGAAAAAAAAGAATGCCTATAAGCTGCGCAGTGTAGGACAGATTGGAGCGGTTCTTGACGCAATGGGTTGATAGTGAATTGAGATCCAATTGCGACGGCACGCCCGCAACGAGCTTGCTGTTAGGGAAATGTGTCCTGCACGTCCATTGATAAGAGTAGCTGAACGAGATTTCTGTGGAGTTGTGCTTCTCGCGTATTAGCCCGCTTGGCGCCGCTCTTCTTCCCATTGATTCAGCTTGTTGTACAGCGTCTTCAGCACGATGCCGAGTTCGGCGGCGGCGGCGGGCTTGTTGCCCCTGTGCTTTTCCAGCACTTTGAAGATGTGATCCATTTCGATTTCTTTGAGCGTCTTGGGCGCATCCGGCTGCGTGTGGGCTGCGACTTGCATTGGCGGCTTCGACAGCGGCAGGGTGGCTCGTGATCCTCCGCGCAGATGATGCGGCACGTGATCCGATGTGATTTTGCCGCCGCCCGAGAGAATGAACGCGTGCTCCATGACGTTGGCCAGTTCACGGACGTTGCCGGGCCAATCGTATTCGAGCAGCGTATCGACGGCGTCCGGCGTCAACAGAGGCGCGACCTGGTCGAGCGGCCTGCGGGCCGCGCGGGCCAGCAAATGTTTGGCGAGATCGGGGATGTCCTGGCGGCGTTCGCGCAGCGCCGGCAGCCGGATTTCGAACGTGTTGACGCGGAAATATAAATCCTCGCGGAATTCGTCCTTTTGGATCATCTCGCGCAGATCGCGGTTGGTCGCGCAGAGAACGCGCACCTCAGTCCGGAAGGGCTCCGTTTCGCCGACGCGCCGAATCTCTCCCGATTCCAGAAAGCGCAACAACTTCACCTGAATGTTCTTGTTCAGCTCGCCGACTTCATCGAGAAACAAGGTGCCGCCGTTGGCCACTTCGAACAGGCCTTTGTGATCGCGGTCGGCGCCGGTAAAAGCGCCCTTGCGGTGGCCGAACAATTCGCTCTCGACGAGGTTTTCGGACAGCGCCCCGCAATTCACCGGGATGAACGGCATGTCGGCGCGTTTGCTCTGCTCAAAGAGCGTGCGGGCGACCAGTTCCTTGCCGGTGCCGGTTTCGCCCAGGATCATTACCGTTGATTCCGTGGGTGCAACGGTGGCAATCAGCCGATGCACCGCTTGCATAGCCGGCGACGCGCCCACTAGATGGCTCGGCCCTTCGGCGGCTTGCACGCGGCTTTGCAGCGCAAGCGTCTTGTGCTTGAGATCGCGCTTCTCGGCCACCTTGCGCAATACGGCCTCGATCTCGGCCAACTTGCAAGGCTTGGTGACGTAGTCGAAGGCGCCGAGCCGGACTGCCTCAATCGCAGTCTCCATGCTGGCGTGGCCGGTCATGATGACGACTTCGGTGTCGGGGCTGGTTTGCTTGAGCTGCTCGAGGACTTCGATGCCGGTGAGCCCAGGCATGCGTAAGTCCAGAATAGCCGCGTCGAAATTGGCTTTTTCGAGGGTCTTGACGGCGCTTTTGCCGTCGGGGCAGACAATGACTTCGTGCCCCAGCCGCGGCAACTCCGAGCGCATGAACTCCTGAAGCGACCGTTCGTCGTCCGCGAACAGGATTCGTAAGCCTTTTGCGGGGGTCAAGCCTCTCCTCCTTGTGGGACTGATTTCCGATCGATCCCACTTGTAGGACGGGCGTTCTTGCCCGTCGCGTCGGACAAGAATGTCCGAGCTACTTTCATGCTGCCTTCCGGTTCCGTTTCGCTGAGGTCAGTTTCGAAAACTCTGTTTCCGGATCGGGCGTTTCCGGGCTGCTTTCCTGCTGCACGGACGGCTCCATCGGCAAGCGCACCAAGAAGGTGCTGCCCTGTCCCGGTCCGGCGCTGGCGGCTTCGATCTCGCCGCCGTGTTGCGTGATGATGCGGTGGCTGATCGACAGGCCCAGTCCCGTGCCTTTGCCGGTGCGGCTGCGCGTGAAAAACGGCTCGAAGATATTCTCCAAAACGTCGCTGGTCATGCCGCAGCCGGTGTCGCGCAGGACCATTTCCGCCATGCCGTTTTGCATGCGCTGGCCGATGGTCAGCCGGCCGCCTTCCTCCATGCTCTCCAGGGCATTGACTACTAGATTAAGCACGACTTGCTGAATCTCCTGTCCGTTGGCCCAGGCGGTGATGCGTTCGGCTTTCTCCAAAACGATTTCCTTGCCTCGATAAGTGGGTAAGTGCTGGACCATGTCGGTGACGACCTGCATGAGCTGGCCCAGGTCCGTGTGTTCGCGACGCCGTTCGCCGCCCCGGCTGAACTCGAGCAGCTTTTGCGTGATCTTTTTGCAGCGGAACGCCTCCTCTTGAATCATCTTCAGGTATTTGCTGATGATCTCCTTTTCCTGAGGGTCGGCGCCGCGCCGCGCCTCATAGAGGTCCGCCAGCCGCCGCTCCAAGGCCTCGCCGCAGAAGGCGATGCTGGCGAGCGGGTTGTTGATCTCGTGAGCCACGCCGGCGGCCAGAAAACCCACGCCCGCCAACCGTTCCGAACGCACCAGCTGCCGGCTGCGTTCGTTAACCTGCTGGGCCAGGTCGCGATACATGTCCCGCAAGCGCGCCGTCATGTCGTTAAAGGCCGCGGCCAGATCTTCGATCTCGTCTCCCGAGTGAATCTCGATGCGGTGATCGAAGTTGCCCTTGGCCACCCAGCCGACGCCTTGCTCCAAATCGCGGATGGGATAGGCCACCCAGCGATAGAAGAAACGCAACAGGGCGACGGTCAGGAGCACGCCGGCGATGCTGGTCGCGACCACAATCGCGAAACTCAATTTGTAGTCTGACTTCGAGGCTTTAATGCGATCGTGCAGGTCTTCGTGTATCAGATTGTGCAAATCGCTGGAAGTGCGGATCAGGTCGTCGATGGCCACGCGGACTGAGTTGCCTGGCAAAAGCACGTCGGCTTCCGCGACGGTGGCAATCTTTGGCTTTTGGAAAAAGTCATCGAGGACGCGCTCTAGTATTCGGAAGCGCTGTTCGAGCGCCTGGATTTGCTCTTTTTCCTGAACGCCTTGGTCCATGTCGCGCTGGGCATCCAACGTGTCTTGCAGTTTCTCTTGATAGACGCCCAGTGCCTTGCGCGCGAGCGTAATCTTGCTCTGCAGCTCAGCGGCGTGGGTTTGCTGATGCGTCGGCCTTTCACCCAAAAGCTTAATGGCCTCTCGCAGCTTGTAGGCTTCATCCAATTCCACCAACTTGCTGTCGATGGACTTCATCGTGAAGCGGTAGGAGAGCAGCCCCTTGAGGGTGCCTCCCAGCAAGAGCGCCATGACCGCGAGGATCAGGCCCATGCCGAGCATGAGCTTGTGGCGAATCCGCCAGTTGTTGGCCACGCCCCCGACCTCCTTGTCTGCGGCGGGCTGAGTAGGCCGCTCGCTCCGCGAGTGGCGGCAACTCGCGGTCGAGTCGCCTACATGCCCCGGGGCAGACATTCCTGCCGCTCGGGTTGGCAGACAGAAAGGTCTGCTCCACGGCCATAGCATCCGAAGAGGCCGGACTCTAGCAGATAAAGAAGAATCGAGGGAGGCCAGTTTTTTTGCTGAAAGTGCCTGGAAAACAGGCAATTCGAGCGGTTTTCGCGGTTGGAAAATGGGGCAGCAATGAGAGTCTAGTCAAGCCCCGTTTACGTTTCGCGCCCGCCGTTTACGTTTCGCGCTCACTGGAACCCTGCCGAGACTCGAAGTAAGCGCGCAACGCAAACACATATTATTCCGCGCTCACCGGGATCGGCGTGTACGGCTGCAACCTGGGCCCGAGCCATTCCGCCAGGCCTGGCCAAAGACGCAGCGCGGTGGCCATGTCGTGCCGGCCGTGCGGCTCATAGCCGACGCCTACACTAATGCCGCGCTCCTTGCACAGATACAGAAAGCTTTCCACTTGGGCGTCGATATTGAATTCGTCCTTGCCGCCGTAACCGACGTACATCGCCAAGTCGCCGTTGCGGATCTTGAGCGTGTCGATAAGCTCGATCGGATTGTTCCGCGCGATCTGGTGGACGGCTTGATCGCCCATGCCAAAGAGCGGCTCGACGAACTGGCTAATGTGCAGCTTGACCAGCCCGCACGCGAATTTGGCCACCACCTCATGCCGGCGATCCAGGCTGGTGCGCCAATTCCAATTCTGTGGGGAGAAGTTGGCCATGTAATTGCAACAGTTGTCTAACCAGCGCAGATTCAAGGGCGGAAAGATGCCGACTACGATGCCGAAACTCTGCTTGTGCCGCAGACCCAAGTTGAACGCTCCGAACCCTCCCATGGACGCGCCGGCCAGCACATGTGCCTCGCGCTCCGGGCGGAGCGGATAACGCTCGGCGACAAAGCCAAGCGTGTCGCGCAACACGAAGTCCTCGAAAGCGCCGGCGTTGCTGTTGATGAAAAAGCTGCCCGGCTGCATGAGGCATGGCTCGCCCGGCAGACTGCCGTCCGGAGCGGCCACAATGAGCGGCGGCAGCTTGCCGTTCTGGATCGCCTGATCGATCAAGGGCGCGACTTCGAGAAAGCTCTGTTCATCGACCGCGAAGCCGTGCAGAAAGACCACAATGGGATAGCGCATGTCCGAGCTGTAGTTGGGCGGCAAATACACGTACAAGTCGCGCCGCTGCCCCAAAGCCGGCGACCAAATGCGGTTGTCCTTGCCGTGATTGCACGTGTAATCCTCGATGCGGCCGGCAATCCTGCGTTGGCAGGTCCTGAGCTCGCCGCTGTCCTTGCGCCAGCCGGTGGCATCCGACTGGGTCACCGAGATCAACAACACCGCCGCGATGCTCAGCCAGCCGAGTTTCTTCACAACTGTGCCCCTTCCGTGGAGGTATGCTGCGATCAGGCCTGCCGCTGGGTGAACCTGACTTGCCCCAACATTGCGTACTCTCTAAATCCTTCGTCAGGCGAAGGGGCAGGGCTGAGACCTGCGGCGGCAGAATCGCTAAGGCAGGCAAGCGCGGCAAAAAACCTTGCCGGCTATATGGGTCGTGCCGGGCAACGTCGGATGCGGCTTTTTCTTTGCAAATACCTTTCGCGCTTCGTAATCTATATCCTTACCCGAACGATGGAAAACCAGTGCAAGTCGCGGGGCGCTCCGTCCCGGCACTCACTTTGAAAAGGAGACATCATCATGGGAAGCGAAAGCCTGCAACACAAACTCGACCGTGTGCGCCGTCCGCGCGTGCAAATCACCTACGACGTCGAAACCGGCGGCGCCATGCGGAGTGTCGAATTGCCGTTCGTCGTCGGTGTGTTGGCCGACCTGTCGGGCAGCCCCAAGGAAGCCTTGAAGCCGCTCAAGGACCGCAAGGCCATCATGATCGACCGCGACAACATCAACGACGTCATGGCCAAGCAGGGCCCGCGCGTCGCCATGAAAGTGCAGAACAAGCTCACCGACGAGGACACGAAGCTTGCCGTCGAATTGAACTTCAAGAACATGGAAGATTTCGAGCCGGTGCGTGTCGCCGAGCAGGTCGGGCCGCTCAAGGAATTGCTCGACATGCGCCTGCGCCTGACCCAGCTCTTGAGCAAGATGGAAGGCAACGACAAGCTTGAATCCTTGCTGTCCGACGTCTTGAGCAATACGGAAAAGGCGATGGCGCTGGCCAAGGAAATGGGCATCAGCGGCGAGGAGGCGGCCAAGCCCGAAGAACCGAAGTCATGATCTATCCACAGATTTCGCAGATTTCACAGATTCGAAGTGTTGTTCTCCATTCGACTTGAATCTGCGTCATCTGTGTCATCTGTGGATGAGCGGAGAAACCTACATGAACGCCGCTGAGCTGTTCAAGGCGGGCCAGTTGCAGAAAGCGCTGGATGCGCAAATTCAAGTCGTCAAGAGCAAGCCGGCGGATCAGGCCGCGCGCATCTTTTTGTTCGAGCTGTCGTATTTCGCCGGGGACCTGGACCGGGCGCAGCGGCAAATCGAGGCAATCAAATACGACAACCCCGAGCAGGACGCCGGCGTGCAATCCTATCGCACCTTGCTGAACGCCGAACGCTTGCGGCGGCGGCTTTTCTCAGAGGGATTGCAACCCAAATTCCTCACCGACCCGCCCGAGTCGGTGAAACTGCGCCTCGAAGCCCTGAACTGCCTGCGCGGCAAGCAAACCAAGGAAGCCGCCGACCTCTTGCGCCGCGCTGACGAGTCCGCCCAGCCGGTGAAGGGCCAGCTCAACGACAAGCCGTTCGAAGGATTACGCGACGCCGACGATGTCTTTGGCCCCATCTTGGAAATGATGGCCCACGGCGACTACTACTGGGTGCCGTTCGAACAAATCGACACGATGACGGTGACGCCGCCTCAGTTTACGCGCGATCTGTTCCTGGCCCGCGCGCGCATTGAAGTCCGCAGCGGGCCCGCCGGCGATGTCTTTCTCCCCGCGCTCTACCCCGGCTCGCACGCGCATGCGGACGAACAAATCAAGCTCGGCCGCGCCACCGAATGGTCCAATCCCGACCGGGGCCCTGTCCGCGGCCTGGGTCAACGCATGTACTTGTGCGGCGACGACGGCATCGGCCTCTTGGAATGGCGCAAGCTGCAGATTGGATAGTCTCGTGCGTGGGGCAGACATTCTTGTCTGCCAACGCTGTCCAGGCAGGCTCGAAAGCCTGCCCCACGAAATCGCATCTAGGAAAAGCATCATGGCGCAACTCAACCTGAAAGCGTTGGTCGGCAAGCTCAACGCCACCTGCCGGCGGGCTTTGGAAGCGGCCGCGGGCATGTGTCTGTCCCGCACTAACTACAATGTCGAGCTGGAGCATTGGATCCTCAAACTGCTCGAGCCGACGGACACCGATTTGCCGCGCGTCTTGAAGCACTACGACGTCGACAAGTCGAAGGTCGTGCGCGAGCTGACGCGCTCCCTCGACCAACTGCGCACCGGCAATGCCCGGCCCCCGGAGCTTTCACTCGAGATCCTCGAACTCATGCGCGAAGCCTGGGTGCTCGCTTCTTTGGAGTATCGGGCCGGCCGCATTCGTTCCGGCTATCTGTTGGCTGCGCTTTTGGGCGACCGCAACTTATCTGCGCGCGTGCAAAAGGCGTCGCCGGAGCTAATCAAGATCTCCGGCGAGAAACTGCATGCCGAAGTCTCTGCCCTGGTAAGCGGCACTGCCGAAGATCAGGTCGCGCCGGGCGAGACCGTAACGGAGGACGCCGGCCCCAGGCCGGCCGGCGATTCCAAGACGCCGGCGCTCGATCAATTCACCATGGACCTTACGGCTCGGGCCAAGAAGGGCGAGATCGATCCCGTGGTGGGCCGCGATTTCGAAATCCGCCAGGTCATCGATATCCTGATGCGGCGTCGGCAAAACAACCCGATTCTCACGGGCGAAGCCGGCGTGGGCAAAACCGCCGTCGTCGAAGGCTTCGCTTTGCAAGTAGTGCAAGGCGACGTGCCGCCGCCCTTGCGCAATGTCGCGGTCCGCACCCTGGACTTGGGCCTGTTGCAAGCGGGCGCGGGCGTCAAAGGCGAGTTTGAGAACCGCCTGAAATCGGTCATTGCCGAGGTGAAGGCGTCGCCGCAGCCGATCATCCTCTTCATCGACGAGGCGCACACGATCATCGGCGCCGGGGGTGCGGCGGGACAGGGCGACGCCGCCAATTTGTTAAAGCCGGCCCTGGCCCGCGGCGAATTGCGCACCATCGCCGCCACCACCTGGATGGAGTACAAGAAGTTCTTCGAAACCGATCCCGCCCTCAAGCGCCGCTTTCAGCTCGTCAAGGTCGACGAGCCGGACGTGCCCAAAGCGATTCGCATGATGCGCTCGCTGTCGGATACGTTGGAAAAACATCACAAGGTGCGCGTGCTCGACGAAGCGGTCGCCGAGGCCGTCAAGCTGTCGCACCGCTACATCACCGACCGCCAGCTTCCGGACAAGTGCGTGAGCCTCTTGGACACCGCGTGCAGCCGGGTGGCGCTAAGCCAGGGGTCGGTGCCGCCCGCGATTGGCGATTGCCGGCGCGAGATCGAGCACCTGAACATTGAGATTGCTTCGTTGGAGCGCGAAAGCGCCATCGGCGCGGATCACCAGCACCGTCTGCAGGAATTGAAGGAAAAGAAACAAGCAGTGCAAACGCGCCTTGCCGATTTGGAAAAACGCTGGGAAAAAGAAAAAGACCTGGTGGCCAAAATCCACGACGCACGCGCCAAACTCGAAATGCATATCCAGCCGGGCAGCAAAGAACGCCTAAAGCCCGATGAAGAGCAGCGCACCCGTGACGATTTGGCCGCCCTCGAAGGCGAGCTTGTGAAACTTCAGGGCGAAGAGCCGCTCGTCTTGCCCGTGGTCGCCGGCCAAGCGATCGCCGAAGTCGTGTCCGGCTGGACCGGCGTTCCCGTGGGCAAAATGGTCCGCGACGAAATCAAGACCGTGCTTGCGCTCAAGGAAAAGCTCGAAGAGCGCATCGTAGGCCAATCGCACGCCCTGGAGGCCATCACCCAGCGCATCCGCACCTCAAGGGCCAACCTCACCGATCCACGCCGGCCTATCGGCGTCTTCATGCTGGTCGGCCCCAGCGGCGTCGGCAAGACCGAAACCGCGGTCGCCCTCTCGGAAATCCTCTTTGGCGGCGACCGCAACATGGTCGTCATCAACATGTCCGAGTACAAGGAAGACCACAAGATCTCCCGCCTCACCGGATCCGCCCCCGGTTACGTCGGCTACGGCGAAGGCGGCGTCCTCACCGAAGCCGTCCGCCGCAAGCCCTATTGCATCGTTCTTTTGGACGAAGTGGAAAAAGCCAACGTGGCGGTGCAGGAAATCTTCTACCAGGTCTTCGACAAGGGCATGCTGCAAGACGACAAAGGCAACGAGGTCAATTTCAAGAACACGATCATTCTCTTAACCTCAAACGTCGGCACCGACACCATCATGAAAATCTGTGCCGACCCGGACACGCGCCCGGACGCGGCGGGCCTTGCCGAAGCCCTGCGCCCGGACCTCTTGAAGTCGTTCAAGCCTGCTTTGCTCGGCCGCATCAACATCGTCCCCTTTTTCCCGCTCGGCGACGAAGTGCTCAAGAGGATCATCAAGTTGCAGCTGAAGCGCATCGGCGACCGCATCCGCGAGAACCACAAGGCGCAATTCACCTACGACGACGCGCTGGTCACGACGATTTCCAGCCGCTGCAAGGAAGTGGAGAGCGGTGCCCGCAACGTGGACCACATCATCACCGGCACGCTCTTGCCCGAGATCGCCGGTGAATTCCTGGGACACATGGCCGAGGGTAAACCGGTCACGCGCGCCCACGTCGGCGTCACGCCGGAGGGGAAGTTCCAGTACACCGTGGAATAGCCGGACACGCACAATTAGGCACGATTTGACCAACTCGACGAGGGAGGGGGCAGCGGCAGAGGGGGATTCAATGCGGAAAGAGGACCGCCTGTCGTGGTTGCACGGCGTGCTCGTCGTTTTGGGCGTGCTCGCCGTCATCGGGGGGTTCGCCACGGGCATGGATGGCGCTTTAGAGCCGTCCTACAAAGAATGCCCAACCCGCAGGCTTTGCCAACACGCTGGTTGCGTGCTTGCCGCCGGCGATTTTTCCGGATTGTGACTGTCCAAGGACGCGTTTATAATGCCAAAAAGCGACGCGGCAGTTTGGTCTGCCGCACAGTGGGTCCCTCATGAACGCGTACATCGTTCGGCCTCGGGTCGCCGACCTGGTTTTTCAAGTGTATTCCCGGCCGTTGCACCCAGAGCTTTTCGACATCCTGGCGGTCCGCAAGATTCAGCGCGAGGACTATGAACTCAGCGTCCACGTGACGCGCTCGGGACACTTCTTTACCTGGCGCAATCCGGACTTGATGCTGACCGAAGTTGCGGATGTGGATCAATCCTTCGTGCAGCACCGCCGGCTCTTGCGCTACAAGATGCGCGGCGAACACACGGGCGCCGTGCCCTTGGGGCGCGGCTTCGTTTATCAAACGAGCTTTCAGGTGGAGACGGTGCCGCCGGAGATTTTCCTGCACGTCCACGACGAGATTCTCGCCGACGGCGGCAAGCGCGGCCTGCTGCACAACTTCCAGCCCAACCACCGCTTGGCCGTTGCCCCGCTTGGCTACATCGCCGCCGAAGCCCGCGCCGGCTGCCTCATCGTCTCGTGCTTCCACACTTTCCCCGAAGAGAACACCGTCATCAAGTCGCAGACCTTGATCGAACGCCAGTCTTAACACTAGCCCGACGCGCGAGCGAGGGATGTTAACACTAGCCCGACGCGCGAGCGAGGGACTGTTAACCGCAGTGCGTCGGCAAAAACCGTTAAGAGTGAATTCTCACTTCCGCAGCCGCCACGGCACGTCCAAGCCGTGTCCCTCCATCAAGGCCGCGTCCCCGAGCAGGTTTTCCGCCGGCCCGTCCGCGGCTAGCCGGCCGCGATCGAGCACCAGCACGCGGCTACACAGGTCAAGGATCATATCGAGGTCGTGAGTTGCGATCAGTTTGGTTCCGGGCAGGGCTTTCAAAAGGCCGATCAAGTCGCGGCGGCCGCGCGGATCGAGAAACATGGACGGCTCATCCAAAAGCAAAACCTCCGGCCGCATGGCCAAGACGCCCGCCAAGGCCGCGCGTCGTTTTTCGCCGCCGGACAAATGGTGCGGCACACGCGCTTCCATGCCGGACAAACCCACTTGGGCCAGTCCTTCGTCGACGCGCTGGCGCACTTCTAGCGGCGGCAGCCCAAGGTTTAGCGGACCAAAGGCCACGTCGTCGCCGACCGTGGTGCTGAAAAGCTGGTCGTCGCTGTTTTGAAAGACGATGCCGACGCGCGCCGGCAGTTGTTTGCGGTCCGGCTTGACTCCGGGGTCCAAGCCCAGAAGCCGAATGTGTCCCGGCCGCACCGGCAGCACGCCCGCTAAACACAAAAACAGCGTAGTTTTGCCCGCGCCGTTTGGCCCCACCAGGCCCACGGTTTCGCCGCGGCCGATCTCGAAGCGGACCTGATCCAGAGCCCGGCAGCCGTCCGGATACGAAAAGGTCAGGTCCGACACGACGACGGCGGGCTGCACGATCGGATTCCTATTGGAGAAGCACGTTGACAATGCGTATGGAGTGCGAAGGATTGAACTAGTCTAATGGTTCTTTGGGGCGGGAGAAAGACTGGGAGGTTGACAGCATGTCGTTTTCCATTGAAATGGCGAAGTTGCTTGCTCAACAATTGTCGCGTTTTGTAACCTTGCTGTTGTAAAGAAGAAATGATTGAGGAATCCCGAGTGCGGCGTGCTTGCACCGACCTTGGGATCGGCATCGAACCCGCTGATTTCAGATAGCTGACTTGTACCCCATTGCCCCTTTCACTTCGTTGCAACCCGATCGCTCCGGACAAACAGCAGCGCGTTTCGCGATTGCGCGACCCGTTGCCAGTGCGGCGAGCGCAGCACCAGGGGAAGCAACCCGGTTTGCGCGTGATAATCTTCGTCCAGGATCAACGCATCGACGCGGTATTGCTCCAAGATGCGTTGCCAGCGCTCCTTGCCCAGCGTGATGTCGGCGTACTCTTGCCATACCGGGTCAGGATAGATTTCGATCCGACCGTCCATGAACACCTTGTAGTCCGGCCAGGCCGACCAGCTCAGGTATTCACCCCATTCGAAACGGCTGAAAACGCGGCCTTGTGGAACATGCGTACGCAAATGCGCCTCGAGCGCTTCCAGGTCTCCTTCGACGCGCTCCTGCGGCCGAAGCGCGAACAGCGGATTGTAGCGCTGCAAACCCGGAAGCGCGGTCACGGCGATCAAAGTAAGCGCGGCGAATGACCAGGCCGCACCGCGATTTGGCTCATGCTGTTCCGGCTTGTCGGCGAGTTTGGGCAACAGCCTCGCTAAGAGAATGGACACCAGCGGCGCAATGAAGAACAGCCACCACGCGACCATGCGCACCGACCGTGCAGCCAAGAAAAGAAACACAGCGCCAAAGATCACATCGCGCCAGTTCGGGCGATACATGCCGCGCTTCCAGGCGACGTAAACCAGTCCGGCGACGAGCGGCAGCGACAGGAAAAACGCAATCCCGATCCATTCATCAAGGCTAGGCGGCAGCCATTCGTCGATGCGCCGCTGGGTGGCCCGGTTCGAAGTCAAGCCGACGTATTGGTAGATGTGCCAACCATAAGGATTGGCGAGTGTGGCCAGCACGCACGCGGCCAGGCAAGCGGTCAACTGCCAGAAGTACGCTTTGTCTCCCGTTGGATAGGATTCCGTTCCTGTCCTGTTTGACATGTAGCTGAACAACTCCGCAGCCCAATAACCGCCGACCAGGATCAGACCCGCCGGGAATGCGCCGTGCAGGTTCGCCCACAGCGCCAGGAGAACGGGCGGCACGAGCAGCCAAACCGGCTTGGAGCGCGCCTTTTCGAGAACGATCCACAGCAAGACAAATAGAAACAGCGAAAAAGTCTGCGGCCTGAGCGTGAGCACTTGCCACATGCCCAGAAACGCGACGAGTCCGCCGGCAAGGGCAGCGGGCAACGCGCCGGACAAGCGCCAACACAGGCCGATCAAGAGCGCGAATGTGCCGGCAAGAAACAGTGCATTCACCACTTGCACGAGGCCCAGACCGCCAATCTCGAACAGGCGAAAGTAAATCACCTGCGAAAGCCAATTCACGTCCTGGAACTCTTGGCCCGACACCGTGAACGTGAAGACGTCGTGATCGAGCAGCCGGCCGTCCTGCGCGATTTCGCGGCCGCGCGCGAGATGATGCCAGAAGTCGGCGAGATAGCTGCGGTCGCTGGCTTGGGCGACGAAGATCAGGATCGGCACCAGAGCGAGGCGGACCCAGGCGTCGGTAGGGAGCAGGCGATTGGGGAGTGCCGGCATCTGAATTTTCCTGCATTAACCCCGCAGGCTCGAAGACTCGCTTGCGGGCGTGAATCATTTCAACTATAGGTCGAAAATGGCACTTAAGCCGAAGAGAGAGGCTGGCCGAGTTGTCCGCGTGGTAAGGAACGGGCGGTTTCCAGGCGGCTGGATTTGTTGCCCCTCGACTGATTCAGGTTGGCCCGCCGTCCGTTTTTAGGCAATGTTGAAATGATTGCAATAGGCGCGGGGACAAGGGAGTGTCACAGTGGACTCCTTGGTCCCCGCGTCGTCCTTTTGGAGGCGAGTTATGCCCCTTGGGAAGAAATCGCGCTACGTGCTGGTCTTACTGGGTATGGCATGGCTGGGCGCTGGCGCCGCGCAGGCGACCGGCTTCAAGCTGCGGCACTGTATCCAATGGCCCAGTGTGCGTTGTGATGGTTGGCATATCATTGTGGGCGAACAACCATGGGCTGGAAACCTGGCGCCTTGGTGGACGTACTTTCCCTATGACCCAAGAATCGTGAACCAGCCGGCCAGTGTGTATCCCACTTGGCCTTCGCAATTTCCGCCCGCTCAGGCAGAGCGCATAGCGAGCCCGCAAATGGCCCCGCGTTTTCCGCCCAACCCCACGCCGATGCCCGCTTACGCGCCCGCGAATCCAGGCCCGGCGTTTGGGGGCGGCCCCGTACCGAATTTCTATTTCGATCGATGATGGGTTGGGGATGGGAAGCCCACGGGCAGCAACGCTCGTGGGCTTTTTGTTGCGCTCAAATCTGCTTGCACGATCCCAATCTTAATCTTGATCTTCGTCTTAATCCTATTCCTAATCGTCATCCTAATCCTGATCCTTTTCTCCTCCACCTTCGTCGAGCCAGCGACACCACGAAGAAGACAAAGATCAAGACGGAGATTATGATTAGGAATACGATTAGGATCAAGATTAGGATTAGGACAAGGACTATTCCGGACAGGCTGGAAACCTGTCCTACTTGGAAGAGAGAGGCACCACATTGGTCACCGCGAGATCGGGCTCGGTGAAGTCCAACGTCAACGGATTGGTTGTTTCGGTGCGGGCCACATTGCCCGCCAGGTCGCGCACTTCCAGGCGGACAAAGACTTGTTGCGGCAGATCGCGCGGCAGCGTCCAGGTGTGCAAGCCGTCGTTCTTGAGGCGCGTCGCCAGCACGTGCCAGGGACCGCCGCGCTGTGAGGCGTACGAGAGAGTGACGCAATCGCCGCCCAGGTTCCGCTCGCTTACTTTCCAGCGAATGTCCACAGTCGAGTTCTTGCTGACCGGGTCCAATTCCAGCAAGTGAATGGCAGGCGCGGTCATGTCCACCTCAAACAGGACCGAAGGCGCTTCGCCGGCGACGGGCGTCTTGCCGCCGAAGCCGTTGCCGTTGGTCGCCACCAGGCGCAGTCCGAATGGACCTTCGCCGGGCAACTCGACTTCAGCGCGGTTGCCTTGATCCTTCACGCCTTCCAGACGTTTCCAGGATTTGCCGTGGTCCGGCGTAATCCAGATTTCCAGTTTGCCCAAGCCGCTGGGACCGATTCTCTTCACGTTGTAGTCAATGCCGACGCGCGTCGAATTCAG
>JAKEHV010000004.1 GCA_022614915.1 Gemmataceae bacterium | reverse complement strand
GTTTCCATGATCCGGATGCGGATCAAGAGGCCGACCGCGATCAAGATTCCGCTCAAGTAGAACGGCACGCGCCAACCCCACGCCAGGAACTGCTCCGCATCGAGCGCGCCTTGATAGATAGCCATCACGCCGGTGGAGGCCAATAAGCCCAGCGGCACGCCCGCCTGCGGCCAGCTCGCATAGAAGCCGCGCCGGCCCTTGTGCCCGTACTCGAGCGCCAACAACACCGCGCCGCCCCATTCGCCGCCGACGCCTAGCCCTTGCAAAAAACGCAACGTCGTCAGCAACACCGGCGCGGCCAGGCCGATCTCGTCATAGGTCGGCAGAAACCCGATGAAGAGCGTGCTGAAGCCCATGAGCAGTAGCGTCGATACCAGCGCGGACTTGCGGCCAATTCGGTCGCCCATGTAACCAAATACGACGCCGCCGAGCGGCCGAGCAAGAAAACCGAATGTAAACGTGCTGAAGGCCAGAATCTGCCCGGTGAAGGCGTCCGCCTGCGGAAAGAACAGCCGCGGAAACACGAGCGCGGCCGCCGTGCCGTACAGGAAGAAATCGTACCACTCGATGGTCGTGCCGATGGTGCTGGCGACGACCGCCTCGATGACTTGCCGGCGAGAGACTGACGGAGCCTGAGCCATGTCGAGTCGTATTGGTTCGCAGGTGCAGAAAGGAGTATTATGCACTCCCCCGGCCCTGCGGGAAACATCATCTATGTCGATGCTTTGGTCTTCACGCACTGAGCAGCTTGGCGAGGGGCGCATCCTAAAAGTCGCCATCGACCAAGCAGGCGCGCCGCTTTCCTACGGCGACGTTCTGCTTTTGTGGAAAGGCAATGCTGCTTTCCGGTCGTTTTGCAGCGGCCTTCTTGAAGCTGCTCCCTACACGGCATACCGCTGGGAAACGCCGCCGTTGACGAAGTCGACCCAGGGCCAGCCATTCGAATATGTCTTGCTGGATAGCCCCGGACTCGCGCCGACGCCGGACCGCGCCGCGTTCGCGACGCATTACGACACCGCGATCGAAGGCGTCTGCGTTTTTCCCAACCTCGGCAAGGACGCGATACTTGTCGTGCCAAGTCCCATGGGTCCGGACGAAGCGTACGGCCACCTTGCGGCATTTATGCGTCAAGCGCCTTCTTCCCAGATACACGCGCTTTGGCAGGGCGTCGCACAAGCAATGCAAGAAACACTTGGCAACAAACCTATTTGGCTCAGCACCGCGGGCGCCGGCGTATCTTGGCTGCACGTGCGGCTGGATTCGCGGCCGAAGTATTATGGCTACGCGCCCTACAGGGAACAACTGAAGTGATCTGTATCTCGTAAGGACGACGAGGACTACTCTTCATGAAGAAATTGCTTGGAAAACCCGTGCGTTGGCTGTTCGGCACGCTCGGCTACGACATTGCCAAGAAACAGCATGCGCCCCACGAGTATCCGCCCGACTTCGAGCCCGATGAAATCGAGATTTGCCGGAGCGTCGCCGACTTCACGAAGACTTCGCCCGAGCGCGTCGTCGCCCTCATCCGCGCCGTTCGCTACGTGGTTGAAAACAGCATTGCCGGCGATTTTGTCGAATGCGGCGTCTGGCGCGGCGGCAGCATGATGGCCGTGGCGCACACGCTGTTGCGCCTGGGCGTGCGCGACCGCCAGCTGTGGCTTTTCGACACATTTGCCGGCATGACAGAGCCGACCGAAGCCGACGTGTCAGCCTGCGGCGCGTCGGCCCACGCCGAATTCCAATCCCAGCGCTTGCACGTTTCGCTCGACGATGTGCAAAAAAACCTGTACGCCACCGGCTACGATCGGCACTCGATCTCGTTCGTCGCCGGCAAAGTGGAAGACACCATCCCCGCCAGCGCCCCGCGCGCGATCGCCCTTTTGCGCCTCGACACCGACTGGTACGAATCTACCAAGCACGAGCTCGTCCATTTGTTCCCGCTCCTGGTCCGCGGCGGCGTCCTCATCCTCGACGATTACGGCTACTGGCAAGGCGCACGTAAGGCCGCGGACGAATACTTCCGCGCGCAAAAAACTTGCATTCTCCTCAATCGCATCGACTTCACCGCACGCGTTGCCGTCAAGCTGTAGCGTGACCCGTTGTACAAATCAAATTCGGAGTTGGTTGCACCGGCGCCGCGTGGTACAATCCTAACGCTGCTTCAGGCTGGAGGTGAACGGCCATGCCTGCAAATCTCTCGACGCTCGCGGTTCTCTTGGTCGTCGTATTGGCGGCGACAGTCGCCGATGCACAGCCGCCCGGCGACGCCAAGGGACAAAAGAGCAAAGCGCTCGACGAAGACAAGCAAATCCTGCGCGAGATTAGAGAAGCCTATAAGGCCCCATTTGAAGTGCACGAAGACGTGCTCAAAGAGCTGCGCCGCTCCTACAAAGAGCCGTCCGAGAAGCGCGAAGCGTCGATGTTCCGCGATCTGCGCCGGCTTTATGTGCTCAGTCCCGAGCGCGAGATGGCCATCCTTCAAGAAATCCGCAGGGCCTACGAGCTGCAATCGACCGAACAAGAAGAACGCCTCTTCCACGAAATCCAGAAGTCGCAGCCGCTCCCCAAGGGCGCTGTGCCTGAATCCGTGCAGACGGAGCAAGCCTGGAAGTTGTTCCGCAAGCTCGACCTCGACGGCAACGAAATCCTCAGCCCCGACGAAATGCCCGACGCTCTGCGCGGCGAGCGCCGGCGCTGGGATTCGAACCGCGACGGCTTCATTAACCCCGACGAATACCGGGCCTACTACCAGGGACGACTGCGCCTGTTCTCCGAAGAGGTTGCTGCCGGTCGCATCGACCTCGGCCTCAAGCGCGGCGGCCCGATGGTGAGCGTGATACCGGCGGAGGACGACGAAGATCCGCGCCCGACCGTCTACCGCGCCGGCAAGTTGCCCAAGGGATTGCCCCCTTGGTTCGAAGAATTCGACATGGACAAAGACGGCCAAGTCGCCCTGTTCGAGTGGCGCAAGACCGGCAACTCCCTTAAAGACTTTGCCGCCATCGACCGCGACAACGACGGTCTTCTGACCCCCGATGAAGCCCTCCGGTTTGTCGCGCAATACAGCGTCGCCGCCGAGCAGACCCCGCCGGGCTCGGAGGACAAGAAGGCCAAAAGGAAGAAATAGACGCGCACGTCCACGTCAGCAAATCTGACTTACCACGGATTACTCGGATGAACACGGATAAGAGGAAGCGAGGACTAGAATCCCGCCGAGGTCTTGTATTTCAATTTGTCGCCCCGGAAGTGCAGGGTGATGGATTTGTTGCCGCTTTCCCAGACGTAGATTTGGTCGCGGTTGCTGCTGGGCGCGAGGTTGACGCCGAACTGCGCCGCCACGCCGCTGCTGGGATCGCCCTGTTGCGTGCCCGCGCCCAGAATGCTCTCCACGTCTGACTTGGTCATCTCGAGCTGGAGCTTGTCGAAGTTGGCTTTGGTGACTTTGCCGTCGCCGCAGGCTGACACGGACAGACAGATCGCGGACATGATGACAAATCCGGCGAATCTTCGAGTATTTGACGATTGCATGATTCTCTCCATAGAGGCAGAAATCCAAAAGAGCAGCGTTGCAGAAAACTGCGACGCTGGACTTATTGTGTTCGCCTCGTGTAGAAGAGCAAGGAAAAAACCTTGTCTGCACTAGGTTGCAACAAGTCGGCTTCCCGACGGGATAGGTTGGACACTATCCGCCGGCAATGGCCCCAATGACCCAAAACGCCTCCGCGCCCGACGCGACCGCATCGGGCAACGGGGCATCCGGAGACTCCAGGGACCAGTCCTCTCCGCAGGCGAAAAACCGCAACATCGGCCGGCGCTTTTGTGTGACGTGGTCGCGGATCGTGCCGCGCAGCATCGGATAGCGGGCTTCAAGCGCATCGAGGATGGAGCGCGGTGAGACGGGGCCTTCGACGTCGAGCGTCACCTCAGCGCCGACGTTTGCCAGTGTTCGCAAGTGATAAGGCAGCACTACGCGGATCATCTGAATGTCTCGCTTTCGTGGAGCCGACATGTCTGTCTGCCAAAGCGCAAGGCAGACAGGAATGTCTGCCCCACGAAACTATCTCAATTCAGCGTCTGCACCTCAACCGACAGCACCGCCGGCAGGTGTTCGACAATCGCCAGCCAGTTGTCCCCGCCATCGGGCGAGCAGTAGACCTGGCCGCCGGTGGTGCCAAAGTAGATGCCGCACTGGTCGAGGGTGTCGATGGCCGTTGCTTCGCGGAGGATGTTGATGTAGCAGTTCTGCTGCGGTAGGCCTCTGGTGAGCGGCTCCCACGTGTTGCCGCCAGTGCGACTCCGCCAGACGCGCAGCTTGCCTTCCGGCGGCATCCGCGTCCACGGGTCCGTCGGGATGGCGTAGATCGTTTCCGGCTCGTGCGCGTGCACCTCGATGGGGAAGCCGAAGTCGGTGGGCAGATTGCCGTTGACTTCACGCCACTCCTCGCCGGCGTTTTCGGTGCGCAGGATGCCGCCGCCCTGGTGCAACTGCATGAAAAGCACGTTCGGCCGTGACGGATGCATGGCCATGCGGTGGACGCAGAAGCCGACCTCGGGCGTCGGGTCGGGGGTGTACGGCGACTTGAGGCCGCGATTGATCGGCTTCCAGGTTGTGCCGCCGTCGTCGGTGCGAAAAGCGCCGGCGGCGGAGATGCCGACGTACATGCGCTTGGGATTGCTGCGATCGAGGACGATGGTGTGTAGGCACATGCCGCCGGCGCCGGGCGCCCACTTCGGCCCAGTGCCGTGGCCGCGCAGGGCGGCCAGCTCCTTCCAGGTCGTGCCGCCGTCGGTCGAGCGGAACAGGGCCGCGTCCTCCACGCCGGCAAAGACGATGTCGCGCTCGGTCAGCGATGGCTCCAGGTGCCAGACGCGTTTGAACACCCAGGGCTTCTGCGTGCCGTCGTAAAACTGATGGGTCGTGAGCGGCTTGCCCGTTTCGGGAGATTCGTCATAGACGAACTTGTTACTCTCGCCCATGGGAAAGCCTTCCGGCGACTTCGGCTGCTCACCGCCCGGCGTGCCCGGCAGAAACCACTTCTTGCCGCCGTCATCGGAGCGCTGGATGACCTGCCCGAACCAACTACTGGTCTGCGACGCGTAAATGCGGTTGGGGTCGGCGGGCGAGCCCTTCATGTGATAGATTTCCCAGCCGGCGAAGAGCGGCTCGCTTACGCTCCACTTTTGGCGCTTGCCGTCGGACGTGAGGATGAAGGCGCCCTTGCGGGTGCCGACGAGGACACGGACGCTGCTCATTGATGTCTCCTTCGTGTCAAGAATAGGTGGGGCCCGCTTATGATTTCATGCGACGATACCTGCCTGAGCCAGCGCGCTCGGCTTCACCTAACAAAACAAGCAAACCACCGAATGTCGTGAAATTGCAACCGCCATCATCCTTGCCGAGTGCAATATGCTCCCTCCACCATGCCTTTGTAATCTCACCTTTCCCGCAAATCTCCTCATATGCCGCTTCCAATTGCGACCGAGTTAGCCACTTCGTTCCCTGCCTGCCACTGCTGAGTGGGATTGTGTACGCAACGGCTGGCTCGCCGTCCTTCTCCCCAATCTCCTGAAGAAGGAAATCCTTGGTAGATTGCGGCTTCGGTATCTTGGTGCCGATCGGGATGTTTTTAATTCGATCAATGAGCAGCATGTTGTCACCGTGGCACGTGCCATCACTCGCCGGCTACTCTGGATTCGGTTCTCAAGGGACAAACGGAATCACTTGAAGTCCACTTACCCGCGAAAACTCCTTGACGTTGTCGGTCAGCAGCGGCAGATGCTGACTACGAGCCGTTGCCGCAATGATCAAATCATGTGCGCCGATCATTTGCCCTTTCTTTGCAAGCTCGGCGTAAATCTCCGCATGCAAACGCGCTGCAGCGACAGTGAAGTCCAAGACGCCCAATCCGGAGATGACGGCTTCGACGAATGCCGAACGGCGCTGCCTGAGTACTTCCGAGTCGGCGCGATGGACTCCGATCAGCAATTCGGAAACGGTCACAACGCTTATGTAGACCTTTTCCGAACTCTCCCATGAGGAAAAGTCGATTGGCTTGCCGCTCTTCTCGAAACTGATGAAGACGTTCGTGTCAACCATCAATCCCATGGGTTGGCCTCCGCCGGAAACTCAGCGCGGATGGCGCGAACGTCTTCGGCAAAATCGACGGCATCATCACCCAACGACGGAAGTCCGCGCAAGAAGGCATTCAACTTACCAACCGTAAGGGGTGACGGCGGTTCGGCCGGCGTCAATCGAGCTATCACTTTGTCGTCGCGTTCCAAATCGACGCTGACGCCTTCGGTGTAGACTTTGTTCACCAATTGCGCAAAGTTCTTTTCCGCTTCCGCGATATTCATTATGCACCTCTTCAGTCTCGACGATTCTGGTCTCAGCGATTAAGCGTACCAGAATGGACCTTATTGTCGATGCCGAGGTTATCAAGCGACGGCAGCCCCTTAGGAACTCCCAAATCGCTCCGCCGCCCTGGCGCGAGCACGCTCGGCTTCGACCGCCCGGTCGCGCGGCTCGGCGCTGGTCACCAGCGAATCCAACAGCTTGCGGGCGACCGCCGTCACTTCCTCGATCGCGCCATGAAATGCCGCCTCGTTGGCCTTCGACGGTTGGTTGAAGCCCGAGAGCTTGCGGACAAATTGCAGCGCGGACGCCCGAATTTCCTCGTCGGTGGCAGGAGGGGCGAAGTTGAATAGGGTCTTGATGTTTCGGCACATCGCGTTTTCTCCGGTAACTCGTGGCGCTATGATCCGGCTCCTTACGGAGCTCGGCTCGCAACTATTTCTTCCTTCGGTAGTGTGCCGTCATGAACAGGTGCCACTTGCCGTCCTCGCCCGGCGTTTGCGAGCTGAGCGTGCGATGGTCGTCGCTTAGGAATTCGATGATGTCCTGATACTGCGCCATTTTCCCTTCGACTATCTTCCCATCGGCGCCGAAGCTAGGGCCTACGGTGTCAAGAGTCAGCACCTTGCGGGCCGCATCCAGTGCGCCGTCGTAGATCCAGAGGTGGGTGAACATCGAGCCGATGAAAGTGCCCACGTAGCGTTTTTTCGCCGGGTCGTAGCCGAGGGTCATCAGCGTGGTCGCGGTTCCACCGCCGGGCATTTCGCCGCCGCCTTCGCACAAGAACCAGAGGCCGCCGAGCGAGCGCACGGTTTCTGTTCCCTTGAACTTCGATGGCAGCTGGTCGGGGCCCATAATGCATTCGTTTTCGAAAGTCCAGTCGCCGACGAGTTTATGCAGCCATTCGTGTTCTTTCTGAGGTTGAGCATTCATTGTTGTCTCCTTGATGGTTGGGAATCAGCACTCAACGACTGCGTCTTCAGTTGTTCGTTTATGTTGTTTTCGACTTCCAGATGAGCGCGTCGACTGAGATCTTACCGGCACCGGTGAAGACAAGGGCGAGAAATGGGATCAGAAACAAGAGCGCCGACTCTTTGCTTGGCGGCCCGGTCGGCGGCATCGTCAAGGGGTCTGCTGCGTGAATAACAAACGCCGCCACGCCCATCGTAAAAACGACCGGTAGCGCTGTCAGCCGGGTCAAGAATCCAACCATAACCGCCAGCGAACAAACGAACTCGGCCAACATCGCCATAACGAGGCTCAGCCCTTGGCCAAGGCCGAGCGGGTCAGGAAATTCGTAATTGCCGTCCAGCACCATTTGCAGCTTGCCCCAGCCGTGGTTGGCCATGAAGCCGCCGACGCCGAGCCGGAGAATCAAGAGGCCGATCGAAGTCGTAAGTTGCCGCCATTTCGATTCCATGTTTTGCTCCTTTGTATGACCCGGCTCCTTACGGAGCTCGGCTCAGTCATTTTGCCTTGGGCACGGGCGCATCGAAAAACGCCGCTGCCGGCAAGAGCACTTTATCAGGGCTGGTCCAAAGCAGAAAGTGATCGCCGCCCGGAAACACGGCGAGCTGAGCGTTGGGAATGAGCCGGGCGATCGATGTCTGCCGTGTGCCCGTGCCCTTGCAGCTCGACGGCGATCAATTGCCGATTCTTGGCAAGGGCCGGATAAGCGGTCGCCCAACCGAACGCGCCGTGCAGCACGACCAGCGGCTTGCCGGAACCGTGGATCTCGTAATACATCTTGAGGCCGTTGACGGCGGCGTAGCCCTGCCTTTTCTCCGTTGACCCGCTCTGTTGTTTGGCAGGCTCGTCGCGCGGCTGGTCTGCGAATACGAACGCCGGCTCGGCGAACACGAAGAACACGAGCACGGATAGTTTGATCGCCTTCATTGCTTTAGCTCTTTTCCATAAGGTTCTGGTAGTTTTCATATGTCATCTGGTCGGTCGGCCGAATCTCGAAGGGTACGCCGAGGCGAACTCCCGGGTGCTTCGACAACAACTCGACGGCGTGGTTCATGTCCTTGGCCTCCAGCACCATGATGCCGCCCAACTGCTCCTTGGTTTCGGCGTAGGGACCATCCGTGATCATCACTTTGCCGGACTGGTAGCGAAGTGTTTTCGCGGTCCGAACGCCTTGAAGCGCTTCCGCACTGACCAAGTGTCCGTTATTTCGAAGGAACTCGTCGTAGGCGAGGCACTCGCTGAAGAAGGCGGCCTGCTCGCTTTTTGACATGGCGCTCCACTTTTTCTCATCCATGTATGCAAGCCATATGAACTTCATCGCTTCCTCCTATGTGTCCACGCTGTTTCTCTGGGTTGTACGTTCACTAAGGGCGACGGCGCGCCGCGAGCCTCCGGGCCAGCGCGGGACTAGTGAGCTCCCTGAGGGCGTCCTTTCCCACCCACCGCGCCGCAGCCTGCGCTCGGGCCGCAAGTCGTTGTGCAACCGCCGCCGAAGCAGCGTTGAGCGCGGGATTGCGTTTGCCGATCGCGCGTAGGGCCATGTTCACGGCCTTCTTGACGAAATGCCGTTCGTCGTCGGCCGCGCGCTCAATGAACACCAGGCCCTCTAGAAACGGCTCGTCGCCGGCCTGTTTGTCATGCACCGTAAGACCCCACAAGAGCGCAAAGGCCGCACGCTTAACGAACTCGTCGCTCCGGCCTGCCCACTGCGCGACCTTGCCCCAGGCGTGTGGCGTGCGGTCGAACAGCGCAAAGCACACGGTGTCGCAAATGCCCCAGTTGTCGAAGTCCAGGCACCAGCGGTCCATTTGTGCGGGCGTGACGCACGCCGGCTCGTCCACATACGCCGCCAACATGCGGGCTTCGTACCAGCCGGTGTCCCAGAGTGCGGCGGCGAGTTCGTGGTTCCGCCCGAGGGGCTTGGCCAGTTGCTGGATCTTGCCCACCGGCACGCCGAACGCTTTGTCCGTGTGGATGCCGTACCGCGACCCCATGTCGTCGCGGGTGCGCTTGCTGCCAAGGCGCTTCAGCGACGCAACGACCGCTTCGACCTCTTCCTCGAGCGGATGCTGCGCTTTCTCGTTGGTCCGCTTGGCACGAGCGCTCGTTGTCTTGAGCGGCATGCGTGTCCTCCTTGGCCTGACCAGATTATGGTTGGCCATATGCTTCTTTGAGCGCTTGTATGTCGATCTTGTCCATCTTTAGCATTGCTTGCATGACCCGTTTCGATTTCTCAGGATCCTTGTCTTGCAGCAGTTTTGGCAAGATGGACGGGATGATCTGCCAGGACAGACCAAATTTGTCCTTTAGCCAGCCGCACCTGCTTTTTTCTCCGCCCAAAGAGAGCTTCTCCCACAGCTCGTCCACTTCTTGTTGCGTCTCACAGTTCACGTAGAACGAGATCGCCGGCGTGAAGGTAAAATGCGGGCCGCCGTTCAGCGCGAAGAACTCTTGCCCCTCGAGTTGGAAGGTCGCGGACATTACCGTTCCCTTCGGTCCCGGCCCAGCATCGCCGTACCGAGTAACATTCCCAACCTTTGAGTTTTTGAAGATAGAGACATAGAAATTCATCGCCTCTTCGGCTTTGCCGTCGAACCACAAGAACGGGGTGATTTTTCGCATATCGTCCTCCTTTGTCTTTGCGAACGTCTCTTACCCGGCTCCTTACGGAGCTCGGCTCACCTTATTTATTCGCCGATTCCACGGAAGCTTTCAGGTTCGCCAGGCCCTTTTCGAAATCGCCGCCGACCAATTTGTCCATGTTCATGAACATGCAGAACGCCTTACCGATGAAATTGTTCCGTCCGGACATGTCCCAGGTCACCACAGTTTGATTTCCTTCCGGCTTGAAAGTGAATTCCGTGGTGTTCGTGGCTTTGAAAGGCTTCAAGAATTCAAGGTTGATGCGGATAAGATCGCTCGGACGGCTTTCCATGATCGTCATGCGCCCTTCGCCCACCTTTTTGTTGCCAGCCCACGAATAGATCGCGCCGGTTCCGGCCGACGGTCCCTCGTAAGTTCTTTTCAAGGCCGGATCGAGTTTCTCCCACGGCGACCACGCCTGCCATTTGTGGAAGTCATTCACCTCTGCAAAAACAGCGGACGGCGGGGCGGAGATTGTGCCCGTCCGCACGATGCGAAACTCCGACGGTTTCATGGCAACGACCACGGCGAAGCCAATGACAACCACGGCGAGGGCGATGAGGATGTACACGAGAATCATGTTCGTCTCCCAACAGTTTTTCCGGCATGATCAGTCTTTGCTGAGATCCCGATCATTCCAGCACGACGCGAACGCTAAACGGTGGGCAGGCCGGCTAGCTCCATGACCGGGCGGATTTCCACGGTGCCCACGCGCACCCCTGGATGCCGGGCGGCGATGCCGATCGCCTCGTCAAGATCCTTGGCGTCGATCAGGTAAAAGCCGCCCAGGTGCTCGCGCGTTTCCGCGAACGGACCGTCGGTCACGAGTCGTTTGCCGTCGCGCACCCGGACGCTGGTTGCCGTCGATGTGGGGTGCAGCGGAGCGGCAAGGATATACTGCCCCTTTGAGTGGAGCTGGTGTGTGAGCTGAACGGCCTCTTGCATTGCCGCCTGTAGCGCTTTTTCGCCCGCTTTTTCCCAGGCCTGCCCGTCGTCGTAACAAAGCAACATGTACCTCATGTGTGTCCCTCCCTCGATTAGTCGAACGACGCCGGCCCGGATCGACAACCAGCGAAGTTTTATTCTAACCCGTCGGCAAGCCTGGTATCTCCATGACGGGCCGGATTTCAACGGTGCCGAAGCGTCCCGCAGGAATCCGCGCGGCAATGGCAACCGCTTCGTCGCGATCTTTGGCTTCGATCAGAAAGTAGCCGCCGAGCTGCTCGCGTGTCTCCATAAACGGCCCATCGGTCACGAGCCGTTCGCCGTCGCGCACCCGGACGCTGGTGGCCGTCGCCGTCGGCTGCAACGGGTTGGCGGCCAGAAACTTCCCGCTCGCGTGGAGATCACGTGCGAACTGCGCGGACTCTTTGTAACAATGCTCTCGATCTGCATCGTTCAAGCCATTTTCGTCCAGGTAAATCAGCAACATGTACTTCATGCGTATCCTCCGTTCGCGCACTATCAACCGTTTTGTGTTCAGACCGTCGCCGCCACGTCACGCTCCTCTTCCTTGGCATGGAAATGCTTGTCTGTCGGCTCGGACAGGAATGACCGCCCTAATTCATGCCGGTCCGCTGCCGTCTGTTCGTTCTCCTGCCACCAGCGCGTCGCGTTCGCCTGCGTCCACTGGTCGGCGGCCGCGCACTCGGCCAGGGCTTGTTCCAGACTTTCAGCGTCCTGGAATCGGTCCTCCGGACTCTTAGCCAGGCAGCGGACAATAATGGCTTCGAGATCAGCGGGCACGTCGGGCTGCAGCTTCGAAGGTGGCACCACGTCGTCGCGGGCGTGGGCAATCATCACTTCGAACGGACTGGCCTGCTCGAACGGCGGGCGGCCAGAGAGCAGGGTATAGGCGACGGCGCCCAGCGAGTAGATGTCGCTGCGCGCATCGACTTCGCCCAGACCGCGCGCTTGCTCGGGAGACATGAAAAGCGGCGTGCCGGAGATCGCGCCCTCCTGAGTCAGGCGTGCCGAGGGGATTTCGGCCACCGGCTTGACCAGGCCGAAATCCAGCAGCTTAGCCACGTCGAAGAGTCCGCCACGCTGGGACACGAAGATATTTCCCGGCTTAATGTCGCGGTGGATAAGGCCGATGGCGTGGGCTTCGCGCAAGCCCTGACAGGTTTGCCGCAAGAGGTGGATGACGCGCTTGGCCGGCAGCGGACCGTGGCGATCCAGCAATTCTTCCAAGCTCAGGCCGGGCAGATACTCCATCACGTAATAGAACGTGCCGTCCTCGGTGCGGCCGTAGTCGTAGATCTCAATGGTGTTCCAATGCGACAGCTGAGCGGTCATCTGGACCTCGCGTTCGAAGCGGGCCAAGGCCTGGGGATCGCCGGCTTGCTCAGCGCGAATCAGCTTGACGGCGCAGGGCCGCTTGAGCATGCGGTGTTCGGCCAGGTGGACTTCGCCCATGCCGCCGACGCCGAGCAGTTCGATGAGGCGATATTGCCCGATTTGTTTCGCTTCAAAGGCCTCACGGCGCAGCGTATTGATAAGATGCGTGCCGAACACGGCGCCAATTGCCGAGATCTTCATGACCAGCACGTGCTGTACGAAGCCGACCACCGTCGTGATCTCGGCGACCTGCGGATACGCCAACATCATGCCGGCGAGCAGCGCTACCGGCGCCAGGGCCATGTTGGCTATCACGAGGGCGGCGCGGCGCCAAGTGTTGGGGATGAACATCGCGTACGTGAAGATGAGCAGCAGCCAAAAAGCCATGGTCGGCGTCATGTAGCCGCGGTCGGCGTCTCTCAGGGTGAAGCGGTGCTGCAGTAGCAGAAAAAACACGGCCGGCAGACCATAGATAATCAACTCGGCGATCCGCAGCTTTCGAATGCAAACGGAGCATTGCCGGCAGAGCGGCAGCGTGCACAAGGTAAGCACCAGCACGACGAGGACGTGAACGGTGAGCAGCAACGGGTCAAACGACTCGCCCGTGAGCACGCCCACGACGTGCCGGACCAGGAACACGCCGAAGCCAATGAGCAGGATGAAGGCGGAGGCGCGCAGCCGTAGGCGCAATAGCGCCTGCGTTTCTTTGGTGAGGTGCGGCCCGCTGCCGTCGACGATTTCCCTTTTGGGACAGCAGACCTTCGCCCGTGCGCCGGCGTTCGCCGCGGGCTGCAGGACCGTCTCGCGGTCAATCGTTGCCAGCGAGGATTGCTGGAGTCGGCTGTTCATGGGTGCTCCGCTTAAACTCCCCTCGCCGTCGGTCAGAGGGCGGGGATCGCCTTGCTAATCATACGAGGCCCGGATAGGACCCGTGTAGTCAGAATGCGGCTGAACTCGGGGTCTACGTACACGTCGAACGAAGGACCGCAAGATCGACAGCTTCGGCATTCACACATTCTTAGCGTGGTGTCGATTCGGGCGAGCGCCGTTCGACTTACTTGCAGAGGCACATGCTCTGGGATGAGAGCAACGATCGACTGGACGAGCACCTGAAAGTAAGGGAGAGGAATCATGGCTACTGTATTCACAGCAAATCGGGCCGGCGTTAAAAAGTTGTTCGCGCTTGACATGTTTGCTTTTCGGAATGGAAAGCAACCAAGCCGCGAGCGTTCACCTCCGCCGACGAACGAAAACGGCTTCATTGAAAACAAACTCTCAACCAATGCAGTCGATGTATATACATTTGTATATTATACGTGTGTCGCACCGGATTGTCCAGTTGCGGACCCTGAGCGAGTTCAAGCCGCGCGAGGTTTTGCAGCAATTAACGCGAGTGCCCGAATCGACATTCGGCGGGAAAACGTTTAACATACGGCATGCTCCCGAATGTCCATGCGGCGATTGACGCGGTCTATCGCGCTGATTGGGGCCGGACCGTCGCCATGTTGATTCGGCTTGTCGGCGAATTCGACATAGCCGAAGAGGCGGCGCAAGAAGCTTTCGCGGCCGCGCTGGACCAGTGGCCCTCGGCCGGCGTCCCGGAGTCGCCGCGCGCCTGGATTATGCAAACGGCTCGCCACAAGGCCATTGACCGCATCCGACGCCGGACGCGCTTCGAGGAAAAGGTCAAGTCATATGTTGCATCCGGGTTGGTTCGGACCAGCGAAGATCCGGAGTACAGCACGAGCGAGATTCCCGACGATCGCCTGCGGCTGATCTTCACATGCTGCCACCCCGCGCTGGCGCTCGAGGCGCAAGTGGCGCTGACGCTGCGCCTGCTGGGCGGCCTCGAGACGGACGAGATCGCCCGCGCGTTTCTCGTGCCGGCGGCGACGATGGCCCAACGGCTGGTGCGCGCCAAGCGCAAGATTCGCGACGCCGGCATTCCCTATTTGGTCCCCGACACCACTGACATGCCCGAGCGGCTCGACGCCGTGCTGACGGTGATCTATCTCGTCTTCAACGAGGGCTACGCGGCCACGCGCGGCGCTTCGCTTCTGAGGACAGACCTCTGCACCGAGGCCATCCGATTGGGCCGTCTTGTGCGGACGCTATTGGCGCCGCAGACGCCGGCGGAAGCGACTGGCCTTGTCGCCCTCATGCTGCTTCACGATTCACGGCGCGCTGCCCGTCTCGATGAAGCCGGCGATCTCGTCCTTCTGGAAGAACAGGATCGCAGCCGCTGGGACCAACAGCAAATCGCCGAAGCCCTGCCGCTCGCTTTGGAGGCGCTGGGCGGCGAGGTAGGTCCGTTTGCGCTGCAGGCGGCGATCGCCGCCCAACATTGTCAGGCGGCGCGGGCCGAAGACACGGACTGGGCCGAGATCGTCCGGCTCTACGACTTCCTTGTGCGCGTGCAGCCTTCGCCCATCGTCGCGCTTAACCGGGCAGTGGCCGTCGCCATGGCGGACGGCCCGCAGGCGGCGCTCGCGCTCATCGATGCGCTCGCCGCCGACGGCGAACTCGACGCTTATCACTTGCTCCATGCCGCGCGGGCCGATCTGTTGCGCCGCCTCGGAGCAAATAGGGAGGCGGCGCAGAGCTACGCGCGGGCACTGGCGCTAGTCACCAATGACAGCGAACGACGGTTTCTTGAGCGACGGTTGCGCGAAGTGCAGTCGGCCAGCGTTGACTAGCGACGGCCCCCTTCGTGGGCGGGAAAGTGAAACCAGGCGAGACCAAAAGATCTCGCCTGTCCGCGCCGGCGGATTACTTGGTGCGGGTTGACACCAGTTCCATGGCCTTCACTTCCTTGCCGCCAAAGTTCCGGTACATGTTCACAACAATCCTTTCGTTGCTTTCGATGAGGATCTCGTCGCGGCCCTTGATCGTCTCGCCGCTGAGCGGGCAGCACTCCTCGACTGCGCAAGTGAAACTCGTGCCGGAGGCGTTCGCGGTGAGGCAATTGCTGGAAACCTTGGCGCACAAGCCGCAGGCCTTCACGCGCGTGAATTTCTTCTGTGCGCTGTCGTAGCCCAACAAGCCCATGCCTTCAAAGACTTTGCCGTCGCACTCGCCACGGACGGATTCCTGGACAAAGCGGCCGCCCATGATCCATTTGCGCTGGACGGTTCCTTGCAATGCCGCCGGCGGCTGGCTCGGATCCGTCCACATCTTCAAGGTGAAGGTCCAGTCGCCGACAAATGGCTGCAGCTTCTTGTGCTCAACTCCTGGTACTCCTGCTTGAGCCAGGGCTTTGAGCACGGCTGCCGGGCTGGGCGGCGCCTTGGCGTCCTGCGCCTTGTTCAGGCCCGCCAGCACCAGTAGAGCGACCGCCAACGCCACGGTCATGCCTGTTGCTTTCAACATCGCCTTCATTTCTCGTTCTCCATTGTGACCCCGTTACGTGTAAAGATTCGATTCGATTCTCCCGTTCCGGAGGCTCACCCGACGTGGGTGGGGTCGAAGGCCCGCGCCCGGAGTGCCTCGGCACGCAAATGGTTTGTTTGCCGATCACCTCCTTTCACAAAACAAAGGCTCCTATCATCGCGCTCTAATCCTTCACGGCAACCTCGTAATGCCGGACACGCTGGTCGAATTGGGTAAGCAGGGCGAGAGCTTCATTGGCGATAACTGCCCCTTTGAGGTCAACTCCCGCAAAGCTTCGTATCGCTTCCGCGGACTTCCAGAAGGTGATGACAATAATCTCGACCGTGTCAGAAACAGCCCGCTCGAGCAACATGGCGCCTTCATACCCAGTCAAGGACTTGAGGCTTGGCAAGACCTGGGTCCTCAGGTGCTCAACTTAAGCAGGTAATTGCGGCTGGGTGGTCTGCGCCGACCAGATACGGGCGATCATGTTACACCGCCTTCGGATTTGATCCGAACATGTCGTCACCGATCACGACGGTCCAGGAGCGGACTTCCCAGCGCGTCACGAGTCCATTCGTGACATACGGATCGTTTCGGGCGAACTCTTCGACGATGGAGCGATCCGCGGCCCGGAACACCAGAAGGGCGCGGTCTGCCGGATCGGCCAACGCGCCAGCCAAGAGAAGCTCGCCACGCTGGTGCACCGCGCGCACGAGTCGAAGATGCTCCTCCCGATATGCGGTTCTGCGCGACACAAAGTCATCGACCACGTCGTAGAACAGTGCAAAGTACTTCATGATGACTGCTTCCTCAGCACAACGAGCGAAAGCAATCGCGTCACTCGCTGTCGTACTCGTCGTGGCGGCGGAGCCAGGTACCACCTCGGAGGCGACCTAATCCACGCACCAGCGCGCCCTCGTTGCGCCCGCGTGGCGCGCGGTCCAGCCACTGGTACATGCCCCAGAGGCCGTCCAGCCCGCGAATGTACGCCGAGTAGCTGTGGTAGACAACGCCGTCCTCGAGCGCGAACGCGCTCATGCCCGGCGCCTCTCGCGTGAACGTCGCCGCGTCCGTGCCAACGACAAGGAGAGCCTGTGGGTCGGTGAGATCGCTGCGAGTATCCATCTTGCCGAAGTTGTACTCGACGACTCCCGACTGCTGCTGCTCCTTGGTGAACGCCACCCCGAAGTCGTAGTTGAATTCACTCTCGAACGACGACGCCCACGGGAAGCTCCACCTCATCCGCCGCTTGTACGCCTGCAGTTTCGCGAGCGGGGCCCGCGACACCACGCAGAGCGTGACGTCGTGATTCGCGAGGTGGACGACGAAGCCGGCGAAACCGTCGGCGATCGACGAGCAGGACGGTCAGCCTGCCGTGTAGTCGGGCCCGAACATGAAGTGATAGATCAGGAGCTGCGAGCGCCCTCGGAAGAGGTCCTTCAGCGCGGCGCTCCCGGCGTCGGTCTCGAATCGGTACTCCTTGTCGATCCGGACAGACGGCAGCTCCTGCCGCTGCCGAGCCAACTCATCGCCTTGGCGGGTGAGCTCCTTCTCCTTGGTGAGCAGTTCCTTCCGGGCCGCAAGCCATTCTTGTCGCGAGGCCACCTTGTGGCCTGTTTTCGGTGTCTCGAATGTATTCATTGCTTACTCTCCTTGGTTCGGTGTCTGTCTTGCTTCCTTGGCATCACGCCGAGAATCCTGCGGATGTCGAGCAGCTCCGCGCCCAAGCGTTTGCGGCCGCCTGGGCACGGTGGCGTTCCTCTTGCGCCCGGAACTCCGGCGGCAACTCGCCGCCGAAGTCATCCAGGTCGAACACCCGGCGAATCTCGAGCTCCGCCTCCTGGCCTTGAAAATCGGGGCAGCGCTTGGCCCACGCGATCGCCTCGTCCATCGACTTCACCTGCCAGAGCCAGAAGCCGCCGACCACTTCCTTCGTCTCGGCGAAGGGCCCGTCGATCACCATCCGCTGCGCGCCCGAGAACCGGACACGCACGCCCTCCGAGGTCGGATGCAACCCCTCGCTGGGTTTTCAGGCTGCGGTGTGCCATCATTCCCTGCGCACCACGGAACCGACCAGCGCGACACTGGATCAAGGATCCGCGCGCACCGAACGCTCGTAGCCCTGCTCACACTAGCAGTCGTTTGGCAGAGGCCCGAATCGACACCAGAATTGTCTTCGGCACTGCATCGCGGCCTACCGCTGCTTACGTGCCGCGTCCGCTTTGCGCTCCGCAATCTCACGAATGTGCCTCAGCCCGTGCTCCCAGCCTTCCGGCATGCCGTCGCGATGCTCGGGAGGGATCAGCCCCAAGGCGCGGTGGAGGATGCTGAGGCGCGTTCCACCGCCTTCCGCCTTCAAGCGGTACTGGACGTGATTGAGCGCCGGGTACGACATGGGCATCGGCCCGCACAGTTCCAAGAGCGTCGGCGGCTTGATGACCTGGACGTGGCCCCAAAGATGGCCCGTGTTGTTGCCGAGGTCGCGGAACCAGCGACCGCCCGGCCACGGTTCGATCTTCATCTGCAGGGATTTGCCATTGGGCATCTGTCCTTCCGGGCCGAGTTCGTCGAGCACGGCTTCGAAGGTAAGCTCGATCGGCGCCGGAATCTGAATTTCTTTGCGGATTTCGAATGTTTCAACCGACTGCAGTTCCATGGTGTCTGTGCTCATGACGTACCTTTCTCGTGCTGGGGTTGCGTCGATTAGTGGGACTTCTCTTTCGCCTTGCGCTCGGCCCGCTCCTTGATGCGGTCGAGCTGGTGCTGCCAGAATCGTTCAAACGACTTGACCCATTCGTAAACGGGTTTGAGCCGGTCGGCGTTCATCCGGTACACGCGTTGACGGCCCACGCGACGTTCGTTCACCAGACCCACTTTCTTTAGCACGCCGAGGTGCTTGGACACTTGCGGTTGGGGCCAGCCAAGCGCGTGCACCAGGTCGTTGACGGGTCGCTCACCGTCAGCCAGTTTCTCTAGCACGAGCCGGCGCTTGTGCTCGGCAATGGCGTTAAAGGAATCCAGAGTGGTTTGGGCACGCGCCATGAACGCATTATATTCCAATATAGGAATATGTCAAGTGCCCGGTTAAGAATGTGCCAAAGCCCACAGCATACTAAGCGCAGCCGCTGGACGCGCCGCCGCTGGCTGGAAAGCGCTCCGCCACCCACGCCTGCCACAGCGGCTCGTCGCGCACAACGGTGGCCGCTGCCCGGTCGCCGTAGAGGTACAGTCGCATGCATATGAGAACCTGTCCGCCCATGATCCACTCGGTTGCTACGTTGGGAGCGTTCGGGCCCAAATTCTGACTGTCCGCGGCGAATTTGTGCGGCGGATCCCAGGCTGTCACGGTTGAGAGCGACTCCATGCCCGGACCGAAATTGGCCTTGATCGCGACCGGTTTGCCGTCCTGCTCTTCCACTACGGTCGGCACGAACCAGGCCGAGACGCCGGGGCCTGTCGCATCGCTTGCCAGACTTCCTCCGGCGTGCCCGGAACTTGCACTTCAACCTGGACCGAGCGGCGGTCCGAGGGATCTTTCTTCAGCGGCATGATGGTCTCCTCACTTCTTGCACGTCTTCACTCGTACCCAAACTTCCCTCATACCCAAACTCCGTTTCCCCTCGTCCCCTCGTTCCTAAACTCCGTTGGGAACGCACCACCGCGAACTCCGTTTCGGCCTCCGAACGCCTATTTCTTGCGCCGATAGTCGGCCTTCATGAATGGATTCCACTTGCCGTCTTCCGCTTGCATAAAGGAAGTGTGGATCTTGTGATCCTTGCTCTTGATTTCGATTTCGTCCTTGAACTTGGTCAACTTGCCGCCGGCCGCGGGATTGGGGCCCTCGGTCTGGAGCGTCAGCGACTTGCCCGCAGCGTCCGTCGTACCTTCCAGGTGCAGCAGATGACTGTTCACTGAGTCAATCCAGGTGCCAATGTACTTCTTCTTCTGGGCGTCGTAGCCGATCGTCGTGATGCCGGTTATCGGCGTGCCACCGAGGACTCCCTTGCTCTCGGAAATAATCCAGAATTCGCCAATGGTGCGCACGCTCTCGACACCATTACACTTGATCGGCGGCTTGCCGGGCTCGAAAGTTAGCTCGGCATCATATTCCCATTCTCCCGCCAGTTGCTTCAGCCATGCGTGCTCCTTTTGGGGCGTGGACTGCGCTCGAAGCACGGCCGAGCCGGCCAGGAGTGACACAACGAAACCGACGACGATGATCTTCTTCATGATGCTCTCCTATTGGTCAAAAAGTAACCATGTGCTCGCCGCGCGAGCAAGGAACAGTTTCGGATAGTTGCAAGGACCGATTAGCGTTCGCAGGTTCGAGCGAACGCTATCTTCAGGTATCTAATGTCCGACACGCTGTGTGCCATGCTTTCGCCGATCGTTTGCAACGAACATGAACCCTGGATTAGCACGGCGAAAGCATGCCGAAGCGCCAGGTACTTGGCACTTCGGCATGCCTTGGCGATGCTGGTCCGGAGTGCGCTGTACTCGCACACGAGCCGCCAAGGCATGCCACCCGATACCGCCGACGCCGCACGATCCCTTCGCAGGTCCGAGCGAACGCTAAACGGATTTTGGAGGAACTCACTGGCATGGGTTGGATTCCTTTGCCATGGGAAAATGCGTGTTCATTCACGCTTGCCATACGGGTTCGTCGCGCGCAACCACGGCCGCCGCGCCGACGCCATAGAAGTAGAAGCTGAACGACACTAGCACTTTGCCGCTCCAGGTGTAGGCGCCTAGCGAGGCGAGGCCGGACGCGGGCTTTTCTAACCGAAGGAGAACTTCGTGCGGGTGCGCGCCGTTGGTCGGATCGATGCTGCCGGCGAGGGGCAAATCACGTTGCACGCTCATGATGGCTTTTTGACGTCTGGTTCCTGCGGGAGCGGATGGGCGACGAGCACCAGGCGATGGGCGCGGCCGCCGGGCGCTGCGGCATCGTGGTAACGCGCGACAAGTCCCGCTATCGCGCTCGTAAGCTCAGTGCTGAATTGGGCGCGTTCTGCCGCAGATCGAAAGCGAATCTCGGTGTCGATCGACAAAGTGGCCAGGCGCTTGTCGGTCTCGCGTGCCTTGCGCATCAACGCGCCGACTTCACGGACGACGCGGGCGGCCAAGGCAACCAGATAGCTTGCGGACAGGCGGTCGGCCTCACGCCCCGGATCGGCGGCGACCAGACCCAGTGCGCTGGGCGAAACGACATAAGAAGAAGCGGTCGCCACCAACAGGCGCTCGGTCAGACCGCCCCATTGGCGTTTCTCGGCCAGGCGCACCAGGCCATGCTCCTCCAAGGTGTGCAGGTGATAGTTGATCTTCTGCCGGGCCAATCCCAAACGGCCGGCCAGCGTGGCAGCAGAGGCCGGCTTGGCTAATTCCGAAAGCAATCGGCTTCGAACGGGCTCAAGTGCGACCATCGCAGCCGCCGGATCGTCGATGACTTCCACGTCGAGCATGATAGGATTCTAGCATTGACAACTTTTTTTGTCAATGACAAATCCAACTTTTGGCTGTATCTCAATTGCGGTGCTTGGCCATCGAAACCGGTTGACGATTCGGGACAGGAAGGGGGGGTGTAGGTGTGTCGCGCTACCAATCCCACAACCTCCTTGTCCCTAAATAAGTTACGGCAACAGAATAGGTAGCGCGGGTCTGTCCGGAATCTGGTGTCAACCGCAAATAGCGGGTGATGAGCTTGAGCCCAACTTTTTTTTGCGATCATCCACGCAAGGCGGCCTCTGGCTTGTCATTCGGCTCCGACGTAAAATCGGAGGAGTTGTTGGCGAGAATGCTGGGCAGCGCTTGTCGATACTTGGAGGTCACCGCAATGGGTTGGCTCCGCTACCTTTTTCTCGGCGATCTTGGCCAGCAGTTGGATCTTTCGGATCAAAGCGCCGAAATCGCTTCGCTTCGGCAGCAGCTCAATTCGATGCCGGCCGCCGGCGGACCGGACGAAAAACGGATAGAGACATTGCAACGTGAGAACGATGAATTGAAACTGTATTTGGCTGCTGTCTTTCGCCTCTTGATCACCAAGGGCGTCGCGACTGCGGAGGAGATCCGCGATCTCGTAAGCGCCTTGGACCGGGAGGACGGCGACCAGGACAAGAAATATGGCGGCGGGATGATGCCGAAGATTTAGATGTAGGCCTTGTCAGTGTTTGCAATCAACGCATGCATTCTCATGAAGAAGCGACCATTCAGCGTTCTTGATCCCACAGCGGCGAAGCCGGTGGCTGGAATCCTTGGCGTCTGCCAAGCGGCGCAGTGCATGTCTGGACAAACTCAACCACTGCCGGAATCTCGACGAGCGGTACGCAACCGCGCTGCCGTCGAACACGGACGTCGCCGCGTTGCTTCGGTCGCATGGCGCCCCGGCGACCTGCTACGTCCTGTCCTGTACCAAAGAGATTGATGGCAAAGTGTTGCCACTCGATGAGGCAGTTTCGGCAACGGAAGCCGGCGGCTGGGGCACCATTATCAGTTGTATCCCCGGACGCTTGGCATACTACTACGATGAGTGCGGCGACTGTCGGATGCTTCAAGGTCATCGGCCCGCTTTGGGACAAGTTCATAAAGCGAGCCAGCGAGGTTCCCGACCGAATCGGCGACGCCATGTTTGGCGTTATCTACGGCCGGCCCAAGAAGGAGCGGTCGCATCCGCACCAGTTGCAATTCATCGCCGGTGTATCGGTTAGTTCGGCCGCCGCAATTCCTTCGGGAATGGTGGCGCGGACTGTGCCGGCAGGCAAGTTCGCGGTTTTTGTTCATCGAGGTCCCATCAAGACCATTGGGGATACCGTCCGCGAGGCGTATCGCGTCTGGCTGCCACAGTCCGGCTATGAGCATGCCGAGATGGCGGACGTGGAACTGTACGATCGGCGCTTTCGCGTGGACGGGGCGGATTCGGAAATGGAGTATTGGATATCGGTGACCGAAAGGGCGACTACACCGTGACGGCAACGCCTCCTGATGGCTCCTCGCGCTGGGCATAGCGCTTGACGTTATTAACGCGACGCGTTATTATTGTTGCATGATCCGGGGTTTCGCGGACAAGAACACGGAGCGTCTCTTCCAGCGCGCACGGGTCAAAAAGTTCGCCCGGAAATTGCAACGCGCTGCGCTACGCAAGCTGGCGCTGCTCGACGCGGCCGAATTGTTGGAAGACCTGCGTGTTCCACCGGGAAATCGCCTGGAAAAGCTGGAAGGCGATCGCGCAGGTCAGCACAGCATCCGCATCAACGATCAGTGGAGGCTTTGTTTCCGCTGGCGCGACGGCGAGGTACATGAAGTTGAAATCACAAACTACCATTAGGACGTTTTGATTCAATTACGAAAAACAACTACGGTAATCTGACCGTGGACCCATTGAAGCCTCGGTGACGATGGCGATGCGTAGAAGATTGCCGGCAAACCACGGTTATAGGTCCGTGGACCCATTGAATGCCGCGAAGAAAACTACCACCTGTTCATCCGGGGGAAATCCTGCTCGAAGAGTTCCTTCGGCCCCTGAGCCTTAGTCAGTACCTACTGGCCAAAGACGTAAGCGTCCCTCCGCGGCGCATCAACGAGATTGTCCGCGGCACGCGCGCTGTCACGGCCGACACGGCGCTGCGCCTCGCACGCTACTTCGGCACGTCGGAACGGTTTTGGTTGAACTTGCAGGCCCGCTACGATTTGGAGTTGGAGAAGGACCGGCTGGGCGGGCGACTGCGACGCGAGGTTCGGGTTTTGGCGAAGCCTGCATGACTGCATGCCGACCAGGGTGGACTCAGTCATTTGGCTGCGAGTGTCATACAAACTGGCATGGGAGTCGGCTCATGGCCATTGAATCGCCTCGTTCGTCGTTGATTCTGCTCGACGACACGCAATCTCATCTTGAGTTTGATCCGGCAGATGTTGCCGATAATCCTGCGTCTGTGGCATTCGACATTGCGTTCGAGTGGACCATGCCATTCCAAACATGTTCCTTCCAAGACAGATCTCGATGGATTAGCGTGGATTCATTACGGGAATTTGAATCGCGAATAATGAAACTAGTTGAAACCGAATCCGGCTGTGCGTGTCTCGCCAATATGAGCCAACGCCCCGTGCTGGAGATTGAGCGAAATGGAAATACGCTGTTGATTCGACTTTCCGCCGGAGACACGGCCGGGATTGGCAGCTTGGTGTTTACGATCCAAGCATACTCGAGTCTGATCGCGCAAATTCGTGACAGATTGCGCAACTATCCCAAGTGGTGGTGAATAGCCCAGCGCAAGTACCATCAACCAAGTGCAACGTCTCACAGGCACCGTATCGGAAAGCGTATGCTGTTGGCTTCACGTTGGCGGCTTCAAAGATCTCAGGTGCGCTGATGTAATTGAGGCTTACCGAGTCGAATAATCGCTTTGAACTTTAAGAGGAGTTGCGATTGGATTCCGATACGACTCAAACACCCGACCCAATCGAGCAAATCAAGAAGGCGTTCCAATCCGACGACGCCGGCCTGGTCCGCGCGCTCCTGGATAAGCATCCCGATCTTAAGGCCAAGATCAATGAGCCCATCGGCCCATTCGATTCGCCGGCGATTGTC
>JAKEHV010000213.1 GCA_022614915.1 Gemmataceae bacterium | reverse complement strand
TAAATGTCGCGGATGGCGGCATCGACGAAGCGGCTGGTGTCGAAGGGAATGTCGTATTGCAAACCGGGTGGAAAGGACTGGGCCAGTTTGGTTATGGCAGCGCGGACGCCTTGGGAAACGTTGATGGCATTCGAGCCAGGGAGCTGAAAGATGAGCAAGCTGGCTGCTTCCTGCCCCGTGCGCGAGGAAAAGGTGTCGTAGGACTGAGCGCCCAGCTCGACGTCGGCCACATCGCGCAAATACGTGACCCGGCCGTCGTCGGCGGTCTTGACGACAATGCCGCCGAACTCCTCGGGCTCGCTGAGCCGGCCGCGCGTTGTCACGGTGAACTGAAACTTTTGATTGGTGGGCGCCGGCGGTTGGCCGATCTGCCCGGCCGCGACCTGCACGTTTTGCGCCTGCAGGGCCGCGACCACGTCTTGCGTCGTTAACGAGCGGCTTTTGAGCTTTTCCGCGTCGAGCCAGACGCGCATGGCGTAGGTGCCGCCGCCGACCACTTGCACGTCGCCCACGCCGGGCACCCGGCTCAGCTCGTCGCGGAGGAAAAGCACGCCGTAGTTGGACAGGTACAGGTTGTTGAAGCTGCCGTCGGGCGAGGACAACGAGATCACGAGAACGATGTTGGTCGCTTGCTTCTTGACGCTGATGCCCTGACGGCGCACTTCCTCGGGCAGGCGCGGCTCGGCCTGGGCAATGCGGTTTTGCAAAAGCACTTGCGCCTGATCCAGCTTGGTGCCGATCTCGAAGGTGACCGTGAGCTGATACGATCCGTCGTTCGAGCTCGTGGACGACATGTACAGCATGCCTTCGACGCCGTTGACCTCTTGCTCGAGCGGGGCGGCAACGGTGTTGGCCACGTCCTTGGCGTTAGCGCCCGGATAGAAGGCGCTGACGCGCACGGTGGGCGGGGTGATCTCCGGGTAGCGCTCGACAGGCAGCCGCCAGAGCGCCACGACGCCGAACAAGATCGTGACCACCGCGATCACGTTGGCGAACACGGGGCGGTCGATGAAGAATTTGGAAAACATGATGCACCGTCAAGAAGCAACTTCACTCCGCGGCGCGACTGTAGCGCCGGGTCGGGCGCGCTGCAAACCGTTGATGATGACGCGGTCCTGAGCGTGCAAGCCGCTGTCAATGACGACCTGGCCTTCGTGCAAGAGGCCGGTGGTCACGGCGCGGCGCTCGACCATGTTGTCGTCCTTGACGATCAAGAGATACTTGCCGTTCGGGTCGCGCTGCAAAGCTTGTTCCGGCACGAGCAAGCGCGGCTTGGGCGCGCCGAGCGCGACCCGGACGCGGACGAACTGGCCGGGAATTAGGGTGCGCTGGGGGTTGGGCATGACGGCGCGGAGCTGAATGGTGCCCGTGCCGGGGTCGATCTTGTTGTCGCGGAAATCGAGCAGGCCCTGATGGGGATGGCCTTTCTCCCAAGCAAGCCCGGCCAGCACGGGAATCTGGGCCTCGACGATATTGGCGACTTTTTTCGCCCGCGCCAGCTTATCGAAATCGTCCAGGCCGCGTTCTGTCTCTTCGAAGTAGATGTAGACCTGATCCAATCGAACGATGTTGGTCAAGAGAGTGGGTTGATTGAAGCCGACGAGATTGCCGTGTGTAACCAGGGTGCGGCTAATCCTGCCGTCGATCTTGGCGCGGATCTTGGTGAATTCCAGTTCCAATTTGGCGTTTTCCAACGAGGCGTTGGCTTGCTGCAGCGCCGAGTCGGCGGTGCTGCGCGCGGCAATGATCTGCTGGTATTGCTCTTCGCTGATGGCCCGGCTGGCGCGCAGACCGATGGCCCGCTCCGCCTCGCCGATAGCCAATTGCTGATGCGTCTTCGCCTGAGCGACTTGTGCTTTGGCCTTGTCCAGGTCGGCCTGAAACGTGCGTGGGTCGATTTCATACAAAAGGTCGCCCTTCTGGACTTCCGCGCCTTCTTGAAAGTGAATCTTGCTCAAAAAGCCTTTGACGCGCGCCCGCACTTCCTCCGTCTCGACCGGCTCGACGCGCCCGGTGTAGTCGCGATAGTCGGCAAGGTCCAAGCGCGCCGGCGACGCGACGGTGACCGGCGGGGGCGGCGGTGTCGGCATTTGCGGGGCCGCTCTCTGGCAGCCCGCGAGCAAAACCGCAAAGACGAAGCCGGCCGCGCAGGCCCAAGTGCGATGCCTCATGATTGCTGTCTCCCTGATGGCGATCGAACGAGACGAGATTCAAATTCGAAATCCGAAGAACCAAATCCGAAACAAATTCAAAATCTAAAGCAGAAATAGCCAAACAAGACGGAAACCAAATCCGAAATCCGAAGAACCGAATCCGAAACAAATTCAAAATCTAAAGCAGAAATAGCCAAACAAGACGGAAACCAAATCCGAAATCCGAAGAACCAAATCCGAAACAAATTCAAAATCTAAAGCAGAAATAGCCAAACAAGAGTGGCTTTTGTTTTTTCCTTTGCGATTTGGATTTGTTTCGGATTTCGGATTTCGGATTTCGGATTTCGGACTTAGGTTTTGTCGTCAGTCGCGCCGGCGGCGTTCGGCCGGCGTCAGGATGCCGTGGAAGGCAATGTCGATTATTTCTGCCGCCTGGGCCGCAGGGGGTTTTTGCTTCTTCAAAAAGTGATTGGTGAACATCGTACCGTAAACCAAATTGCCCAAGACATCCATGATCCGCTCGACCGGCACGTCGCGCACCCGGCCCGCGGCGATGAGGCCGCGGTAAAGGTCGCGCCAACGTTCCGCGTTGCGCTCGCGATGTTCGAAGTAGGTCGGCTGCTTGCGGTCGCGAAACTCCGCGCGCTCCTGGATCAAGAGCTCGACGTATTCCGGATAGTCGCGGAAAAACTGCAAATAAGTGCGAATGGCCGCCGCGAGCTGATCGAGAGGATCGCTGATGCCCGCGATGCCCGTTTCGATCGCCGCGCAAAGCCGGAGCATGCCGCGATCGACCGCCGCCAGAAATAAGTCTTCCTTGCTTGCGAAATACAAATAGATGGTGCCCTTGCCGACGCCGCACGCGTCGGCGACAGCTTGGATTTCCGTGCCGGGATAGCCGTGCCGCGCGAACACGGTGGCGGCCGCGTCGAGAATGGCTTCGCGCCTTTGCAGCAACTGTTCCTGCGGCCGCTTGGGTCGGCCGCGTTTTTCTTTGGAAGCGACGGGCATAGGTGACCCCCTCACCCCCAACCCCTCTCCCTCAGGGCGAGGGGGAGTTACGCGGGTGTCTCGATTTAACTGACTGACCGGTCAGTCAATAGTAAGTGCATTCGACGCCGTAGTCAAGGGTGCAGCGGGAAAATGAAAAATGCGAAGTAAAGTGCACACTAAGTAGTTTTCGAGATTCACGATGAACCGGTTCCACATTAGAATCACACCGTTAGAGGGGTCCGCAAATCCTCCGTGAGATTGTAAGTGCATTGGCCGGCGCCCAAGCCCGGTCCCCGCGTTCCAGTCGCCCTGTTGGCCGGGCGGATCTTCCGTCCCGCAAGCAGTCCTGGAACGCGGGGAACCGTCAACCCTTGACGGGTGACGCTTGTCCCCGAACAAATTCCCGCACCTCTTTCGCCAGGTCGTCACAAAAACTCGCCGCCGGTTCTACGCCCGCAAACTTGGCCAGATCGAATTGGTCGAGAAACTCTGCAAGAAACTTCGACTGGACCTCGTCAAGTACCGTTTGCGCGCTCAAGGTGCGCAGAAACTCCGGCGTCGTCTGTCTGCGCGCCGGCAAGTTCCATTTTTTCTCCAGATAATTGCGCAGCACGTTGCTTAACAGGCTGACAAAGCGCTCGCCCCGGCCTTTCTGGGGCCAGCGCAGTCGTTCCAAGCGGTCGAGCTCGTGCAGCGCCAAAGCCTCCGGCGTCAGCGCCGCGCGCGCGGCTTGCGATCTTCTTCTTAGAAAGTAAGCCGCCAGCCCCATCACAGCGGCTGTCCCGAGTCCTAATCCGGCCCATGGCAGCCACGGCCAGGAACCGGCGCTTGGCACGCGCTCAATCACCGTTGGGTCGCGCAGTTTTTTCAAATCCGGCTCGCCGATGGTGGTGCGGACCTGAATCGGAATCGGCTTGAACGTGACCGTCGAAAAAACGCCGCCCTTTTCCCGCCAAGAAAAGGGCTCCACTTGCAGCATCAACGACTCGGGACTAAGCGCCTCCAATTCGTAGGTTTTTCGCCAGCGCGTTCGCACTCCCGGTTTCGGGGGCGAGGTTTCCGCCGGGGTCGCACTCAACACTTTCCAACCCATGGATTGGGTGAGAGTATCCGGTGTCCGAACTTCCAGCGCAGCGCCCCCTTCGATCTCTACCGTCACTTTCAGGACATCGGCGAAGCGCATGTGCAAGGCGTCCATTCCCTCCACGCCGGACAAGCAAAGCTTGGCCGGGCCTTGTTGTTGCACCAGCGTCTTACTCCCCTCGCCTTGGGAGGGAGAGGGGGATTGACACCAAGCCAACGGGCAGCGCGCGCAAACCACAAGCAGCGCCACGCCCAACCAGGCGCTTGTCTTTTTGGTTGCATCGCCGACGAGTTGTCGGGAGAATGGATTCATAAGGGGAAGGGGAGGTGTTACAACTCCAAGGCGGGTCATGCCATTTCAGACCCAATGCTACTACTGTCAGCATATCGTGCAAGCGCCGAACGAGGCAATGGGCGGCAGCGGCCGTTGCCCCAAGTGCCAATGCACGTTCACGCTGGTGCCGATGGAGCAGTCCCACGGCGTCGCAACTCGCGCTCAAGCCGCGGATAGGACAGAGATTCTGACTACGGCGCCCGCTGCGGCAAGAGAGACAACGGCAGCCGCGCTAGCCGACGACACTTTGGTGACACAGTCGCCGAATATGGCCGCCCTGGACGCCGCCGTGGCCGCCGCCGAGGAGTCTTACGCGCCGCCGCCTGCAGCCTCCGTCGAGCGCAGCATTCACCCTGTCGGCGCGGCGGCCCTGTTTTTTGGCGCTGCCGGGCTGGTGTGCGCTTCCTTCGCGCTTTTGCGTATCCTTACGATTCCGCTGGCTGTCCTGGGTCTTCTCACCGGTGCGACTGCGCTCTTAATGCTTCAAGGTCGCTATGTCGCGCGGCGTTTGTGGGCATTTCCGATCGCGGGGACGGCGGTGAGCGGCGTGGTGTTGTTCGTCGCGCTGTTCTTCCCGGCGCTTCTGGGCCCGGTTTACGACGCGGGCCGCGACTCTGCTGCCTTTGACCAACGCGCCATTCAAGCGGTGCCGCTGTCGCTCGACGCCAAGCAAGGTCCCCTGAGCGACGAAGGCGGCTGGACCGACGCCAGCCGGGCCGCATTGCAACAAGGCCCGGTGCGCGTCGAGATCACCGGCGTCACCTTCGGCAAAGTGGATTTCCGCCCGGCCGCGCCCAAAGGGAGCAAGGATAGATTCTTGCGCATTCATCTTCGGCTGCAGCGTGTCGGCGGCAGCGGAAAAATCGAATACACGCACTGGGGCCGATTGACGAATGGAGCGCTGCCTGTATTGACCGACGCAGCCGGCAAACCATATCGCATGGTTCAGTTTCAGGACGACACGCTGATCGTGGGCCAGAAGATCCAAACGGAATTGCTCCTGGGCACGCCGATGGACGACATGCTTGTATTCGAGGCGCCTCCCGGCGGCGTCGCGCTGCGCTTGGAGATGCCCGCGTCGGCCTGGCAAGGAGCCGGCGTGTTTCGGTTTCACTTGCCCACGCACTTTGTCGGCCCGTAGACTCTGAATCCAAAATCAACCATGTCTTTCGAGAGGTGCATTATGTCTTGTTTGCGTTCCGGTCGCTTCGCTTTCACGCTAATCGAGCTTTTGGTGGTCATTGCGATCATCAGCATTCTCATTGGACTGCTCATGCCGGCGGTGCAATCCGCGCGCGAAGCCGCCAGCCGCACGCAGTGCATCAACAACCTGAAGCAAATCGGCTTGGCGCTGCAACTCCACCACGACACTCATAAGCGCTTTCCGCCTAGCCGCCTGCCGGGGGAAAGTCAAACCTGGGCCTGGATGATCTTGCCGTATTTGGAGCAGCAGAACCTCTATCGCCAATGGCCCGTGGACGTGCCGATCAGCAAGCTCGCGCCCAGCATCTGGCTGACGCCGGTGCCCATGTACTTTTGTCCGTCGCGGCGCTCCAGCGCGGATGCCGGCTACAGCAGGCCGTTCAAGCAGCGGGCCGGCTGCGTTCTGTTCGACAGCGTCCCGGGGGCGCTCGGCGACTATGGCGCGTCGATCGGCACCACGGGCGTGGATTTTCCGTTGGTGTCGCCCAACGGCGCGAGCGTTCCACCCAACGGCGCCTTTGAATACGCGCGCGGCATCAGCATCGCGCGGCTGACCGACGGCACTTCCCACATCATTCTGGTTGGAGAGAAAAACGTGCCACTGGGACAAGACGGGCAGTGGCCCTGGGACTGCACGATTTACGACGGCCACAATCCTTCGTGCACCACCCGCGCCGCCGGCCCCGGTTTCCCGCTGGCGGTCGACGCGCGCGACACCGGCTGGAAGTTCGGCAGCCAGCATCCACAGATCGTCCAATTCGTTTTCGGCGACGGCCACGTCGGCCACGTGACGACTTCAACTTCACCGTGGGTGCTCGGACTTTTGGCTCATCGCGCGGACGGACAGGTCATTCCGGAGTATTGAATTAATTCCAATGGTAGTCCGATTAGTCCTTGAATTTTGGGATTCTGAAGAAATGGATGCCACCCAGACTGTATGCCAGAACGACGTTGTGCTCGGGAACAATAGCCAACAGTTTGCGCGGCCAATCGGCGGGAAGGAACTTGATCCGGGCCAGTTCCTCGAACTCCGGCTTTTCCGACTGGAATACGACCGCCGCTGGTCATACTCCCGCCCAGCCATAGGAGAAGCTTAGCACTGAAGGTTCCCTTCCCTTGCAGTGTTGCGTTTTCTGTCAGCCTGAAATTTGAAGCACGGGCGTTCGCCCCCTCGGGCACGTCGATTTGTACCGTGCCCATCGCAGTGAACCAGCCCGGACCGTCCATCGCCGGCGTGGCGCCGTTGACGAACACGTAGAGATTACTTCCTGTAAACTGCACCGCCGCGTTCTCGTTCGCCCAGATGGTCCCGGTGTTTTACGAATCCCCATGGATTGCTGAATACCAACGATTTCCCCGTTCGTACTTCGATGTGACCGTGATTGCGGAAATTGACTCCTGCCACCAAGTTGCTAGGAGCTTCGTAGATGATGGTGCCATGGTTTGTTATCTCAGCGCCTTGACGCAGAACCCAGCCGCTTGACGCAAACCAACGGATGACTCCATCGATTACCAATACGCGCTGTCGCTGGTTTCGCAAGACAACGCCACCTCCCACACCCGCGGCGAAATCCATGATTGCGCCGCTTTCGATTCGCGTCGTCCCAGCGTCGCGCATTTCGCCGCCGCTCCAAAGGAATGTACTCGTAATGTTCAAGTCCCGGCTCCGCCGAGACTCCCGGCGCGGAGATGGTAGTTCGTGGCACTGACAGTTCCGGTAACCGTCATCTGCGTGTCCTGAATCATTATTCCCTGACCCGGAGCGGCGAATCCTGCATTTAGCGAGAACTCGCCACTGGCCAACATCGCGCTACTCGCGGCGGCGACAGTCATAGTGCCTGCCAATTGGCCGCCCGCCGCCAATGTCAAGATTCCACTGTTGATGTTAATTGCGGCGCTGGAGTCGAGTTGAATTCCGATCACGTGCGCACCGGGCACTGGTTCTTGTACGGCTTCGGAAGTAAGCGTCCCTTCGTTCACGAACACGCCGGCTGCGTCAGTCCAATCCCCCGCCTCCTCGCCGATGCTGAACGTCGCGCCAGACTTATTCGTAAACGTGACCGCGTCGCTGTAAATGTCCCCGCCGGTCCAGGCCGTCGCGCCGAAATTCTCTACCGCGCACTCGATGTGCTTGTCCCCTTCTTCCACGAAGTTCAAGGTTGCCGCGCCGTCAATGCGCAGAATGCGCTGGGCTCTCGCCCCGGTAACTTCGCCCGAAGCGAAATTCATCGTGTCGTAGATGGTGGTCGCCCCGCCAAGGCCGATCGCCAAGGCGCCGCCTTCAAGGTCGAAGTTTTGGAAGGCGACGATGCCGTTGGCGGTCGCCATGCCGTTGAGCTGCACCACGCCGTCGCCGTCTACCGCGACGGCATTGAACACCGCCGTGCCGTTTATTGCCAACATCGCGCCGGCATTCAAGTGCACGTCGCCGTTGAAGACGACCTGGCCAGTGCTGAATACGGCGTCGAGCGCGAAACGATGAACAGGCTAGTCCTGCTTGTTTCCTGGCGTCGGCGCCGGTGCGCGCACCTGTTGCAGAATGAACACGCCGCGCTTGTTGGAAATAATGATGTCCGGGATGCCGTCGCCGTTGATGTCTTCGACGGCGAACTGGGTGCCGATGCCGGAGTCATCGTCCACTTCGTGCGGGATGAAGGTGGTGTAGCCGTCCTTGTTTTTCTTAGCCTCGAACCAGTAGATGTAAGCGGGATCATTGGGTCCGGCGTCGCCCTTTGGCCCGTGCGCCCACCAGCGGCGGCCGGTGACCAGGTCTTTCAGGCCGTCGCCATTGATATCCACAAAGTGCAGGGCGTGCGTCTGCGAGGGGAGAGAGAACTGATGACCGTCGCCGATCATGAGCACGCTCACCGTCTTGCCGGCGCTGTCCTTGGAAACGGCGACGCCCACTTCGAACCGCGGCGCGATAAGTGGCGACTTGTCGGCATCCGGCAGCAGTTGCTGGGCGAGCGCGGCGGAATCGAAGGCGTCGGTTGTCACGAGCTTACCCCATTTAACATCGCCTTTGAACGACGATGCGACCTTCTCCGGCGACTGGAGCGCGTTAGCAGCCCCGCGCGCCTGGGCAACGAGTGGGGCGCTCAGCTTCCACGGCGCCCGCTTCTGCTCATCGCGCAGCTTGTTCACCGCCTTATACAGCGCCAACTCGGGCCCGGTCAGACCGTGGTCCTTGGCCAACTCAGCGACCTTCGCCGGCAATGGGAACAGCTCGTGCTGCACAAAGTTCGTCCCCTTGGTGTCCGACTTCTGTTGATGCCACCAGAAACCATAGGCATGCGCGGAAGTGCTGATCACGTCGTTCTTGCCGTCGCCGTCCACGTCGAAGGCAAACATGTCAGCGCAGAGAGGACCGAGATTGGCGGGATGAAATGTCCACGGATTGCCGTCAACCCGCGCGGGCTGTTCCCACCATCCCTGCGGCACAATAACGTCGATGCGGCCATCGCGGTTCACATCGCCATGGCCTAAGCCATGGGAGTAGCGCTGCGTGCCTGGGATTTCCTTCTTGGGCTCGCTGGGACTGCTGATGGAAACGCGCTGCCATGGCTGAGTCGGGTCCTTACCGGGCAGGAAATAGCACATTTCGCCCATGTTGCCTTTGCTGTCCTGCGGTTGCCAACCCATAACGAGGACTTTCTTGCCCTTGCCGAAGAGATCTACATAGATGGGCGTTTCGTTGCACGCGCTGTTCGTAACGTGGTGCTGTTTCCAGGAGCCGCCTTTTCTGCCGGGATTCTCATACCAGAAGCACTCCTTGCCGGGGAAGGGAATGACGATGACGTCGATCCAGCCGTCGTCGTTGAAGTCGTCCGGGAAGACCGCAAAAGATTCGCTGTAATTGAGCGGGTTCCAGCCTTTTGGGTCGAACTTGCGCTGGTCGGAAAGGACGTGCATCTTCCAGCTGGGCGCTTCGTACCAGACGTCGCCGGTGAGGATGTCCTTCTTGCCGTCTTTATTGACGTCGGCGACGCCGACGCCTTCGCTGCGGAAGACCTTGTCGACGACGATGCGCTTCCACGTCATTTTCGGCGGGCCAGTTTTTTCGCCCGCGGAAAGGACAGGCGCCGCCATCACCAACGTCACGAGCAATCCAATTCGTGGGCTCATGGCAATCCTCGTGGTCATTGAAACCCCGGAGCTTTTCCCGGATTATGGGAGGAATGAAGGCGCACGGCAAGTAAAAAGGGTCTGAACTGCCGTCTTACCTTTTTAAGGCCGCCAAAAAGTGGCAACGTTGCCACTGCCCTGGTGTGCATGTCGTGGCAATGTCGTGCCTATTCCACCTTGCAAATGATTGACAGCCAATGCCTTAGGATGATGTCACGATCTCGCCAACGCGTCGCCGCCGTTGGCGTGCTCGCAAGGAATTGGCGCACTCGCTCTCTTTTGGAGTGTTTTGTGCGAAGGATTGCCGCAAGGGCAATACGTTCGCACTCTTGCCGAAACGGAAAACACTTCCTCTCTTCCGGGTCGAATTGCAGGCAGCCGGGACATTTTCCTCCCGGAAACCCCCTCCCCAAGTAGAATTAAGTCATATGGGGATTGTGTTTTCCTACGCAGTGCGGCTTATTTGGGGAGTTCGATGAGCAAGCAACTAATGGAAGTGGTATTGCCCCGCCTGGCCCGGCCTCTGTATCGCCAGCTCGAACGCTTGCAAACCGGCAAGATGAATGAACTGCAGTTTTCCGCCAAGCTCGAACGCATCCTGCAACGGCAACATGCCTGGCTCGCCCGGCAAGGGATTTCGGCGGCCCGGGCAGCCATCGCCCTGCACGCCGCCGTCTTGGTCCTGAGCCAGCCCGGTCTGCGCAGCGAAGCCGCCGACGCCGGCGTCCCCCTCGAAGTGGTGGAACGGCGGGCCATTCAAGAAGCTGCCAGCTATGTCGCCGCCGATTATCAACTGCCCCCCGGCCGCATCGCACAAGCCATCGCCTTTCTCGTCGCCAAATACGGCGATTAAGCGAGTGGAACGCGGAGCGCAAAGCGCG
>JAKEHV010000212.1 GCA_022614915.1 Gemmataceae bacterium | reverse complement strand
TCGCCCGCCGTTGCTGCCGTCGTGACGATGCTCAATCACGACCAGGCGGCGCTTCGCAACCGCGTGCTCGGCGACCTGGCCAAGCTGGGCAACGACGCCGGGCCGTTCGCTGTCGCGGGACTGTCGGCCAAGGAGGCCGAAGTGCGGCGCTCGTCGGCGCGGCTGCTCATTAACGCGCGCGTGTTTGACCGAGCCCTGGTGCCGCCTCTGGCCGCCGCGCTCAAGGACAAGGACAGCGACATTCGCCGGCACGTGCTGGTCGCCCTCGAGCGCTATGGCGCCTTGGCGCGGCCGGCGGTGAAAGAGGTCGCCGCGGCGCTCAAGGACAAAGACGCCGACGTTCGCCGGCAGGCGCTCGAAATTCTGGCTCACATTCCGGATGAAGTGGAGGTCATCGAAGCCGCGGTGACGCCGCTCTTGCGCGACGACAACGAACTGGTGCGCGAACGCGCCGCGGCCGTGCTCGCATCGGTGGGAAAGCGTTGAAAAGTTTATCTGACTAACACATCCGGCCGCACGAACTCCGCTCCCTGAATGCGAATGCGCTTCAAGGGCCAATTCTCGGCGGCGGTGATGGCGCGCGGGCCTTCTTCGGTGATGAGAAACGTGTCGCAACTGAAGGCCGAACCGATGCTGGGCGTCCAGGTGATCGCGCAGTTGCTCGGCAACAGGTCTTCGTCGCTGTAGTTGAAGGTCTGTTCGACGGGGCAGCGGCCAGTGACGTGGCCTTGCGGGCATTGGGCCCACTCGTGCTCCGCGCCGACGATCTGATAGATGCGCTGCGTGCTCGCCAGGATTTGCCGCGGCACCGAATCGGGCCAACTGCTGGCCACATAGTTCGCGCTCACCTTGCAGGCCGCGTCGTGGTCCCGGCGAAAATCGTCAAACTGCCCGAACGCGATCGAGCGCGTCGCGGTCGCGCACAGTCCGTACTTGCGGGCGCTCACGTAGATCACACACGTGCTCTGGATCGGCGTCGAGGTGAAGCCGGCGTGTTTGTAGTAGCGGCCGCGCCCGTCCGCGAATATCGAAACGGCGATCGGCAGTGCGCCGCGGTGATAAAGCCGATGGCTGAGCTGGCCCGCCACTTCACGCTCGGTGTTGCCTTGAGCCATGGTGCGACCGGTCGCCTCCAGGGCGTGACTGACGACCTGTCCGAGCGCGCGGTAGCAGGATTGTTCGTAATCGCTCAAGATCCGCCGCTGTTTTCGCAAGAGTTCGGGGATCGGCTTGCACGATGCGATGTGGTCGTCGCAGGCCACCGTTCGCCCCTGGCACAAGTCGGCCAGAAGTTGGGCGCGGCCCCAATGCCACGGCCATTCCTTGAGCTGAAAACCCAGGCCGTCGAGCTCTTCCTCGAAAAGCCGCTGCGTATCGACGTTGGAACAAAGCAACCAGCGCCCTTCGTTGCTGAAATACAAGGCGGGCATGGCCGCCAGATCGACGATGCCGCGCGGGATCGCGCCGGCGGTGAGCCAGGCGAAATTTTCTTCGGCGGTGACTAAGAGGCCGTCGCAACCCGCCTCCTTGGCGAGATCGGCGACCAGGTTTTGCTTGGCGTCGATGTCGGCGCGGCGATCGGAAGGCGTGGTGAGCGGGAGTTCCGAAAGGCTCTGCGTCGGGATCGCTTTGAGTTCCTCGGTGGCGTTCATCAGCTCGTGACGGGAAAAAGGTTCGAACAGCGCCGCGCCGCTTCCGTTCCGGGACTTTGCGAGCGGCGGCAAACTCCCTTTATAATACCAAGTCGCCCGGCAAAACCAACGTTTTCGCGCCGCGCAAAACGAACCACGGATTTCACGGATAGCACGGATGGGATTGTTTGTCATCCGTGTTATCCGTGTTATCCGTGGTTAGATCTTCGATTAACACTAGCCCGACGCGCAAGCGAGGGAATGTTCATGAAGACTCAGGCGATCTTCTTTCCGTTCGACCTTTTCGGCAGCGGCGGGACCAAGGCCGGCGCCGAGCTGCTGGCGGACGCCGTGCGCGAAATGCTGGCCGACAATCGCCGCGAGCGCAAACCGACGCGCGCCCGCGCTTACGCCAACAAGGTCGGCGTTGAGGAGTTCGCTTTTGAGACCTTGGAAGACTACACGGACTGGCGTCAGCAGGCTCGCAAGACAATTCGCGCTGTCTGGCAAAAGAAGGACTTTCTTTTGTGGGCGACGGGGAATCATCTGGGCGTGCTGCCGGCTTACGAGGAACTGGCGACGCAGGCTGCGTCGCCTACGGTGATTCAATTCGACGCGCATTTGGATGTGTATAACCTGAGCGATTGCACCCAAAAGCTCTCGCACGGCAATTTCCTCATGCACTGCGAAGGCCCGTTGCCGTCCATCATCAACGTCGGCCATCGCGAGTTGCTGTTGCCGCATAAGCACGTGACGAAGTACTTCACGAAAACTTATTCGGCGGCGGACGTCGCGAGCAGCCCGGACAAGGTCGTCGGTGAATTACAAGCCGCTGCTCAGGTCGCGCACGCGATCTTCTTCGACCTTGACTGCGACGCCTTCGACCCCGCCTACTTCCCCAGTGCTGCTCACCCAATCCCCTTCGGCCTGTCCCCACACTTCGTCCTCCGCTGCCTGGACGCCTTGTGGAGCGATCGCGTCTTGGGCCTTGCGATTTCCGAGTTCGACCCCGCGCGCGATGTGCGCGATCAGAGTCTTAGCACGCTCGTTTGGCTCATCGAGCATTTGCTGTTGAAGATCAACGAGAAATAGCCCGCCACAACCAACTCGCATCGACACCGCCGACTGGCTTTGCTATCACGCTTTTCGGTCCGGTATGGATTCGGAACACGAGGAGGTGAGGCATGTCGTTGTCGCGCGTGTTGGCGGTGCTGTTGACGCTGGTTGCCGCCGGTCCCCTGTTTGCCCAAAACGCGGCTTTTTCCGCATTGGGCTTGGCCTGGTCGTTTGGCAAGGAAACGCCGGAGGTTCAGGTAGACCAAACTGGTCCGTGCACACGGGCGTTCTGTGTGGATGAACCGAACAGAGCATACGGCGCCATTGGTTCTGGTTCTTCCCAGCTGTACAACCAACACGCTGCTCACTACATTTCCGTTCCGATGCTCGCCGAACAGTGCCTGCATCGATGGCGCGAAGCCTGGGTGCAAGGCGACTATGAAGCCGCACATCGCTTCGTGTCCATGGCGGCGCAGCTCGATCCAAAAAACCAGCAAGCGCAAGGCGCATTGTCCAAGACCTTGCAAGTCGTGAAATCGCTTAGCCAGAAGTTGGCAATTGACCCTAGTTGTCGACAAGCGGTCGACGGGGCGGATTTCTTGGTGTTCTTAGAGCGTGTCATCGCGGCACTCGGTCATGAGGTGAAGCCGGTTTGCGCGGAAACGCAATCCACTTCGGCGAAACCCTCCTGCGATAGCAGCACCATCGCGACCTTCTTCGAGCAATTCTGCCCCGTGCAATCCAAATGCGGCGAAGCAGTCTGCCCGGTAACAGCCGGCAGCTGCGGCGTCGCCGCCAAGAAAACCGCACTCACTTGCAGCTACCATACAACGCCGGTGCAGACGGCTAGCTGTCCATGTGTCGCTCAGACGGCGTGTCCATGCATCGCTCAAACGGCGTGCCCGTGCGTCGCCCAGACGGCATGCAAGTGCGTCGCTCAAACGGCGTGCCCGTGTTCGAAACCGAAAGCCAAAGCCACGGCGAACGCTTGCGGTTGTGCGCAGGCGGTTGCATGCGGTTGCGTCAAGCAGTGCCCATGTGTCGCCCCCAAGAAGGCTTCCTGCGGCTGCGGCGCCAAGTGCGAATGCTGCAAGTGCGGCGCGCGGACTGCAATGCTGATGGACTTCGTGCACCCGACGCCGATGATGCCGCCCATGCACCGCGAAATGAAAGTCTACCTGCATCCCATGGAAATTCCGCACATGCATCACGGCCATGTCGTCGGCATGTCGCTGCACGGACAGCTGCCGCACGTCATGCCGCTGCCGCACCCCGTGCCAATGCCGCCGGTCGCGGTTCCGCTGATGCCGCCGACATCTTACGCAACGCCGCCGGTGATGCCGCAACCGTTGCCGATGCCTGCGGACATGGTTCGGACCGTGTCCTCCGCCTCACCGCTGCATGCGACAAAGAGCGCCACGAGCCACGCCGTACACCTGGTCACGCCAAAGTTTGAGGCCCGCTGCCATCACCTTAGCTCGACCGGCGTGCCCGATCAGATCATTCTCGAAGGCGATGTGCACCTCACCGTGCACCACACTGGCCAAACCGTCCACCTGCATGCGCAGCGCATCGTGGTCCATGTGAAGACCGGCGTCTTTAGCGTCGACGGACTGACCGTGCCGATTCCGCACCACAACGAAGTCAGCGTTATGTGTCCCGGCTCGGTAGACGTAAAACACGCCGTTCACTTTACGACGCCGTGCCAGCAACGCATGCCGCGCGACTGCAATCGCGTCGGCCGCGGACATGTGCCGAAGGTCGAAGACTTCGACCCCAAGCCGCGCTGGTAGTTTGACAACGTGGCGGGTGGCATGCTTTCGCGGATCCTGCGTTGGGCAGAAATGCGCCAACCAAAACCGCGAAAGCATGCGGCCCTTGCAACGGCTGCATGCTTTCTCCGTGCCGGTCCAGAGTTCGTTTTCGTTGCAAAGGATCGGCGAAAGCATGCCACCCAGTTTTGCAGCGCACGTCGCGTCCCTTTTGCCGTTATTTCCTTTCTCCCATTTCAAAAAGTGCATGCAAAAGCCGCCTTGGCGCCTCTATACTGGGGCCGAGGTTGCCGCGCATGCCCAACAACAGTGTTGCCGCCGTTCTCCATGAACTAAACCGCATCGTCGCTCCCGCGGGTACCGACGAGCTCGGCGATGCGGAGTTGCTCCAGCGCTTCGCGCGCCGGCGCGACCAGGCGGCCTTCGAGCTTTTGGTTTGGCGGCATGGCCCCATGGTGTTCGGCTTGTGCCAGCGCTTGCTCAGGCACGAGCAAGACGCCGAGGACGCCCTGCAAGCCACGTTTCTCGTCCTCGTGCGCAAAGCTTCTTCCATAAGCAAAAAAGAATCACTCGCAAGCTGGCTTTACAAAGTGGCCTACCGCATTGCTTGCCGGGCGCGGGCCAGGACACCAGCGTTGTCCAATCAGTCCGCAATCCTAGAAGCCAAAGGAGCGCCGGATGAAGCCGACGCTGTGTGGCGCGACCTGCGCGAAAAACTGGATCGCGAAGTCGCGCAGCTTCCCGAGAACTATCGCCGGCCCATCGTCCTCTGTTACTTGGAAGGCAAAACGCACGAAGAAGCCGCACGTCTGCTTGGCTGTCCCAAAGGCACGCTGGCTTCGAATCTGGCCCGAGCGCGCGACCGCTTGCACCGCCGGCTGACTCGGCGCGGCTGGGCGCTGTCGTCCGCCGTCCTGGGGACGGTGCTCGCGGAGAAAGCCGTAGCGGGCGTCCTCGCGCCCGAACTGGTTCAGCAAACCGTCCGCTCCGCCCTCGCCTATTCGGCGGGACAAACCGCGGGTGTCTCCGCGAACACTATCGTCCTTACCGAAGGAGTGCTCAGACTCATGTGGTACGGCAAACTGAAAATGGCTGCGGGTTTGTTTCTGGCTTTTGTCCTCTGTGCGGCCGGCGTCGGCCTGGTGATTCGGCAAGCCTGGGCCGGCAACGGCGCGGAGAATGGCCTAGCCGCGCCACCCGTTGCGCGCCAGCACGCGAATGGGCCACAAGCCGGCAACGAGGGTGATGCGCAAAAAGAGATCGCCGTCCTGCGCGCGGAGATTGCGGATCTAAGGAAAGAGCTGGCCGCCGCACTAAAGGAGATCAAGATTTTGAAGGATTTCTTGCGCCAAGCCGCTGTGCCACCGCCGGAAAAGGAACCGCTGTACCGTGCCAAACCAGCAAGCTTTTGGCTGGAGCAATTCAAGGACGC
>JAKEHV010000211.1 GCA_022614915.1 Gemmataceae bacterium | reverse complement strand
AGATAAACGGGGAAGCCTTCCGGCGTGTTGCCGACCGTAATGACGTCCATCGATGCCATAATCGGGACGCCGAGGAAGGCCTCGGTCATACCGTAGCTTTCCAGGACTTTGCGCTGTCCCTCGGCGGTGCCGCCGCCGTGGCTGCCCATAGTTGGCACGAGGTAGGGCTTGGCGCCCAGGTCTTTGAGAAACTGGGCGACGCTTTTCAAGATGACCGGGATGTTGGCGATGCCGCGACTGCCCGCCGTCAGCGCCACCGTGTGGCCTGCTTTGATCCGCTGCCCCAAGTTGAGCTTTGCGAGCGCGGTCCGCACGGCCGCCGGAATGTTTTCAATCCGCGGCCGCGCGAACTGCTGTCGGACGCGATACATCGGTGGATAAGGCATCGTCACTCCTGGGTCGGGTTTAGTTCATTCTAATCTTTGAAGCCGATGCAGTACAAATGCCTTTCGGTGCGGATATACCATTTGCCGCCCAGGAGTGCGGGGGAAGCGAGCGTCTTTTCGCCCAGGCTGTTCGTGTGCAGGTGCTTGAATTGCGGGCCGGCGGCGAGGACGAAAGTTTCGCCGTCATCGTTAGTGAAGAAGACTTTGCCGTTGACACCGACAGGCGAGGCGGAAAAGCCGTGCTTGACCTCTTGGCCGCAGCGCTCTTGCCATTGCAACTTGCCGGTCTTCGCCTCGAAGCAGGTCACGACGCTGACGATGTCGTTCACCATGTAGATGTAATCGCCGTCCAGTAGCGGGCTGGGAATAAACGGCGCGCCCTTGATCGTGCGCCAAGCGACATTGGTCTTGCTGATGTCGCCCTGCCCGTCGGGACGAATCGCGAGAGTGGGGCCGACGCGGCCGGAGCAGCAAAAGAGCAGACCGTGGCCGACGACGGGCGTGGGCGTCACTTCGACGAGATTGCCGGCGCAGGACCAGAGGACCTTGCCGTCCGCGGGGTCATACGCGTAAACGCGAAACTCGCTGCTGACGATGATCTGATCCTTGCCGTTTACGGAGACGGCGATCGGCGAACCCCAGCCGACCTTTTCCTTGCGCGGCGTCTTCCACAGCTCTTTGCCGGTCTTCTTGTCAAAGGCGGCGACGAACGACCCCGATTCGCTGCGGTGATCCTGAAAGATGATGACGCGATCTTTGTAAAGAAGGGGAGAACAGGACATGCCGTGGTAGGCGTCCATGTCGCCGAATGTCTCGTGCCAGACTTTGTTGCCGTCAAAGTCGCAGCAGTACAGGCCATGGTTGCCGAAGTAAGCGTAAATGCGTTCGCCGTCCGTGGTAGGAGTGCCGGAAGCCCAACCGTTCTTGTCCTTCACGTTTTCAGCGCGAACGACCGCAGGAACGAAGGACTCCCACAGCTTCTTGCCCGTCGAGCGCTCCAAGCAAAGGATGGAGCGGCGTTTGCCTTTGTCGTAGGACGTGGTCAGAAAGATGCGGTCGCTCCAAAGGATGGGTGACGAATTGCCGTTGCCGGGAACGGGGATTTTCCACAAGACGTATTCAGTATCGGACCATTGGTCCGGATAGTTGCCCGGCCCGGCCAAGCCTTGTCCGCTGGGGCCGCGCCAACGCGGCCAGTATTTGACTCCCTCGCCATCGGGAGGGACGATGCGCACATCCGGAACTTCGCCGGCCGATGCACCCGTTGCAAGCCACACGAAACAGGCGCATAACACGAAGCGGTGAACCATGCGTTGGTCTCCGGTAGAAGACGACCGACGTTGAAGTTACTTGGCAAAGCCGGATCAAGCAAGGAATAACTCAGCGGGAAGAGCGTGCGGTCAATCGCCGGTCTGTATGCACAAATCCGCCAGTCGCCGGTACAGCGAGCTGAGTCCTAACCCCATCAAACGGGCAGCTTCCTTCTTGTCGGGCGTGCGCCGCAGGATTCGTTCGATGTGCTGCTTCTCGAAACGCCGAACCGCTTCGGCCAAGTCATTGACCAGCGCCGGATCATCGAGGCGCGGCGCGAGGTCGGGGGGAAGGTCTTCCGGCAGCACCAGCGGGCCTTCGCCTAAGATGGCGGCGCGTTGCAAGGCGTTGTCCAATTCGCGGACATTGCCCTTCCATGGACAGGCAAGCAAAATCTGCATCGCTTCATGGCTGACGCCGGTAAGGCGCTTGCCCAGCGCGTGGGCGTGCCGCGCCAAAAGATAGTCGACGAGTTCGGGAATATCCTCGCGGCGTTCGCGCAGCGGCGGAATATCGATACGGACAACGTTGAGCCGGTAGTATAAATCCTCGCGGAATCGGCCCGATTCCACTTCCTTGCCGAGGTTCTTGTTCGTGGCCGCCAGGATGCGTGCCTCGACGGCGATCGGCTCCTGCGCCCCGACGGGCAGCACTTCCTTCTGTTCGATGGCGCGCAACAGCTTGGCTTGCGTGCCGGGCGGCATCTCGGCGATTTCGTCGAGAAACACGGTGCCATTGCCGGCATGCACGAACATGCCCGCGGCGTCTTTGTCTGCGCCGGTAAACGCGCCTTTGCGGTGGCCGAAAAGCTGGTTCTCCAAGAGATCGTGCGGAATGGCCGCACAGTTGACGGCGAGGAAACGCCCATCGGGATGGAGTCCTTGCCGATGGATGGCGCGGGCGACAAGCTCCTTGCCGGTGCCGCTTTCGCCGACCAGAAGCACGGTCGAGCGCGTGGGCGCCACTTTGCGGATAATCTCCAGGACGCGCTCGATGGCGAAACTTTTGCCGACCATGGCGTCGTCGCTTTGAGTTCGGTTCAGCTCGCGGCGCAGAAACTGGTTTTCCCGATGCAAGTCGCGATAGGCCAGCAGCCGGCGAATCTTGGCGAGCACTTCGTCCAGGATGATCGGCTTCATGAGGTAGTCGTGCGCCCCGCGCTGAAAGGCGGCGACCGCGCTGTCGACGGTGCCGTAGGCGGTAATCAACAGGACAAACATCTGCGAGTTGATCTTTAGGAGACGATCGAGCAGTTCCAATCCGTTGATTCCGGGAAGCTGAATATCGCAAAGGGCAACGTCGAAAGGAACCTCCTTGGCGCGCATCAGCGCATCCTCACCAGAAGCGCTTGGCGTTATCGCAAAGCCTTCCTGTGTAAGGAATTCAGCCAAACTGTCGCGAATGATCGGCTCATCGTCGACCACGAGGATTCGCGGGGACGCCTCTTGCATGACACACCCTGATGGTGAATGAATTATTGAGATTCGATCCCTAATCTGGGAACATCTGGCGTAACTGAAGTAGGAACTGGCTTTTCCAACCTTTCGCACGGCAATTCGATGCGAAACGTTGCGCCTTGGCCCTGTTTGGCCGGAAATTCCAGGCGGCCGCCGTGGTCGCCGATTAGCTTGCGGCTGACAAACAGACCCAAGCCGGTGCCGTCTTTCTTCGTTGTGAAATAAGGCTCGAACAAGTGCACCACGTGCTCCGGCGCAATCCCGCAGCCATTGTCGCGCACCTCGATTTCGAGGAGGTCGCCGGCGCGGCGGGCGCTAACGCTGATGCGATTGCCGGTTTGCGTGGCGTCGATGGCGTTCAGGATCAAGTTCAGGAATACTTGAACGAGTTGATCGCGGACGGCGACAACCATGGGTAAATCGGCGGGCACGTCGGTGTCGATAATCCGGGCGCGGGCGCCGCGATAGTATTTGGCGATGTTCAAGGCTTCGGCCAACACGTCCGCCATGCTGACGCGCGACGGTGCAGTGCTCGCGGGCCGGCTGAAGTTCACCACTTCACGCAGCGTCGTTTGAATGCGCTGCAGTTGGCCGCTGACGAGGGCCAACTTTTCGCGCGTATAGACGTCCTGGTCGCGGCGCTGCAGCATCTGCACGAGCGAGCTGATCGACGTCAATGGGTTGCCGACTTCGTGGGCGATGCCGGCGGCGAGCAAGCCGAACGCCGCCATCTTTTCCTGGTGCAAGACGTGCGCCTGCGCCTCGTGAAGCTGCGCCGTGCGCTCGGCGATGCGCTCCTCCAACAGCGTTTGATGCTTTTCCAGTTCCTTGTTGAGCTGGCTCAAGTGATCGCCCACGCGCTTGAGCAAGAGGGCCAAGGCCGCGCTGGCCCACGTTATCCAACCGAGAATCGTCAGCGTGAGCGCCAACGTAAGCATGTTTTGCTGGTCGGCTGGCAGGGCGAAAAACAGTGCGACATAACTCACGCTGTGCAACGCCCACGTGAGATAGGTCACGCGCATCGAATGGCGGATGGCGCAGCAGATGAGCGAAAGCAGGTAGTAGTATCGAAACGCGCTTTCCAGACCGTGGTGAAAGTAACACAATAGGGCGATGAAGAGCGCTTCCAGGCCGGAAATGAGGAGCGGCCAGCGCTGCAAGAATACCTGGCCGCGCAAGCTGAAGGCGGTGTCTACAAGCGCGTAGGCAGCGCCGAGAAACAGGATCGCGTTCAGGATGGCGCGCTCGGGCCGTTCGACGCCGCCCAGGTTGACGAGCAAATAGCCGAACAACAGTCCGAACCAGCGGATTTTGACGGCGATGGTTTCCGCCGCCAGTTCCCAGCGTGACAGAAGCGGCGTCATGATGGAGTTGCCTCGGGGCCGAAACGGCTGAAGTTCATTATAAGCAACCTATGTCAAACCACGCGCATTTCGAAAGCGCCCTGGATTTCGCCGCCAAGCAGTGCCGGCGCTTGATCGAGCGCTATCCCGGTTACGTGCCGATGTACACCGTCGGCGGCAAGTGGAAACAGGAGGGCGAGCGCTGGACGCACTGGTGCGAGGGGTTTTATCCGGGGATTTTTTGGCTCTTGCACAAACATACGGGCGAGGCGTTCTGGCGCGAGCAGGCGGAGAAGTACACCAAGCCGCTCGAGCCGCGTCGCTTCGATCGCAACGTGCACGATTTGGGTTTTCTGTTTTTCTCGACGTATCTGCGCTGGTATCACCTGACCGGAGATGAGTCGCTGCGGCAAGTGCTGATCGATGCCGGGCGGACACTGGCGCTACGCCGGCAGATGGGCGGCTATCTCGCGTCGTTTATTGGTCCCGAATCGCTGTTCATCGACATCATGATGAACGTCGGCATCGTTCTCTGGGCGGCGAGCGCAACGGGGAATGATGCGCTGAGGCAGATTGCGCTCGAGCATTGTCAGACGACGCAGCAGTATCTCGTGCGTGACGACGGCGGCACGGCGCACGAAGGTCTCTTCGACGCGCTCACGGGCCGATTCCTCAGACAATCGACGCACCAGGGATACAAACCGGAGAGCACGTGGACGCGCGGCTTAGCCTGGGCGCTTTACGGTTTTGCCGCGGCGGCACGGCTGAGCGGCGAGCGGTCGTTTCTTGCCACAGCGAAAAAATGTGCGGACTGCTACCTGCGACGCTGTCCACCCTTACTCGTGCCGCCATGGGACTTTGACGCTCCGGCGAACCAACCACAACCGCTAGACAGTTCCGCCGCTGCCATCGCAGCCAGCGGCCTGTTTGACCTCAGCGAGGATGTGGATACGTGGTCGGAAAACGAGCGCTATCGCCACGCCGCACTAACGATTCTGACGTCGCTGTGCACCGAGGACTTCTTGCCACTCAAGCAAGCCGATTGGGAAGGCATCCTGCTGCATGGCGTGTATCACATTCACAAGGGTTTGGGCGTGGATGAATCGGTGGCGTGGGGCGATCACTTTTTTGTCGAGGCGCTGGTCAAGGCGATAGCGGGAAAAGCCGAAGCCGCGTGGTAAGATTCTTTCAGAGCCGCGCCCGTAAGGTAGCGCGTCGTGGCAGTCGCCCGCTTCCTTACGGGCGCGGCTCTGAAAAACAGGTCGATGCCAATCATGAACATCGCCGTCCTCAGCGACACACACAGCCGCGCTTTCACTATCGAACGGGTTTTGGCTCAAATCCGCAACGAAAAGGTAGCTCTCCTCATTCACTGCGGGGACATCGAAGACGCCGACACAGTACGCCTATTCCCCGCGAACTCGCATTTCGTCTTCGGCAATTGCGATTGGGACCGCAGCGCGATTCGACAGGCGGTGGACGAGATCGGCGCGACGCTGCATGAGCCGTTTGGCCATCTGGACTTGGAAGGCAAGACATTGGGCTTTGTCCACGGCGACGACAAGCGACTGTTGCTCGAACTGGAGAACTCCGGCGCGTACGACTTTGTGTTTTACGGCCACACTCACCAGGCGCGGGAACACCGCAGTGGGAAAACGCGCGTCATCAACCCCGGAGCGCTGCATCGCGCCAAACCGAAGTCGTTCGTGTTTCTCGAATTGCCAAGCGGAAAGGTCGTGTCGGTCTTGTTGGAATGATGTCCATCAAGGGATATTTGGCTGATGCTAAACAGGATCGCTTGACCACCACTACGCTTCGACTTTTGCCAAGTGGGCTTGCCGTTGCGTGCAGCCACGGCTAACATAGTAGCATCACTCTTCATTCCTGGTGCCTTCCCCTTCCCCAGAGAACATCTTCGGATTCGGCGGACATCAAGTGGTGCGGAGAGGGACAGCAGTCCTTGCATGCACAGAGATTCCGTTCGTGCCTGGTTAGTCCATTCGCGAGCGCAGGCTGGTTCAGATTTGAAAACTTGTGACAATGTTCGTTTCGTTTGCCTCTTTGGCGAAACCCTCCTTGGGACTGGACGCATGCGCTTTTCCCCGATCGAATCGATTTCCTGCACATCCTACCGTTACTCATCTTTGGCCTTACAAAAAGGGAGTCCATTGTGACCAAACAGCGGAAAGCGCAGTTGTGCGTAACAGCCGAAGGCAAGCGACGCTACATTAGCGTGCCGGCGGGCCGTTCGAAGGAATTGCACGAATACCTGCGCAGCAAGCGAGTGCGCTCCGCTCCGCCCGAGCCTGCCTTCACTGGCTTTGACAACATTGAGCTTGCCAACGACATCGACGTCAGCGGCGTTCAGGCTCTGCTCACTGCTTGGAAATAACGGCGCTGTCGAAAACCGCGGCCATCGGCGCCTGCTGCGGCCGCGCAATGCATCGTTAGGAAGAGAGTATGTTCGACCTCCATCAAATTCACAAACACGTCCAGGCGTTAGATAAGGGCGATGAGGCCTCCAAGCGGCAAGCCCTTCATTCCTTGAAGGAATGCAAACAAGAGGAATGGGCCGCTGTGCCGACGCCGGTTCTGGATACTGTTGTCGCGTCGCTGCAACATCAACTGCAAAACGGCGCCAAACCGCCGCTCGTGCACAAGGAAATAGCGGCCATCCTCGGCAATATCGGGCACCGCTCCAAGTCCGCCGTGCCGCAGCTCATCCAATTGCTGCAAGAAGGCATTCCGGATTCGGTGCGTGAAACGGCCGCCGCCGCCTTGGGCAATGTCGGCGGCAAGGCGCGCGACGCCGTGGACCGGCTGTTGGCGCTCTGCGACGGGCACACCTCTCTTGCCATGCATGCGGTCCGCGCCTTGGGCGGCATAGGCTGCGCGGATCAGCGCGTCCGCACGACGCTTGTGAATCTATGGCTCTCCGCCTTTCCCACTCAAAACGGGCAAGTACAAATCGCGATTGCCTTATGCAAACTCAAAATCAGCGCTCAGGGCCTTTTGGAGTTCTTGACGAAGAGCCTTGTCACCGGTCAGGACGATGCCCTGCGCAAGTCGGCGGCACACGCGTTGGCGTGGTGCAACAAGAACGACCCGGATGTGGTTCCCGCATTGCTCACGGCGACACTGGGCGACAAGCATGAGGACGTTCGCCAAACGGCCCAAGGTGCATTGGACCGCCTGCAGCTGTCGCATGCGGAAGCTGTTAAGTTGTGCGCCAAGCAACTACCGGATTCGGCTCTAGCCGAAATGGCGTTGAAAAAGAGCGGACCGCTGGCAATTCCCGCACTGATTGCCGCCCTGAGCAAAGAAGCGCCGGCAACCCGATTGAAAGCGGCACGAACGCTCGGCGGTCTGGGCGAATTGGCGGCGGCGGCCGTCCCGTCCTTGACAAAAACGTTGCAGGAGAGCGACTTCGAGATTCGTTTGGCCGCAGCGAAAGCGCTTTGGAATATCACGAAAACGGCCGATGCGGTTGTGCCCGCGCTCGTCGAGTTGCTCGAAGAACAATGGGCCGCGGATGACGGAGACGGTGAAGCGCGGCGCAGGTTTCAGCAAACGGTCATCGAAGCTCTATGCCGCGTCGGTCCCGCTGCGAAGGCGGCCGTGCCGGCGCTCACGCACAAGGCGAAGGACAAGAACCGTCTTATCAGCGAATCTGCTCGCAATGCGCTCAAGAAAATCGGCGCACCGGCGGCGAATTAGAGCAAATCATTCTCAAACCTTACGGTAGGCGCGTTGGTCGCGAAGGATGCGGCGTTCGGCGCGGCGGTTGTTGCCGGCGGCGCCGGTCAGCACTTTTTGCGCCTTATCGAGATTCGAGACTTTGAAGATGCCGAAGACTTTGCCGTTGCGGCCGCCGGAGCTGCAATAGGCATAGTCGATGCTGATGTGCTCCGCGGCCAGCGTTTCGCAGACGTGGGCCAGGGCGCCGGGCTGGTTGCGGAGCTCGACGCCGAGAACTTCGGATTCCGTCAAAGGCGTATTGAGGCTTTGGATCACCTTGACCGTGCGCGGCGCGTTTTCGGTGACCAGACGCAAGACGCCGTGCTCGTGACGGTCCATGACGGAAAGTGCGACGATGTTGATTTTTTCGTGCGCTAGCGCCGAAAGGACGTTGGCCAGCCGGCCCGGCTTATTCTCCAAGAACACCGTGATTTGCTTGAAGGTTGGCACCGAAGTTTCCCCTTGCTCTTGTACGAGTCCGATGATATGCGGCGAGCAGACAGTATTGTAAGCGGTTCGAACCCAGATGCCAGCGTGTTTTGCCGGCATTGAAGAAAGCGATGACGCCGACTAGAATTGGTATTCTAACGCGGCGTCACCGGGATCGCTCGCTCCAGGCGAACTCCCTCCCGAGGCGAACGTAGGATAGGTTCGGAATCCAATCCTTCGCGGTTGAAGAAGGAGAATAAGCCCGTGCAGATTAAAGTCACCGCGCGTCACGGCCATCTGAGCGACGCGACCCAACAATTCATCCGGGAAAAAGCGGAAAAAATCCTGCACTTTTTCCAACGCATCATGCAGATCGAAGTGATCGTGGACCTCCGGGAGGACGACGACAACAAGGTGGAATTCTTGGTGTCGGCGGAACACAAGCACGACTTCGTGGCCAGCGAAAGTCATGCGGACCTGTTGGCGGCAGTGGATTTGTGCATGCACAAACTGGAACAGCAAGTGAAGAGATACAAGGAAAAGCTTCACGACCGTCGGCGCACGCCGCATGTGGGCAAGACCGGCGCCCCTGGTCCGGAAGCCGCTGAAGAGGAATAAAACGGAGACCGACTCATGCGGATGTGTGACTTCGTGGTGCGCGAATCGATTTCGACGGAGTTGGGCGCCAACACCAAGGAAGGCGTGATTCGCGAGATGATCGAAAACCTGCGGCAAGCGGGCTATTTCAAAGGCAATGACTCGGAAGACGTGGTCAAGGAGGTCTTGCGGCGCGAAACGCTCGGCTCGACCGGCATCGGACGCGGCGTCGCCATCCCACACACCAAGCACGCCGGCGTCGATCGCCTCGTCGGCACCGTCGCCCTGTCGCGCAAGGGAGTGGCCTTCGACAGCGTGGACGGCGAACCGGTGTTTATCTTTATCTTGCTGATCTCGCCGAAAGAGCGGCCCGGCGATCACTTGCGGGCTTTGGAAAACGTGTCGCGGCATTTACGCGACGACAGCTTCGTCCGTTCGCTCAGGCAAGCGGTCACCCGCGACTCGGTTTGGGGCCTGCTGGACGATCAAGAGCACAGAAGCTAGCGGAACTTGCAAAAACTCCAAGCAGTCCGAATTCTTACGAATTCGGCTACCCCATGCGTGTAGCCATGCCGGGCAACACCCTTCGACGTTCGATCACGATCGTCAACCCGCAAGGGTTGCACATGCGGCCGATCACTGCCTTCGTCGAGGTGGCCGCCAAGTTCAAGAGCCGTGTTTCCTTGTGCAAGCAGAACGAGACGCCGATTGACGGCAAGAGTCCCCTTGGATTGTTAGGTCTGGCGGCAGAAGAAGGCGCAGTGCTGGAGCTGGAGGTGGACGGCCCGGACGCGGAACAGGCCTTGTGCGCTTTGTCGGAGATCCTGGAGAAACCATCCTTTGACGATTAGGGCTTGGTGTGGGGCCGACTTGCTTGCCCTCCGGCAGACAGGAGTGTATGCCCCACGGGGCGTGAACGTTCCATTTTCCCATTCCCTTTCTCGGAACTTGCACCGATAATCAGGCGCGATGGAAATCAAGCGCGGCATCCCCGTTTCGCCCGGTGTAGCCATCGGGCCGGCCCTCGTGGTGGACACGGAAGGATTCCGCATTCCGCAGCGCTTCATCGATCGCAAACAGCGCCGCGACGAGGTGCAGAGGTTGCGCGAAGCGATCAAGGCCGCCGTGGCGGAAGCGCGCGAAAACCAGGAAGCCATCAGCGCCAAGCTCGGCAAGAAATACGGCGATATTTTCGCCGCCCACGCCGTGTTCATGCAGGATCAGTCGCTCGTGGGCGAAATGGAGGCTCTGGTCAAGGAACAAGACCACGCTGCCGAATACGCCGTCAGCCGGGTCATCCGCCGCAATGCCAAAACCCTGGAAAGTCACAATAACACGCTATTCAGCTCGCGCGCGGCCGACTTATTCGACATTGAGAAGTCCCTCCTCCGGCATCTATTGGGCGAACGCGGCGAGCTGATCTCGCACTTGAAGGAGCCGGTTGTCGTCCTGGCCCACGATTTGACGCCAAGCGAAACCGCAGCCCTGGACCCCAAGATGGTCTTCGCCTTCGCCACCGAGTCGGGGGGCAGGGCCAGCCACACCGCCATCATGGCCGGCGTTTTGGAAATCCCCGCGGTGGTCGGGCTGGGCCGGTTTCTTACCGACGTTTCCGGCGGCGACGAGATTATCGTGGACGGCAACCGCGGCGTTCTGATCCTCAATCCGGACGAGGAAACACGCAAGCGTTACGAACAAGCCCGCCAGGTGTTTGGCACGTTTGCAACCGGTCTCTCCGAGTTGCGCGACAAGCCGGCCCTGACCAAGGACGATGTTCGCGTGACGCTGCACGGCAACATCGAGTTCCCACAGGAAGCGGAGCACTGCCTGGAGCGCGGCGCGGACGGCGTCGGACTTTATCGCACCGAGTTTCTCTACTTGAACAAGAAGACGGACCCCACCGAGGAGGAGCATTACGAAGCGTACAGCACGGTGGTCCGCGCTTTGGGCGGCAAACCGGTCATCATTCGCACGCTCGATTTGGGCGCTGATAAATTCGCGACGCAGGTCGAGAAGAGCCATCTGGAGCGCAATCCGTTCTTGGGTTTGCGCAGTGTGCGGCTGTGTTTACGCAACTTGACCTTGTTCAAAACGCAAATGCGTGCCATTCTAAGGGCTAGCTCCCTGGGCAACGTCCGCATGATGTTCCCCATGGTGAGCACGCTCCTGGAGTTGCGGCAGTGCAAGATGATCCTCGCCGAAGTGAAAGAGGATTTGGAAGAGGAAGGAATCTCCTTCCAGCGCAAACTGCCGATCGGCACGATGATCGAGGTTCCCAGCGCCGCGATCATGGCCGATGAGTTGGCTCGCGAAGTGGATTTCTTTTCGATTGGCACCAACGACCTGGTGCAATATACGCTGGCCGCCGACCGCACCAACGAAAATGTGGCGGCGCTTTATAATCCCGGCGACCCGGCAGTGCTGCGGCTTTTGCGGATGGTGATCGACGCGGCCCAGAAAAACAACATTGAAGTCAGCGTTTGCGGCGAGATGAGCGGCGAGCCGATCTATACAATGTTATTGTTGGGCTTGGGATTGCGGCAGTTAAGCGTGACGCCGCAGAATATTCCGGAGATCAAGAAAATCATCCGGTCTGTAACCATTGATGAAGCCAAGAAGGTCGCCCAGGAAGTGTCGCGGCTGGAAACCGCCCGCGACGTGAACAATTACTTGCGGGAAATAACCCGCCGCATCCTCCCCGAGGTGGTCAGCTAAGACGAGGGAATTCAGGGAACACCGGCAAACGAAAAGGGCCGTCGTGCACTGTGATAGGAAGGCAACGGATTCTCGGTTTCTGATTGTCGATTTCTGATTGCCAAATGCAATCGAAATCAACAATGGAAAATCGAAAGTCCGTGCCGATACGAAGCCCCTTTCGTTTGAACATTGCTCATTCCGCTTGCCTCCCAACGGCGCCTGCTTGCGCCTCCCTCATTTATTCCACCCCATCGAGGATGAACCCATGGCATGGGCTGCGCGCCGGCTTCGGCCCGCGCCCGTTTGCTCCCCGCTTTGCCGGGGAGAGTTTTGTCATGTTGGCTGATCCTCCAGCAACGCCTTCCAGCACGCTCCCTTCGCAGGCACAGCGTTGGAAATACCGGCTGCGCTTTCAAAAGTGCGGCGATCTCCGCCTCGTCAGTCACCACGACCTCATGCATTGCTTCGAGCGCATGTTGCGCCGCGCCGATCTGCCCCTTGCGCGCACCCAAGGTTTTCATCCCGGGCCGCGCATGGTTTTCGCGTTGTCCCTCGCACTGGGCATTGCCGGTCAAAACGAGGTCTTGGATCTAGAGCTGACTCAAGAATTGCCGGCAGGCGATGTATTGCGCCGACTCGCGGAGCAGACCCCGTCAGGTCTAACGATCTTAAGCGCGCACGCACTGGATCGACGCGCTTCGGCCCAAGTCCGGCGTGCGTTCTATCGCTTGGATCTAGGGCAAGACGGGCAACCGTGGAGTGACAAGTCGGCTTTGCGTCAACGCGTCGAGGAGTTGCTTGCCGCGACACATCTTTGGGTCGAGCGTGAACGCCCCACGCGCAAACGGCTCAACATCCGCCCCTATGTGCAGGACTTGAAAGTGACCGACGTCGCTCTGGAGTTGACCTTTTGGATCACACCCAACGGCACAGCCAAGCCCGAAGAAATCCTCAACCTGCTGGGCCTTAAGCCGCTTCTCGAGCGGGGCGCGGTGCTTGAACGAACCAACCTGGAACTCGTAGACGAGGCGGGCGCCGACTGCCAAGCAGTCGGCTTGGACAGCGTCACCCAAGCCGACCGCTTGGCGGTCGGCGACGACAGCGCCCAAGAACACCGGAAGCCGGCGGACCGTCCGCAGCGCCCCACCGCTCTGGTAAGCGGGCCACTGTCATTCGATTGATGATTCATTCTCAGGAAAGGTCTTGCATGAAAAAGGAAATGCTCATCAACGTCCTCCAACCCGAAGAGATTCGCATCGCGATTCTGGAAGACGCTGTTTTGGAAGAGCTCTATGTCGAGCGCACCAGCCACGAAAGCTACGTCGGCAACATCTACAAAGGGCGCATTGTCAACATCGAACCCAGCATTCAGGCGGCATTCGTCGACTTCGGCGTCGGCCGCAACGGCTTCCTGCATGTCAGCGACGTGGAGCCGGCCTACTACCGCCATTTGGAGGAAGGCAGAGACTTCGGTCCCACGCGCGGCCGGGACCGGGGACGAGGCGAGCGCGGCGGTCGCCCAGATCGCGGCGGTCGGGGCGAACACCCTCGACGCCAGCGCGACGAGTGCAAACCCGACTATCGCGAAATGATGGACGCTCTGGAGGAGGAATTCGAGGATGCGCCCATGGCGGGGGAAGCACCGAGCGCCGTTGAAGGAATGACCGCGCCGGGGGAAGTCTGGGACACGTCGGTGGCCGACGATAGAACGCCGGAGGACTTCGAAGAAGGTGTCCCGCACTACGTTCCAGGCGAAGCCGACGAGACTGGCAACGAAATCGGGCTGCCCAACCAATACACGGAGGCGCCCGAGCCGCCGCCCGACCAGGAGGAGGACGAGGAAGCCGGCGTCGATTTCAAGGAATCGACCCTGGAAAAGCCCTTAGAGGCCAGCGAGCCCGGCGGCGAAGACGAGCCACGCCGGCGGCGGCGGCGGCGCGGCGGACGAGGCCGAAGTCGACGCGAACGACCGGACCCGGTAGAGCCGTCCGCTAGCCGAGGCGAAGAGAAGCCTGCGAGCAAGGCAGATCCGGTCGAGCCACAGGAACCCGTACAAGAAGCGCCGCCACGCGAATGGCCACGGCTCATGGAGTCGGCGGAACGGCGCACGGAGGATGGAGACGAGCCCGCCGAATCGGTGGAGCCCAAAACCGGCGCACAGGATTTCGGCGATGACGAACTAAGCTTTTCGATGGCCCCGCCGCCGCCCAAACCGTCGGCATCGGCACCCCAGAGGGCGCGCGAAGTGGAATCGACGCCGGAAGAGTTCACGCCTGTTTCCACATCCTCTTTCGAGGAAGCGGCGCTCGCCGATGAGGCAGTCGCCCCGCTCCATGAGCCGCGCGCAGAGATCGTCGAGGAAACCTTCACTCCGCCCGAACGGCCGGCCTACAAGGAAGAATTTCGCGAAGAGGAATACGAAGACTTTGCGCCGCGCTATCCGCGCAAAGAAGGACGCGAGCGCCGCCGCGGCGGCGGTCGGGGCGGCCCGCGCGGCAGCCGGCCCCCGTTTGGCAGGCCCAAGCCGCTCATCCAGGATATCTTTAAGCGCGGCCAGGAAGTGCTCGTCCAAGTCATCAAAGAGGGCATCGGCACCAAAGGTCCGACGCTGAGCACTTATATCAGCATTGCCGGCCGTTATCTCGTGCTCATGCCGGGGCTCAACCGCATCGGCGTGTCGCGCAAGATCACCGACGAGGAAAGCCGTCGCCGCCTGCGCGACATCCTGAGCGGATTGCAGCCGCCCAGGGGGCTCGGCTTCATCATCCGCACCGCGGGCATCGACCGCAACAAGAAGGAGCTGCAGCGCGATTTGGCCTACCTGGCCCGGCTCTGGCAAGTCGTGGTGCGCCGCATCAAGAAGGGCAAATCTCCCTGCGAAATCTATCAAGAAAGCGACATGATCACGCGGACCATCCGCGATATCTTCACCAGCGACATCGAGACCATTTGGGTGGACGAAGAAAGCGCCCATGAACATGCCAAGGAGTTTCTTCAAATCGTCATGCCGCGCTACGCCGACCGCATCAAGTTTTACAACTCCTCCGAGCCGATGTTCCACCGCCACGGCATCGAAAACGAGATTGCCCGCATTCAGCAGAGGCATGTTCCCTTGCCCAACGGCGGCTCGATTGTCATCGAGCAGACCGAGGCCCTGGTCGCCATCGATGTCAACAGCGGCAACTTCCGCGCGGACAACAACGCCGAGGAAACCGCCTATCAGATGAACCTGTTGGCGGCCAGGGAAATCGCCCGGCAATTGCGGCTGCGCGACCTGGGCGGCGTCATT
>JAKEHV010000003.1 GCA_022614915.1 Gemmataceae bacterium | reverse complement strand
CGATAAGCCCGCCGCGGGCATGGAGCTTCTTCAGTTCCTTCTCGACCAGCGTAGCGCGATAAGCATTGAAGATGCGGTCGCGGTGCCCGTTCGTGATGAAGACAGCGGTTGCTTCCGTGAGCGGCTTGACAAAGGCGGGGTCGTTTGCTGTCTTCCGATCGCGCGTGTGCAGGACTGTGACCGAAAGCGGCCCAAGATCAGCCCACAGTTGACGGAATTCGTCCGCCGACTTCGGGTCGTCGGCGTGGGCGACAGCGGTCGGGATGACGACGATCTTCGCCTTCTTGCCGCCGGCCAGCGCGAAAAACAGTTGGCGAAGGTCCGGCGAAAGGTCCTGATGTCTGCCTCCGATGAGCAACAGCGGACCAAGCGTCTCTTCGACCCAGCCTACCTGGAGTTGCGGCAGTCGCTGCTTGAGCTCGTCCACGCCAAACTTCGTCACCATCGTGCCGCGCAGGTGAATGCCCTGTAACTGAGAAAGGCCGTGGAGGTGTTCGAGGCCCGCGTCCGTTACGACCGTATGGCCCATTTGCAGGCTGCGCAGTTTTGGCAGGACCTTTAAGTGCTTCAAGCCGGCGTCTGTGATCGCCGTCCGGTCGAGGTCCAAGTTTTCAAGATCGGTCAAGTCCTTTAGATGTTCCAGGCCGGCGTCGCCGATGCTCGTGCTCATCAGGTTCAGCTCGCGGAGCTTCTTGAATGATGCAAGGAGTTGCAGTCCCTTGTCGGTGACCAGAGTTCCGCGCAAGCTCAACGCCGATAGCTCCGAGAGGTTTTTGAGAGCGGCCAGGTCGTCATCGCCAAGAGGCACACGTCGTAGCTCAAGGCGCTGGAGCTTCGGCCGGCTACTGGTAAAGCGGACAACCGCTGCCGGCGTGACCTTCGTGCCATTCAGCCTCAAGTCTTCCAACTGAGTCAGGCCGTCAAGATGCGCCAGTCCGAGGTCCGTAACAAACTGCTTGTTGGTAAGATCCACTGAGCGCAGATTTGGAAATGCCTTCAAATGTACCAAGTCAGGATCGGTCACTTTGCCGGCGTTCGGCCGGAAATGAACTGCAACTACGGGCTTGCCGGGCTGAGTGTCGTCAAACTTCACGATGGGATCGATTTCCCGCAGGGCGGCCAGGGCCTCGGCCTCGGACTGGCCTGCCCAAACCAGCCAAAAATGGTTTGCAAGGCTGGGTTGCAAAGCATTAACGCTTGATGCCGCCACGAGTTGGGACGAAACTGGCCCAAAATGGATTGCAGGGCTGCCGAGGGGGGGTTGCAATGCAAACCATTTGCGCGTCGGACCGGTAGGCGACTGAGTGTCACCTTCCTTATCCACGGGTCGCTTCGGCTTGCGCACCGAAATCGAAACGGAAACCGTGTCGGTGACCGTGCCGGCGCGTGCCGTGATTGTGCAGCGTATTGGATCCACAAACTCTGGTGCGTTCTTGGCCGCGACAATCTCCACGACGCCTTCGGATTTGTCGCCAGGGATCGTGACCTCCTTGGACGATAGCCCGAAGCCCAGGCCGGTTGTGGTTAGCGTTACAGGGCCTCGGAAGTGTCGCCGGCTCACGGTCAGCGTCAGCGACTTGCTCTCACCCGGTGCGAGGTCGAAGCCGGTGGCAATCCGGCCCTTGATGCCCAAGCTCGCAATCTTGTCCACGTCGGCAACGATGCGGTCCATCGCCTTCTCATCCAGCTCCCCTTTACGAAAAGCGTGGTTGGCCTTCACCATCGCCAGGCCGCGGCAATAGACCACAATGAGTTGTGCCTCTTCGGCAAGGTCGTAAGTCTTTAGCGAGCCGGGTTTGTCGATGGCCAAATTGACGTGCTGGAGCTTTTCCTTTCTTAACAACTCGCGCAGTTGTTTCTCGGCGGCATCCCAATCCTCCGTCAGGATGACTGCGAAAACGCGTAAGCGGATCGCCTTGTTCTCGGCGACTTCCGTATCGAGCTTTTTGAGAAGCATTGCAAGGTTGTCGTTCACTTCCCGGGCCAGAACCATGACGAACGGCTCGTAGGCGTAGCGGAACACAAGACTGAACTTGGCGGCCTTGGCGTCCGGTTTCTGGATGTCGTGAACGACCAAAGGGTGAAACGGATTTGGCAGGCGTTTGCCCGATTGCGGGCCGGACTTTAGTGGCTCTTGCGAATTGCCGGCGACAAAGCACACAACCAACACGAACAACGTGAGCAACATTTTGTTCATGACGACCCCCGTGCCGAGGAAGAAGTTGCAAGGATGCCAAGTTCGATGGCAATGAAGGCTGTTGCGATTCCTAGATTCAGAGCCACTACAGTAAGGCGAGCCGTACGCCGTAAGGCGTCGGGTGCGTCACACGACCCCGGACCCGGCCGCTCACGCGGCTCGGCTCGCCATCAATCTCTACTTGGTTTCCTCCCATATTCCCGCGCCAAGGCTTGACCACGCGTAAAGGTCTTCAAGGTCAAAAGCGTTATCCGAATTGTTGGTTTCAAAAGGAAGCGCATCCACCGCGCTTTCGACCATTGCTCCAGTACTGTCACGCGGAGTCAACTCGAATGCGGTGACGTCTCTTGCATGCGTGGTTTCGCTGGAAATCATGTGTGCCCATACGTGCCACTGCTCCATCCATTGCCGGAAGACGGCGGTAATGGCGCTTTCATCGAGGAGCGTCCGCAGCGACTCCTTCAAGTGTCCGTGTCTGCCGTGCTCGTCGTGTTGGTCCTTTTGCTCGTGACGCTTGTGCGAAATCACGCGCACGCGCAGGCCATGCGGGTCGGCGCGTTCGACGCCGGCGACGACGTGACTGATGGGCGCCACCGCCATGAACTTGCCGTTGCGGCCGCCTTCAGTGATGTGCATGACGCCGACGCCGGGCGTGGCCCCAACCGCGTTGTTGAACGCTGGATTATTGGCGGTCAGCGGGATGGGGCCGCGCAGGGCCATGTACATGCGGTTGCCGCTCGGCGAAACGTCCATGAGGTCCGGCGCCGGATCGGCGCTGAGGCTGCCGGCCAGGGGAATCTCATTCACCACCACATCGTGTCTTGTATCCACGACCACGATCTTGTTGGCCCAGCGGTCGGCGAGCCAGAGGTAACGGCCGTGCTTGGTCATTGACACGCCGTGTGAATCGACGCGGCCGGCCGGCGTGTTCGGGCCGCCGTCCTGGCTGAATACCACGGTCGGGGCCGGAGTGTTGGGCGGATTCGGCGTCGTGTCGAAGTCGCGCAGATTGAAGACGTACAAGTCCGAATGGCCGGCGCCGCCCGCATTGATGTACATCTTGCCGTCGAGCTCGATGCCGCCGCAGCCTTCCTGGTGGACCATGTCGCGCGTGTAATCGGCGACAATGGTCATGGGCGACGCTGCCGCGGTATGCACGACGAACATGCCGCCGCCTGCCACCGTGACGAAAGTAAAGCGGCTATCCGAGGTGACGATCGGGCAAATCGGACGGTTGTCTGGGCGGTCAGGTGTCCGCAGCGGCGCGAGGTTAAGGGCCACCGGGTCCAGCGTAAAGGTGTTCGTGGAGTAGTCCGTGAAAATGCGTTGCAGCAACCGGCCGTTCTGGTTCGCCACAATAACGTAGCTGTCGTCCGGGGCGGGGAACGCCGCGTGGGCCTGCGGATCGACGTCGATCACGCCGACGGGCTGCCGGGTCGCGGCGTCGATGAAGAGCACGTGTCCCGAGGCGACAAACGACAGGATGGCGTGCGAGCCGGTGGAGTTGAACATGAGCATGTGCGGCCGGACGCCGGCCTCACCGGTCGGGCCGAACATGAAGTTGTGGACGGCGTCGCTGCCCAGGTCGATGACCTCCGGCACTGCGGTGGCGGCGTCGTGGCCGCTCAGGTCTTCGCCGTCGTAGATATACAACGTGCCACCGCTATCGAGCGTGCCGTCGCCGTTGTTGTCCCGATTGTTGGATTGATCCACTGTCCACACTTCGAATTGCGAAGGGACGGTGCGATCCTCCAACCGCTCCACGCTAAGCGGCGAGCGAGCGCATCGCCTCCTACGTTGGGTTGCCTTGGGATTTACCGGGAATGGCCGCCACAAATGCGATAACCAGTTCATGACATTTCCTCCACAGTGAGTGCGAATGTTACTCGGGAAACAACGGAGTGCTCAGGTAGCGTTCGCCGAGGTCCGGCAGCACAACAACAATGAGCTTGCCGGCGTTGTCGGCGCGCTGGGCTACTTGTACGGCGACATGAGCAGCCGCGCCGGAGCTGATGCCGGCCAAGATGCCTTCCTCCCGGGCCAGACGGCGGCTCATGTCGATGGCGTCTTCTTCGCGAACCTGAATTACTTCATCGATGATTCCGAGGTTGAGCACGTCGGGCACAAAACCGGCGCCGATGCCTTGGATCCGGTGCTTGCCCGGCTTGTGCTCCTGACCTTGCAAGCGTTGCGTGATGACGGGACTGGCGGCAGGCTCGACCGCGATGCAGCGAAAGCTTGGCTTGCGCTTCTTAAAAACTTCGCCCACGCCGGTGATCGTGCCGCCGGTGCCGATGCCCGAAACAAGCATGTCCGCCTTGCCAGCCGTGTCGTTCCAGATTTCCTCGGCCGTGGTCCGCCGATGTATCTCCGGGTTCGCCGGGTTCTTGAATTGCTGCGGCATGAAGCTATTGGGCGTCGCGGCGACGATCTCCTCGGCCTTGGCGACCGCGCCGGACATGCCTTTGTCACCGGGTGTGAGCACCAACTCCGCGCCGAACGCGCGCAACAGCCGGCGGCGCTCGACGCTGAACGTCTCCGGCATGGTGATGATGAGCCGGTAGCCCTTGGCGGCGCACGTGAACGCCAGGCCGATGCCGGTATTGCCGCTGGTCGGTTCGACGATGACGGAGTTCTGGTTGATCTTGCCGGCGCGTTCGGCCGTCTCGACCATGTGGACGCCGATGCGGTCCTTGACCGACCAGAGCGGATTAAAGCTCTCCAATTTGGCGACCACGGCCGCCTTGGCGTCGCCCACTACCCGGTGCAGTTTCACCAGCGGAGTGTGGCCGATGCACTCGGTGACGTGGTTGTAGACACGGCCGCGAAAAGGCAGGGGATAAGGCATGACAAACTCCTTGCAAACAAATTCAAAAACAATCTGGATTCAGCAACGTTCCAGGGTATAATCATCCCAACATCTCCTAGCGCACAAACCGAGCGCCGGGGCGATGCCGGGCCGGTGAGGGGCTTGCTTGGCGGTAAGGGCCTCACCGGCCGCTTTTTTTGTGGTGGAGTTTTCGGTTGCGCTGGCACTAATCCTTTTTCAAAACGGGCAGTCGCCACAGACATACATGGTGGTCGTCGCCGGCGGAAGCCACATACTGGCCGTTGGGCGACAGCGCCACAGAGTGCACGCCTCTGGTATGGCCTTCGAAGCGCTGCAGCTCTTTACGCTTCTCCACGTCCCAAAGCCGAAGGAAGAATTCGTAGCCGCCGGACACGGCCAGCTTGCCGCCGGGGGCGAATGCGAAGCTGGTGCAACCTTCGCTGTGGCGTAGCCGGCCCTTCTCCTCGCCGGTCTTGGCGTCCCAAATACGGATCATACGATCGAGCCCCGCGGCAAGAACGTGTTTTCCGTCGGGCGTGAATTCAGCGCGCCAGGTGCCTTCCTCTTGGCCCTTGAAGTTGCGTATTTCCGCGCCCGTCTTGAGGTTCCATAAGCGCACGTGGCTCTGGTTTTGGTCGCCGCCGCCGGTCAAGACCGCGGCGCCGTCCGTGGAAAAAGCCACGCTCCACAGCCCCCGGACCGTCGAGAGTCGGCCAAGCTCTTTCCAGTTGTCCACGTCGTACCAAAGGACGGTGCCGTCATAGTTGCCGAACAGAGCTTGTTTGCCGTCGGGCGTAAGCGCCAATGAGGTGATCGCGGCGCCGTTGCCGCTCAGCTGGTGAAGTTGTTTGGCGCCTTTGGTTTCCCAAAGGCAAACCTTCCAGTCGCCAGGAATCTCGGACGCTTGGGTGCCGCCGCCGGAAAGGGCCCAGCGCCCGTTCGGGCAGGCGAGCACGGAGTAGACGGTGCCCCGGTGTCCTTCAAAACGCTCGTGCTCCTTGCCGTTGGCGATGTCCCAAACGCGCACGCTGCTGTCCTCGCTCCCTGAGAGGATGTATCGTCCCGAGGGGGTGAAGCTGACACTCCAGACCGGACCGGTGTGTCCAACAAACCGCGCCACCGGGCCTGCCTCATTCGGCAGCGCCCACACTCGAATGCCATTGCCGGCTGTAGATGCGGCGTAACGGCCGTCCCGCGACAGGGCCACGCTGAAGATTCCATGTTGCCCGGTCATGAAGCGGCAGAGTTCCCTGCCGGAATGCGCATCCCAGAGGCGCATGATGCCGTCGTCGCAGGCCGAGAGCAATCGCCGACTGTCGCCGGAATAACAAACGCTCTCCACCTGATCGGGATGCGCCAACACGCGTAATTCTCTGCCCGTCTCTGCATTCCACAGCCGAACAGTGTTGTCTCCACTCGCAGAGGCCACGACTGCGCCGTCGGAAGCATAGATGGCGCGCCAAAACCCGTGCTGATGTCTCTGGGGTTTCCATTCGCGTGGCAACTCTTTCAGGGTTTTCAGGTCCCACCATGAAAGTGTCGGCGTCGTTTTGCCGCCAGCGGTGAGGGCAAAGCGTCCATCCGGCGAGACATCGACGCTCCACAGTCCGAACGGATGACGAAAATGGCCCACCTCTTTCCACTCTTCCAAGTCCCACAAACGCACGACGCCGTCGTAAGTGCCGATAAGTGCCTGCTTATCCCCCGGAAGAAAGGCCAGGCTGTTGACGCCGAAGCCGTCGACTTCGGCGCTCTTGGGATGATCGCTGTGTTTTAGCATCTTGCCGTTTTCCAAATCAAGCAACCAGGTCCTTCCGTCCCGCGTGCCGGCCAGGCCGTGGCGGCCGTCGCTGGAAATCGCCACGCAATAGACCGCGTGGTTTTCCAAGGGTTTTCTCAGATTGAAGCGGTGCAGCTCTTTGCCGCTGGCCACGTCCCATAGCCGCGCCGTGTGGTCCCAGCCTCCAGAGAGCAAGCGCTTGCCGTCGGCCGAAAACGCGATTGCCTTGACTGGCTCGGAATGGCGAAACTCCCGCACCGCTGCGCCTGCGGTCAGTGGCTCCAAGCGAACGCGGACAATTACTGTGCCGCCGCGCTCCAGTGTGAATTCGTTGGTCGAGAGCTGCAATCCCTGCAGCGCGTCGCCCAATTCAATCCGGTACTTGCCCGACCTGAGGTTGATTTGCTTATTTGACCGTGTGTCCAGGATGGTGATGTCGTCGCCCTTGACCGTCACTTTGACATCATCACCGGACGTTTCGATGACAAGCTGTCCCTGGTCCGTGGCAAAGCGATAGATCGTCGGGCCACACAAATAGGCGGCCACGCCCAGCGCTCCCAGCAGCAACGCCGCCGCCAGGCGCTTGACCCAAAGGCTAAGGGACGAGCGCTTGCGTGTTTGCGGCAAGCGGCGGGGCATCGGCGCGGTGTCGGGCTGCTGCAAGTGAGCGAGATGGCCAGCCAACAAATCCGCGACCTCCGCTGCGGACGGGAAGCGCTCGGCCGGAATCTTGGCCATGAGTTTGCCGATAATCTGCACCAGCCAGTCGGGAATGTCGGAATTGACTTCTCGGAGTGCGCGCGGTTCGTCGTCACAAACTTTTTTCAACACAGCGGGAGTGCTGACGCCCATGAACGGTGCTTGGCCGGTGCACAGGGCGAAAAGAACGCTGCCGAGGCTGAACAAGTCCGTGCGGTGATCGACCGGCTCGCCGCGTGCCTGCTCGGGGGACATGTATTCGGGCGTGCCGATCACCATTCCCTTTTGCGACAAGCTCGTGTCGTCGACGGCGCGGGCCAGTCCGAAATCGGTGATGCGCACTCGCTCGACGCCGTTCTCCAAGAGAATGTTGGACGGCTTAATGTCGCGATGGATCAAGCCCTGCGCGTGGGCGGCGGCCAAACCGGAAGCCGTTTGCATGCCGATGCGCAGTGTTTCATTGACGTCTAGCGGTCCGTTGCGTTCGAGCCGCTCTTGTAGCGACATGCCGGCAACGTATTGCATGACCATGCAGGGCAGGCCGTCGTACTCTTCAACGGCGTGTATGCCAACGACGTGATCGTGGCAGACGGCGGCGGCTGCTTTGGCCTCGCGCAGGAACCGCCGCCGTGCCGCGGGGTTGTTCGCCAGAGCCGG
>JAKEHV010000210.1 GCA_022614915.1 Gemmataceae bacterium | reverse complement strand
TTCGCGCTCGCAGCGCGCCTTGAATCAACTAGGCGCGCTGCGAGCGCGAAACGTAAACGGATCTTGGAAGTTCTACTATCCTTCGTCCCCCATTTTCTCCGTCAGATAGTTTTGTAGTCCCACAGCCTTGATCAAATCCAGCTGCGTCTCCAGCCAATCGACGTGCTCTTCCGACTCGACCAGGATCGGCTCGATCAATTCCCGGCTGCCGTTGTCCTTCAGTTTCGTGCACAGCTCGATCGTCTCGTTGTAATGCTTGACGCCCTTCATCTCCAGGACGAGATCATTCTCGAATTGCTCCATCACGTCGGTGCCGACTTTGATGACGTCGTAGCGGGCAATCTCCGGCGTGCCCTCCAAGAACAGAATGCGGTCGATCAGTTTCTCGGCGTGTTTCATCTCGCCCAGCGATTCTTCGTAGTGTTTCTTCGCCAGCACGTTAAAGCCCCAATTCTTGCACATCTTCGCCTGGCAGAAGTACTGGTTAATCGCCGTTAACTCGACGGTCAACGCCCAATTAAGGGCCTCGATGACCTTTGGATCGCCTTTCATGATGACTCCTTGCAAATGTGAATTCAGAGCCGCGCACGCAGTAAGCGGTCGAATTCCAGGTTCAATTTCAGGTCATCGTAGAAAGCCGGGAAGCGCGCCGCAAGTAGAAAATGACGTAAATCTTTTTGTTTCATATAGTTAAGATTGAAACTCAGTCTCAGTTCTCTTGTGCCCGTTCTTATCTGCGTTCGTCTGCGTGCATCTGCGGTCCACTGGCGGGCGGAATCTGCTTGCCATGTGGATCCTTCGATGGTTCGTGAAGCTGCTCGGCAAGTTGCTTTTGCAACTCCGGGCCAAGGAAATGCTCGACGCGTGAGGCGGGCGCGTGCAAATGGTCCAACGGCAGCTCAAAATTCTCGCCCAGGAACGCTTCCCACAAACGATGGGCCCGCACCAGCGACTCCGCTTGCTGCGCTCCCGTATCGGTGAGCTGCCAGCCTGTGGCGTAGCGTACGATCGCGCCTTGCCGCTGCAAGCGCACCAGCGCCAGCCAGATCGTGAGCCGCGATAGGCCGTGGTCTTTGAGGACAAACGTGTCAATACGGGTCTGGTTTTCACGGGCCCGATACAGGATGGCGAGAATCTCTTCGCCGGCGATGCGCAGCGTGAGTCGGAAGTTGCGCACAAGCTTGGCGAGCACGCCGTGCCGCGGCGCGAACAACGCGGCCAAGAGAAGCTCGGCGCCCAGAACCGTGGCGATCATGCCGCCCACATTGCAGGCAAACATCCAGGGCGAGGCAAGCCAGTAGCCTACGACGGCAGCCACGACCGCGACCGCCGCCGCCCACAAGAGCATCGGCCGCATCCGGTCGGCCAGCATTTGCGCCGTGGCGGCTGGGACGATGAACATGGCCAAGACGACGACGGCGCCCACGGCCTCGAACGCCGCCACCGAGCAAGCCGCCACCAGAGCCACCAGGAGATAATGGAGCAGTTGGGCGTTGTAGCCCATCGCCGACGCCAACTCAGGATCGAACGCGGCCAATTGCAATTCCTTCCAGAATAACGCCACAAACGCGATGGTGATTACTAGCGCTGTGAGCATGGTCGGGAATGCTTCGGGGACTTCGACAAGGGCGGCGACGAGTTCCCTCAAAGCGGGCGGAAACGTTTCGGGGATTTCAACTTGGAACAGGGTGAACGTCTTGGTCGGGACGAATTCGAACAAGCCGTAAAACACGCAACCGGGATCGAGATCGATGTGTCCCAGGAACCGGCTGAGAAGTATGACGCCGACCGCGAACAACGACGTGAACACGATGCCGAGCGCGGAATCTTCGCTGACCGTGCCGAAGCGCGACAGGCTTTGCGCCAAGAACGCGGTCAGCACACCGAACACCATCGCGCCGACAAAAAGGACGAAACTACTCAGAGTGCCCGTGAGGAGCACCACGATGGCAATGCCGGGCAGCATGCCGTGGCCGACGGCGTCGCAGAGAAGCGACATGCGCTTGAGCACCAAGAAGCAGCCCAAAAGCGCGCAGGCCACGCCGCACACGCAGCCGACTCCGATAGTCCAAAAGGCCAAATGAAAATCGGAAAAAGCAAGCAGGCTCACGAGTTCATTCCCACTTCAATTTGCGCGCCAACGCCTCGATGACGGCGGGTTCGGCGACGCTTTCGAGCAAAGGCAAGTCGGTTTGCAATTGCGCGACCGCCTGATCGGTGTATTCCTCCAGATACAGTTTCCAGAGCCGTTCATTGCGCGCGGTTTGGCCGGCGTGCTTCAAGCCGCGCGGCGTCAAGCGCAGCGTGTCGCCCTCGCGCTCGATCCATTGCTTGCGCTTGGCATCTTCCATGAGCTTGGTCAGTTGGCGTGTCGTCCAGGCCTGTTCCGTTTGCAATTGCACAAGCGGAACAGGGACGCAGTGGGGCAGGGCGGGTTCGGTGGCATCGTAAAGAACGCTCAAGAAACGCCGCAGCCGCGCCGCTTGGCGCTGGCGCGCGTTTTCGCGGCGGCGGGCCAGCCAGCCGCGCTTCGGGGCCAACAGCAGCGACACGCCGAACAACAAACTGGCGGCGAGGATGATGGACGGACCGGTCGGGATTCTCTCGAGAAACGTGCTGACCAGTGTGCCCGCAACGCCGGCGAGCACGCCGAATGCGGCCGATAACACCAACATCAGTCCCAATCGTTCCGTCCAGAAGCGCGCCGCCGCCGCGGGAATGATCAAGAGGGCCGCCATCAACAGCACGCCGACCGCCGGCAGCCCCACGACGACAGCCAGGGCCACCAGCAGCATGAGCAGGAAATCAAGCCAGAAACCAGGCCAGCCTTGCACGCGGGCAAAACTGGCGTCGAACGCGACTAACTTGAATTCCTTGTAAAGCAAAAGAAGGATCACGAGCGTCAGCCCTGCCAAGCCCGCGATAATGTAAACGTCTTGCCGGATCATGCCCGCGGTTTTGCCGAGAATGAAAGAATCCAGGCCGGCGCGGCTGCCTCCGGGCCAATTCTGAATGATGCTCAAGAGCGCCACGCCGAAGCCGAAAAATACGCTGAGCACAATGCCGATGGCGGCGTCGTCCTTGATGCGCGTCCAGCGCCGCAAAAGCGCGATGACGCCGATGCCCGCCGTGCCGCTGGCCAGCGCGCCCAAGAGCAAGATCGGCAAGCTGCGCTCGCCGGCCGCCAGAAACGCCAGGCACAGCCCGGGCAACGCGCCGTGGGCCAAGGCGTCGCCGGTGAGGGCGCGGCGGCGCAGGACCGCGAAGCAGCCGATCGCGCCGGCGCTGGCCGCCAGCAGGCTGACGCCCACCAGCACCAGGCCGACGTTGTACAGTGAGCCCCACCAGTTCATGGCGTGCGTTCCTGTGCCTGCACCGCGGCCCCGACCGTTTCCAGGATCGACAGCCGTCCGCCGTAGGTCTTGCGCAGTTTGTCGTCGGTGAAAACCGCGGCGGTCGGTCCGCTGGCCACGAGGCGCACATTGAGCAAAAGGACATGATCGAAATAGCGCGGCACGGTGCGCAGATCGTGATGCACCACGATGATGGTCTTGCCCTGGGCGCGCAGGTGACGCAGGATTTGGAGAATCGCTTGTTCCGTGGCGGCATCGACGCCGGCAAACGGCTCGTCCATGAAATAGATGTCGGCCTGCTGCGCCAGGGCGCGAGCCAGAAAGGTGCGTTGTTGTTGGCCGCCCGAAAGCTGGCCGATCTGTTGCTTCTCGAGATCGAGGATGCCGACCATCTCCAAGCACTTTTGGGCGAGGTCGTATTGCCTGACGCCCGGCCGGCGAAACCAGCCCAAGCTGCCGTAGGTTCCCATGAGGGCGACGTCGAGCACGCTCACCGGAAAATCCCAATCGACGCTTTCGCGCTGCGGCACGTAACCGATGCGCCGCCGCACATTGGCCACCGGCTGATCGAAGACATTGACCGTGCCGCTCACGAGCGGAACCAGCCCAAGTATCGCTTTAATGAGCGTGCTTTTGCCCGCGCCGTTGGGGCCCACGACCCCCACCAGCCGCGGCTC
>JAKEHV010000209.1 GCA_022614915.1 Gemmataceae bacterium | reverse complement strand
GCGACGTCGATCAGAAAGATGCGGTTGGAAAACAACGTCAGGCCGAAAATGTGCGAACGGTCATCGGTGAAGCCAAAGTGGTGCGTCTCGTTGCCGGAGGTGCCGAGATCGAGTTGGTGAATGACTTTCTTGTAGGTCGGCGAATCCTTTTGCACGTCAATGACGGCCAGGAAGTCGTTGTCCTTGGCGTCGGCGTCCACGCAGTAGACGTAAACGTATTTTTCGGGCCGGTCGAGGCGCTTGACGAAGGGCGAGAGGCAGGACTCAGCAAGCGTTGGCAACGAAAGGCAAAGCAAACCCAGCACAATGAACAGGGAACGGCACAAGGACATGGAAACCTCCTGTTGACCCGCGGGGCTCGAAGACTCGCCCCGCGGCGTGAATACTCACAATATCGTTAGATTTGTGCCGGCGGCAAGGGGGTCGCTCCCGGCGGCGGTGTCCCCTTGCCGGCGCGAACGTACTCGGCCCGCTTTTGGGCGTATTCGTCCGGCGTGAGCTGATCCAATTCTGTCGCGACGCCGCTCCGTTGTTCTTCGAAAATCTGTTTCAAAAACGGAATGCACCATCCGCAGCCGGTGCCCGCGCCGCCGCACTGCGAAAGCTGGCTGGCTACTTTCGGTTGGCTCTGTCGCGCGAAATTGACTAGCTTGCGCCGCGATACGTGAAAGCAGTAACAGACTTTGGCGTCCAGGTCCATGGCCGTATTATACCGTTGAATCCACCGCTTACTGCGTGCGCGGCTCTGAATTGACGACACTGCCTTCTGCGGACAATTCGATGATGGACCTTCTCGCTTGCATCAATCCGTCCCTTTTGACTGCAGACCTCCCCGGCGTCGGCGGCCGCATCAAGTCCGTTCCCGAAGACTTCGAGGTCGAAGAGATTCCCGCCTACGAGCCGTCCGGCAACGGCGATTTCCTTTATCTTTGGCTGGAAAAGCGCGACCTGGGCGCGGAGTATTTCACTCGTCAAATCGCGAGACGGCTCAATCTCTCGAATGGAGAAGTGGGTACCGCGGGTTTGAAAGATCGCCGGGCGGTGACGCGACAGTGGGTTTCCGTTCCGGCATCGGCGGAAGCCGTCTTAGGCCAACTCGAAGGCGACGGCATCCGCGTGCTCAAAACCAGCCGCCATTCCAACAAGCTCCGGGCCGGCCACTTGCACGGCAACCGCTTTCGCATTCTCATTCGCGACATCGATGCGGCAGCCGACGCAATTCCAGCGATTTACGTGGGGCGGCTGCGCGCACAGGGGCTTCCGAACTACTATGGACCGCAGCGCTTCGGCAAGGACCAGGAAACCTTGCAACTAGGCCTCTCCTACTTCGGCGCCGCTCCCGTGAAGCGCGTTAGTCCTTTCCTCAAGAAGCTGGCGTTGTCCGCCGTCCAATCCGCCTTGTTCAACCAGTATCTCGGTCAGCGCCGGCGCGACTGCTTGCTGTTCACGGTCCTCCACGGCGACGTGATGGCAAAGATTCCGTTTGGCGGAATGTTCGTTGCCGAAGACGTGGCCGCCGAGCAGCGCCGCTTCGATGCGAAGGAGATTGTCCACGCCGGGCCCATCTTTGGCCGCAAGACGTTTCCAGCGCGATATGCTGCCGCCGAACGCGAGCAGGGTTCACTTGCGAGTTTTGGTTTCTCATCACAATCGTTCAGCGGTTTCGGCAAACTGCTGCAAGGTACGCGCCGGCACAATCTGGTCTATGTGCCGGATCTCGAAGCCGAAAAGACCGCGCACGGGTTGCGGCTGTCGTTCACCTTGCCGGCCGGAAGTTATGCAACCGTCCTGTTGCGTGAAATAATGAAAGTAGAGAATGTCGGCGATGACGAAAGCACTTAGATCATGATTTGCCCGATGTGTTACGGCATGCGGATGGTGCAGATTCGCGGCGTCTTTATGCCCTGTCCGGAGTGCGCGGGACTGGGCGACCTGCACTGCTGCGACGGCCTGCAAGCTCAGCCGGGCGACGATCAGCAAGCCGATCAGTCGAGTGACAGAGAGCCGTCATTAACCACAGAGACACAGAGTCACAGAGAAAACAAGGATTAAAAAAGAAAAAAAGTGGCTGTGACGAGCAGCTAGCCATATAGCATTTTTCATTCTTCTTTTGCGCTCTCTGTGACTCTGTGTCTCTGTGGTTTGAAATCGTATTGAACCTTCCTGAGCTTTGCCATATTCCATTTCTTCATGGCCAAATCGAAAAAACGCCGCAAAAGCCCCGAAATCCCGTTGGTCGGCGACGTGGACCGCTGGGAAGAAGACGTGCTCAAGACCTTGCTCGATTTGCCCGAAGGCGGCGAGTGCGTCTTTTACATTGACTCTTCGGGAGGCAGCGTCTACGGCGCTCTCGCTGTCGCCGCGTTATTGCGCCATCGCAAGCTGAACGCCACCGCCGTCGTCTTGGGCGAGTGCTCCTCGGCGTGCATCATGATCTTCGCCGCCTGCAAAAAGCGATTGGTCACCCGTCACAGCACCTTCTTGTTCCACCGGATGCGCTGGCAAAGCGACAAGCGCGTCGGTTCCGGCGAGGCGACGCTTTGGGCACGCCATTTCGAGGACATGGAAAAAGAGCTGGACGCCATGCAGGAGCGGCTCCTGGGCGCCGGCATCGACGAGGTGCGGCAGTGGATTGCGGCGGGACAGTATGTGACCGGTGCGCAGATTGTCGCGGCGGGTCTGGCGGAGTTGATTGAGATTTGAGAATCCAAACGCAGAGGACGCAGAGAGCGCGGAGAAGAAAGAAAAGAAACAAAAGCGGCGGAAAAGCGCCGCACTCCAAATGGACTCTCCGCGTTCTCTGCGTCCTCTGCGTTTCTATTCCCGCCGCAGTAGGATCACCGAATCGCGCCGGAAGCAGCCCAGGTCGGGGCACAACACCGTCCAGCCTGCTTCCTCGCAAAGCGCTGCCATCCGCTCCGGCGTGTTCCGCGGCCACCAGATCTCTTCGTCCGACATATCGCGAAACTCCGGCGGCACGCGCGTCCAGTTCGCCCAGCCCTGTGCATCCAGCTTGTTCCAGTCGCTGTATTGATGGATGGCAATGCCCCCGCTTTTCATCTTCGACAGTGCGTTTTGCATCAGCGGTCGCAGCAATTCTGCCTGATGGTGGCAGAGTACGCCAAAGGAGAAGTACAGGTCGAAATGACTATCCGGCACGCACGAAAAGCTGGCATCGGCGACCTGGTGGCAGACGAGACGGCCGTCATTGCGCTCAGGACAAAGCCAGGGTGATACATCCTGGAAATCAACCGTGTGAACCTCGCCGCGCGTGACATAGTGCAGGATGGCCTGCGTCCACGACCCCTGCCCCGGTCCCAGCTCGAGCACGCGCGCATCCGGCCTTAGGTGCGGCGCAACCTCCTTGCGAAAAAACCGGCGATACGAGCCGCCGATGCTGCGCTCTTCGTGCCGGCGGCGGCGATTGGGCTGCCAGCCCAGCACGTTGCCGCTGTCGTAGCCGTACGCGAACTCGCTGCGGAGCCATTCCAGTGTCGGCATTGCGGAATCCTTTCCGTTGGCCGAGTTTTAGCAAGAACTCGACACTTTTGGCAAGATCGGTCGCCGCTGATAACGTAACAATCACATGGTAGGAGCGAGCGCGAAACGTAAACACTTGAAACGTAGACAATGAAAAAGGCGGGAGGCACATAGCCGTCCCGCCTTGCTGCATTGCCGAGGGTCTTTGTCTTCCAATCGCTCTGCTAGAACAGTCCTTCGATCGCCCGGCCATTGCCGCCGGCGATGGCGAAGGGCCGGCCGATGGCGTCGCGGACTTGCGTGGTCGGGTCGATGCCCAAGGCCCGGTACACGGTGGCGAATAGGTCGCCGACGCGGACCGGGTTGTTCGCCACGCGCATGCCGTCTTCATCGGTCGAGCCGTAAGCCTGGCCGCCGCGGAGTGCGCCGCCGCCCACTGCCACCGACCAGCAAGCCGGCCAGTGATCGCGACCGACGTTCTGGTTGATGCGCGGGGTTCGGCCGAACTCGCCCATCCAGACCACGACAGTGTTTTGCCACATGCCGCGATCCACGAGGTCGCGGACCAGAGCGCCCAAGGCGCGGTCCAACGGTGGTAGCTGCCGAGTCGATAGCGCGTCGAAGTTCTGATTGTGCGTGTCCCAGCCGCCCAGGGTCAGCTCGACGGCGGAGACGCCGGCATCCACGAGACGGCGGGCCAGGATAGCGGCACGGCCAAAGTTGTTGTTGCCGGTGCCGGCGGCGCCGTACTCTTCCATAAGACTCGGGCTTTCGTTCTTTAGATCGAAGACGCGGCCTTCACGCGACGCGACCAGGCTGAAGCCCTTGCCGTATACGTCCTGGTGGGCCTTGGAAGCGTCGGCGAAGCGGGCCCGGTCCTTTTCCGAAAGGTGCGGGGCCCGGCCGTTCATGAATTGCTCTTCCAGCGTGTAAAACAGGCGTTGACGGCGACGGATGCGGTCTTCCACTTCGCTCTCGGCGCCGGCCACGCCGAAGGGCCGCATATTTTGCGGCGGGGTGCCGGGGTTCTGCACGTTGAACGGGGCATAGGTCATGCCGAGGAAGCCGGGACCGTTGTTGCCGCCGCCGATGCTGATGAAGTTGGGCAGCGAGATTTCGCGATAGCCGGCCAGCTTGGGTATCTCGTGGGAGGCGATGGCGCCGATCGAGGGAAACGCAATCGCCGGGTTCGGCGTGTATGACGTATGCATGAGCTGCGTGCCGCGATTGTGGTCGCCTTCCGTCGTGGTCAGCGAGCGGATGACGGCGAGGTGCCGCATCTGTTCGGCGGTGCGCGGCATGTGCTCGCTGATGCGCACGCCTTGGGCGGATGTGTTGATTTCGCGGAACGGGCCGCCAGTGGGCCGGCCGGGCTTCAAATCCCAGATGTCGATGGTCGCGGGTCCGCCGCCCATCCACATGATGATGACGCTCTTGTTGGCGCGGCGGAGTTCCTGGGCATTGGCCTGGATGGTCCGCACAAACTCGATGCCGGGCAGCGCTAGAGCAGAATAGCCCGCCACGTGCTTGAGAAAATGCCTGCGGTTCATGTGCTTCACCCCTTGGTTACCCCCCTAGACCCACGGGCCCAGGACTGCAATTGTGAATTAAGTGTGGCCGGTTGCGAGGCTGGTGTCAAGGGCCGCATCGCCCTTGCTGAAGGAATGTTACGACATTAGGACGAACGACAGTGGGGAAAAGTTCCGTAGGTTGCCGGATTCTGAAAGGGAAATGAGCGAGAGCGGGCTCATTCCACAAGTTGACCGGGACTTTCTCGGAGAGCACTTAAGAGCCGGGGGGAAACTGGACGTTTTCAGTGTGTGTGTGTGTGTATTGGGCATGCGCGCAATGCAATTCATTAACCGCTTGTGCGGTAGTGACTTGCGGAAAGCACATCGATTGCGCGCAACCCAACAGTCAGACCACATTGTCCGCACCGGTTGTCGAAGTTGAGAAAGTCCCACCAGCGCCTGCTGGATCATGATCCCAAGTAGTTTATTGATAGTAACTTATGAAAACAAATTAACTCGTATGTAACGTTGTTCAAAAGCCGGCTACTGTGATGGGGGGGTGTGAGCGATTTGCACAGCAATTTGCACAGAAACGCGACCGCCGTCTCCCACTTCTGAACCATGCCGGCGCAAACACGAGATTCGTACGATTCTGTTGACGCCGTGCCCATGCCGGCTTACTCTCACAATGCTTTCAATGCTTTCACAATAAAGTACTGCACGCAGGTCCTTTACGGGATACAGCCATGGATCCCAGCGCCGCGCGCGTGGGCGATGCCACGCCCCCGAGCCAACGGGTTTGGGGCAGACGCCGTCTAGTCGCGGGTGTCGTTTGCGCGGCGCTTGTGGCGCTGGTCGGCTACTTCATTTGGAAGGGGCAGCACAACGCCAACTTGCGCGACCATGCCCTTCGCGCCCACTTGGACGGGCCGTTTGAGAAGGCCGAGCCTTTGTTGAAACGAGCGTCGGCGGCGCTGCCCGACGATGTGCTGCTGCTCAAGGCGCTGTCGTTGGGCTACATCGAAGAATCGAAGTTGGACGATGCCGTCGTCTATTTGAATCGCTGGTGCGCGGTGGAGCCGGACGAAGCGGAGCCGTTGCGACTGCGTTTGGAATTGTACTCGTACATCCGCAAGAAGGACGCAGCGATTGCCGACGGTTTGCGGCTCTGCGAGCGCGACCCGGGCAACGTGAAGATGTGCGTGCGCGTTACCGACTTGCTCTATGACGTAGGGCGCGTGGCCGACGCGGAAACGCTGTTGCGGCGCTGTTTGCAATCCAACCGCGGCGATCCGGGTTTGCGCTTCCTGTTGGCCAAGGCTTGTCACGTGCAAGGGCGGACGCCGGAAGCGCAACAATTGACGGATGCGCTCGTCGCGGAACATCCAGGTTACGCGGATGGTTTGGCGCTCAAAGCGATCCTCTACCGCGAGGCGAATCAACCGGCGCTGGCCGTCACGCTTTTGGAAAAGGCACTGACGCTGAAACCCGACTATTTCCAAGCCAGATACCACCTCAGCCTGGCGCTGGCCAGCGTCGGCAAGACCAAAGAGGCGGAACGGGAGATGGCGGAAGTAAACCGTCATCGACTAAGTCAAGAATTGCTGCGTGACAGCCGCATGCTGCCTGAAAACCTGGATTTGCAGGTGCGCGCGGCGGAGGCGTTGTTGGAGGTTGGTGCGACAGACAAGGCGGTGGGCGTATTGGAGCCGGCCGTCAAGCGCTTTGCCACGGCGAAAAGCGTGCATCGCCTTTTGGCGACGTGTTACGAGCGCCAAGGAAAGATCGCATTGGCCGAACAGCATCGCCGATTGGGGCAATAACCAATGTAGACCTCACGAACCGCTTGAGGGGTGATCTCGGAGCCGACAAGCGGGCCGCTTGTCGCAACGTCGCCCGTAGCCACAAGCGGCCTAGCTTGTAGGGCGCGCCACGCGGAGCGTGGGGCCTACTATGGAGAGCCAATGATTCTTTCGCGAGTTGTATCGTGTTGTGGCTTGTCCGCGCTGTTGGCGCTGTGCGGCCTGTCGTGCAGTTCAAACAACGCGACCAAGCCGGACGTGAAAGTCGCGGCGCCGACGGGACCGACCGCCGGCGCGCCCTGGTTCGAAGATGTCGCGCCCGCGAGCGGCATCGATTTTCGGCATTTCGATCCAGCCACGCCGGTGCATTACATCCAGGAAACGCTCGGCAGCGGCCTTGCCTGGGTGGATTACAACAACGACGGCTGGCCCGATCTTTTCTGCGTTCAAGACGGCCCAGTTCGCGCGGGACTCCAGGGCGAGGGGCCAAAGGCAGTGCCCACGAACAAGCTCTATCGCAACAACGGCGACGGCACGTTTACGGATGTCACCGTACAAACCGGCCTTGACCGCGGCGGCTTTGGCCAAGGCTGCGCCGTCGGCGATTTTGACAACGACGGCTTCGACGATCTCGTGGTCACCTATTTGGGCGGCATCGTCCTGTACCACAACCGTCCCGACGGCATTAGCAGGCGGCGCTTCGTCGATGTTACTGAAAAATCCGGGCTGCGCGACCCGCATTGGGCCACGAGCGCGGCCTGGGGCGACATCGACGGCGACGGCTTCTTGGACTTGTATGTTTGCAATTACGTCGAAGTCGACATGGAGAAATACACCATCTGCGAGCAAAAAGGACTGCGCTACAGTTGCTCGCCCACGATCTTTCCGCACGTGACGCACAAGCTGTTTCGCAATCAGGGCAACGGCACGTTCGCGGATGTCAGTCAGTCTTCGGGCATCGCCGCCGCGCCGCCCGCGCCGGGTTTGGGCGTCCTCATTTGCGACTTGGACGGCGACGGCCGCGCCGACATTTACGCCGCCAACGACATGCGCCCCGCTTACTTGTTCCATAACCAGGGCGGGGGCAAGTTTGTGGAAAAAGGCCTGCTCGCTGGCTGCGGCCTGGGGCCCTATGGCGGCGAGATCGCCGGCATGGGCGTGGAGGCCGGGGACGTGGACGGCAGCGGTTGGCCAAGCCTCTTCGTCACCAATTTCCAGGACGCGCCCAATGTGCTCTTTCGCAACAAGGGCAAGATGTTTTTTCTCGAACAGAGTTACCCGTCGGGACTGGGGTTTCCCAGCTTGAGGCGTCTCGGCTTCGGCACGGTGTTCGTCGACGCAGACCTCGACGGTCATCTCGACGTTGCCGTCGCCAACGGGCATGTCAATCGGCCGGCGGCGGAGCTGTTCGGCGCATCGTTCGCGCAGCAAGCTCAGTTTTTTACCGGCGACGGCAAAGCGAAATTCCGCGACGCAACGGCGCAGGCCGGCGCCTATTTCCAAGAGCTGCGCGTCGGCCGCGGCCTGGCTTGGGCGGACTTCGACAACGACGGCCTCGTAGACCTGGCCTTCAGCCACAACGGCGGTCCAATCGCGCTGTTGCGCAATCAAACTGCTACCAAAAACCATTGGCTACGTTTGGAACTCATCGGCGACGGCAAGAAAAGCAACCGCAACGCCATTGGCACGCGCATTGAAATCGAAGCCGGCGGCCGCAAACAAGTGTGTTTCCTCAATGGCGGCGGCAGCTATCTGTCGGCGAACGAGCGCCGGCTCCTAGTGGGCTTGGGGGACAGCGCGAAAGTCGAGCGCGTAACGCTCCAATGGCCGTCCGGACTGCGACAGTCGTTTCAAGACTTGGCGGCGGATGCCTGGTGGCGCTTTGTCGAAGGAAGCGAACAGCCGGAGCGAGTCAAGGCTGGCCCGGCCGAGCGCTAGCAAGATATGTCTTGATGCCGTCGAATGTGTTTTTCAATCGAATAGCTGTATGCGATTCTTGCCCCTCGGCGTCGGCGACGCGTTTTCGGCAAAGCACTACTCGTCCAGCCTGGCGGTTGAGGCGGACGGACAGTGGCTTTTGATCGATTGCCCGCACCCGGTGCGCAAGATGGTGCGCGAGGCAGCCGCGTCCGCAGGAATCGCGCTCGACGTGGCGCAGTTCCTCGGCGTTGTCTTGACCCATTTGCACGGCGACCACGTCTCCGGCTTGGAAACGCTCGCATTCTACTATCGCTATGCGATCCGCACGAAACTGACGTTGTTCACGCATCCCGCCGTAGCCGCCGACTTGTGGTCCAAACATCTGGCGGGGAGCATGGAGTATTCCCTTCCGGCAATCGGCGCCGCGCCGGTGCAACGGATGCTCGAGGACTTCTTTGACCTTCGCCTGCTGGACGAAAACCAGACGGCGGCGATCGGGCCCTTCACGCTTTCCTGCAAGCAGACGTTGCACAGCGTGCCGACCGTGGCGTATCGCGTGCAAGCCGGAGGCCGCACACTGGGCCTGAGCGCAGATACCCCTTTCGATCCCGAGCTCATCGCTTGGCTAAAGGATGCGGACGTCATCGTTCACGAAGCGGGCGGCGCGTACCCGCACACGGAATACGACAAGCTGCTGCAGCTTGCGGACGACGTGAAAAAGAAGATGCGGCTCATTCACTGCCCCGACGCATTCGACGCCGAAGCATCCAGCATCAAGGTTTTGAGCCAAGGGTGTTTCTATCAAGTATGAAGTTAAAAGCGGCTCAGAAATCACCACACTGTCGGCGTGTTCCTCCACTGCAAGAACATTTTCCAAACCTCCAGGCCATCCGGGCAAAACGGCTGCTGGGCCGCGCGGCGCGACACCATGGCGCAAGGCACGAATTCTCCGGACACAATCTCTTCGGCTTGCAACTGGAACGGCCCATCGTGCACGAGGCGATAGACGTGGGCGCGCACGTCCGTATTGGGATCGGAGTGGCAAAACGGAAACAAATCCTCGGCCTCGGCATCAATGCCCAATTCCTCCTGCAACTCGCGTCGCGCCCCTTGAGCAAAGGACTCTCCCGCCAGCAGCACGCCGCCCACTGCTATGTCCCAGTGCGACGGATGAACGTCTTTGGAGGGAGTGCGCAGGTGAATGAACAGATCGCCGCGCGTATTAAAGACGAGGACATAGACACAGCGGTGCGGCAAGCGCCTGACGCGCATTTCCTCGCGCGTGACCACGCCGACGGTGTTGCCGGCTTTGTCAATGACATCGACAAGTTCGGGCTGTGACATGTTTATTCCCATCCGAGTTGCTTGCGCAATTCTTCCAACCCGCCGCGGATGGCGTCGTCCGCGCTGGTCCACGTCCGCGGGCAGTCCATGCGCCGGCCGTTGATCGTCTGCCGCGTGTAGCAGCTGAACTTGCCGCCGACGGGAACAGGCGTGAGCGCGTAACTCGGCTTGCTGTCCAAGATTACGAAACAGGTTTGGCCGTCGCTGCCGAGCTTGACGGAACCGCCGCGGCGCGCGAGCCATTCGGGTGTTTGCACGGGCATAGAGCTAGAGTATGGAGACAGCCGAAGTCTCCTAGACTTCCGAAGTCTTGTCGCTAGAACATCCATTTGCTTTTGGGGACTTTGCGATGTCGAACGTTCCCCAGGTCCGCATCGGCTTTGTCGGGGCCGGCAAAATGGCCACCGCGCTGGCCCAAGGCTGGCTGCAAGCCGGGCTGACCGCCGCCGAGCACCTTCAGGCCAGCGATCCCATCCTGCAAGCACGCAACGAATTCGCACAGGCCACCGGCGCCAAAGCTGCCCAAGACAATCGTCAGGTCGTTTCCCAAAGCGATTTAATTGTCTTGGCGGTAAAGCCGCAGACGATGCAAGCGGTGCTGGCGGAGATTCGGTCCGCGCTCAGCGCGCAACACTTGATTCTCTCGATCGCGGCCGGCGTTTCCTTGGCGCAGCTTTCGCGCGACCTTGGTCCCGATAAGCGCGTCGTGCGCGCGATGCCCAATACGCCATGCCTGGTCGGCGCCAGCGCGTCGGGCTATGCCGCCGGCCCGGCCGCCACGCCCGAAGACCTGCGCGTCGTGGACCGCCTGTTGAAAGCTGTCGGCAAAGCGTTCGCCTTGCCTGAAAAACTGCTCGACGCAGTCACGGGACTCTCCGGCAGCGGACCGGCCTACATCTTTGTCTTGATCGAAGCCCTCAGCGACGGCGGCGTGCGCATGGGCCTGCCGCGCGACGTGGCCACGCAGTTAGCGGCGCAAACGGTATTCGGCTCGGCAAAGATGCTGCTCGAAACAGGCCTGCACCCGGCCGTGCTCAAGGATCAGGTGGCCAGCCCCGGCGGCACTACCATGGCCGGCTTGCATGCCTTGGAGCGCGGCGGTTTCCGCGCCGCCCTCATAGATGCCGTCGAGGCCGCCACGAATCGCTCAGTGGAATTGGGGAGGTTGGAACCCTTGGAACCGCAGTTCCATTCTTAACAACCATGAATCAAGAACGCATCCTCATCTTTGATTTCGGCGCGCAGTACGTTCAGCTCATTGCCCGGCGGGTGCGCGAGCAAAACGTCTTCTGCCAGATTGTGCGTCACGATCTGTCCGCGGAACGCGTCAAGGAGCTTAAGCCCAGCGGCCTCATCCTCTCCGGCGGGCCTGCCAGCGTTTATGAGAAAGGAGCGCCGCACTGCGACCCGAAGATCTTTGAGTTGAACCTACCGGTCCTTGGCATCTGCTACGGCATGCAGCTCGTCTGCCACTTCCTGGGGGGCAAAGTGCAGCCGGCGACCACGCGTGAGTTCGGCCGGGCCCACCTGAAAGTGCATGAAATGGACGGCCTGTTCGCCGGCGTGCCGGAGGAGACCATTGTCTGGATGAGTCATGGCGATCAGGTGCAGGTGATGGATAAGAACTTTGTGCCACTCGCCGCAACCGAAACATGCCCCGTCGCGGCGCTGCGCCATCGGACGCGGCCGGTCTTCGGACTGCAGTTCCACCCCGAAGTCAGCCACACGGCCTACGGCAGCCGGATTCTGCGCAATTTCCTATACGAAATCTGCGGCTGCACGGGACAGTGGCAGCTCAAGTCGTTCATCGAGCAAACCGTTGCCGATCTCAAAGAGCGCATCGGCCAGCACCGGGTCATCTGCGGTCTGTCCGGCGGAGTCGATTCTTCCGTCGTGGCCGCACTCTTGATTCGCGCCGTCGGCCCGAAGGTAGCGTGCATCTTCGTGGACAACGGCCTGTTGCGCCAGAGCGAGGCCGACGCTGTCCGCAACACCTTTCGCGGCAACTTCCAGGCCGATTTGCATGCTGTTGACGCCCGGCAGCGCTTTCTCGACGCGTTGGCCGGCATCTCCGACCCGCAAGAAAAACGCCGCATCATCGGCCACGTGTTCATTGATGTGTTCAAGGACGAAGCCCGCCACATCGAAAACGTGAAGTTCCTCGCGCAGGG
>JAKEHV010000208.1 GCA_022614915.1 Gemmataceae bacterium | reverse complement strand
TCTCATTCATGGAATGACTTCGACGGCCGCACCATCGGCAAGCCGATAGACGCGGAAGTCCTGATCCAGTGTGAACACGCTCCGTGTTCCAAGTTGTTCCGCAAATGCCATCAGGGAGGCATCTGCCAGGTCCATGGGCAAGTCGTGATACTTCGCCATCATTGCGGTTTACAAGGGCCACTATCGGACCAGTGTCGGTAAGCGTCAAATGCGCCCTCGCTCACGTTTCTCGGCCAAGCCCTCGGCGAAGCGCCGACCACAGTTTTCGGAATAAGGCTCAGCCGACGCCGCGACGGTGCCGATGTAGCCGGCGAGAAAGTCGAAAAGCGTGCCTTGATTGGCACTACCGTTGTCGGCCGGCGGCGCGAACAGCCGGCGCAACCCGTCGAGGGCAAGAAGTTCAGGTGTGGTGCCGCGGCGCTGCGCCTCGTCAAAGAGTCGGCTTGCTAGGTCAGGAGGGATTGTTATCGTCGTCATGGCTTGTCTCCACCGGCATTCTACCCGATATTCCCAGTCTTTCCACGCAGAATGCGCGGAGAGGTTGGCCTGCGATTAGAACTCACGTCTGCCGCGGACTTCCTTTGCGCGCTTCACAGTGCTGCGTCTACGCAAGGCAGATAGCTATTTGCCGGCCGAGGCTTTGGAGTTGTATAGCTTTTGGAGCTGTGCCTTTTTGCGGGCGGCGGCATTGGGATGGATGACGCGCTTGGCCGCGGCTTTGTCCAGTTTGCGAAAGGCGGCGACCAGCTCCTCGCGCAATTGGTCGAGCGTCGCTTCTTTTGGCGCCTGAGTGACGTTTTTGACTTGAAGGCGAATCGCTTTCTTGGCGGCGCGGTTGCGCAGCCGCCGCTTGGTGGTTTGCCGGAGTCGCTTCTTGGCGCTACTGGTATGAGGCATGATCGACCCTTTGCACAATTCACCGCTTCCTAACGGGCGCGGCTCTGACAATGATATTGGAAACAAGTAATTTAAGGACGCGCCACGATGACGGCAAGCGCAAACGAGGCTCTGAAATGCGCGGCCCTGAAAGCGCGGTGGCGCGAAGCTAGTTCTGATCGACTGGTCCGAGAAGTTTTTCCAGGTGTCGCTGCAGCTCCGCGCCGCGCACTTTGTTGGATATCACGTTGCCGTCTTGACCGACGAGCACGGTGAGAGGAAGCGTGAAAATGCCGTAGTGCCGGAGCATGGGCTGCGTATTCTTGCCCGGCTCATAAATACAGACCCACGGGAGCTTTTCCTTTTCCATGAACTTAGTCAGTGACTTTGCGCTCAGGTCGCCGCTCACGCTGACGATGTCGAAGCCGCGGTCCTTGTAGGCCACATACATTTTTCTAATGTCCGGCAACTCGACGCGCGCCGGATCAAAGTGCGACGCAAAAAAGTGGACGAGCACAACCTTGCCGCGATAGGAGGACCAGTCGAGCGGCTTGCCGTCGAGCTTGGTGCCTGCCAGATGCATCTGGTTGCCGGGCAGGCTGAGCCGGCGTATTGCCCCTTGCAGCGTTTTCGAGAACTCGGCGATTTGAGAATCGGCGGCGAGGGAAAACGACTTGGCCAGGTCCTCGAAGATGTCGATCGTGTTCGGGAAGCCGACGCGTTCGAGGTTTTGCGCGACTTGGAATGCGAGCAGCACGTCGTGCCCGTCGAGGATCTTGCCTTTGTCCGCCATCACCTTCTTCACTTCTTCGACAACGGGCCTGCGCTCTTTGGGCGCAAAGTCGGGCAGGTTCTTTGCTTTGAATTCCAGGATGTCGCGCGCGCTGGCGAGCGCGACGCTCAGGGTGTACGCGCCCTTTGCCCCCGGAGCGTAGGTGGTCGCGATGAGCCGGTATTCGCCGTCCCGCTCCGGCCGGAATGCGATGCGTGAGTCAAAAGCGTGGCCGCCGTTGTCGTTGGCGACGAGGTTTTCACCGTCGGCGCTTTCGATGCGTAGATACGCGTTGAAACTTTTGCTTTCGAGGTCGATGCGGTAGTATTTGCCGGCTTCCATGGGGAACGGATGAACTTTGGCGTGCCTGTTCTTCATCACCTTGTCCAGTGGCTCAGCCGCCGTCAACGAGTCGCTCACGATGAACAGTTTCTTCGGCTCATCTGCGGATGCGAAGCGCGCACCGCTGACTGCCGTCACGATCAAGACGACACAGCCCAAGCGCATGACAACCTCCTGAACAATGTATCCCTCACTTCTTTTCGACCAGCTTGGCCACCAGCCGATGGAGTTCCGGCCCGCGCGCGTTCATGGACACGACCGTGCCGTCGCGATCGACAAGAATCGCCAAGGGGATGGAGAAGACGCCATAGTACTCGGCCAACGACTGCCGCGCGGTCGGTTCGAAAATACAGGCCCACGATAGTTTTTGCTTCTCGATGAATTGGGCCAGGGTTGCTTGATTGCGGTCGAGGCTGACGCCGACCACGTCGAAGCCTTTATCCTTGTAGTCCGCGTAGGTTTTCTTGACGTTCGGCAGTTCCGCTTGACATTGCGGGCACAACGACATCCAGAATTCGACCAGCACTACTTTGCCGCGATACGACCTCCAGTCGATCGGCTTGCCGTCGAGTTTGGTGCCCTTGATTTCAATTGGACGCCCGGGCAAATTCAGGCGGCGGGCCGCGCCTTCGAGTGAGACGGCGAATTCCGCGGTCTTGGGATCGGCGGCCCCCGCAAAAGACTTGGCGAAATCGCGCAACACGTCGCCGCCCGCCGCGGACCGGGTTCGTTCGAGGCTCATGGAGATGTGGAAACAGAGCCGCACGTCGCGCAGACCAAGCTCTTGGCTGCGCTCGGCGAACTGCTTCTTGACGCGCTCGAGGATTGCGCGCTGTTCGGCCGAATTCAGCTTGTGAAGGTTGACGGCATTGTTTTCCAAGATGTCCTGCGCGCCGGCATAGGCGACGGTCAGCCGATAATCACCCGTCTTTTGGGGGTCGTAGCTGGTGACGATGAGGCGAATTTCCTCGTTCTTCTTTGCCGAAAAAATGAGGCGCGAATTGAGGCCGTCGACGCAGTCATCGTTTTCGTCCAGTTGCTTGCCGTCGGCGTTTTCCAGCCGCAAGTAGGCGTCGAACTTGTCGCTGGCTAGGTCGATGCGATAGGACTTGCCGGCTTTGGCCTTGAAGGGATGGACCTTTTGGTGGCTGTCCTTCTGGACTGGGTCCATGGGATCGTCGGCGGTGAGCGCGCCGCGGGCATCCAAGAGCAGTTTCTTGGTTGCGCCCGCCGCGCCGACGCAGGCAATGGCGAGCAGCGCGAGCCCCAGCAAGGCGCCGGACCTTGCGAGTCGTTTCATGATGACACCTCGAATAACAAAAAGGATGAATTCAAGCCTTCTGCAGAATGGAATTCCATTCGTCGAGCAGCCGGCCTATGTCTTTATAGGAGTAGTCGAGATTCGCCAATTCACACGCCAGATCAAGAGCGCGCTGATATTCGCCTGCGCCGGCGTAGCCCTTGGCTAGTTGATAGGTGACTTCCTTGCGCAAGCCGTCGTCGCCGACGCCCAAATGGCGGAGCGCTTCTTCGAAATTGCGCTGCGCGAGCCGCCAGTTGCTGCGACTTTGAAAGCAATAGCCCAAGTAGACGAACGCCTTGCCTTGCAAGCGCGGATCGTTGCGGACAGCTTGAAGCTCGCGGATCGACTCGTCGACTTGACCGGTTCGCAAGAGCCGCACGCCGACCTCGAAGCGGAGGTTGGCATCCGTGGGATGGCGGTCCGCCTTGCGGCGGAAATAGTCGAGCTCGCGGGTGGCGATTTCCTTCGCGAGCTTGGCCTGCAACTCCTGAAGCTCGTTGTTGCCCGCATCTTTGTGCAACAGCTCGTCGGTCAACACCAGATCGCGCCGGAGCGGCTCGATTTCCAGATCGACAACCTCCATCATGAGGTCGAAGTGGTTGGCGGTCGGGCCCAGGCCGTCGCGCAAAACCTGTGCCGCCTTGTCGAGAAGATCGGCCCGGCGGTATACGGAAGCCAGGTGCAAATAGTGGTTCGGATTGGTCGGCTGCGCCTGGATCTTCGCCTGCAGGGCGGCAACCTCGCGCGGCATCTTTTCATCCGTTGGGTCGACGCCCTGGGGGACGCCTCCGGCCTGGGAGGGTTCGGGCAGACCAGCGGCCTGCCCCACGGCTTGCTCCGTCGCAGTCGCGGCAACAGCGCCCTGCAAAGGTGTCGGCGCTTGCCCGTGAATCGCACGCTCGTAACGGCCTTTGGCGATGGTCGCGCTCGCAGCCAGATCTTTGTGCTTGCTCTGCGCCTCTTGATCTTTCGGGTCCGCCTTGCGCACCAACTCCCAAAGGGCAATCGCGGCGTTGAAGTTGCCCGACTTCTCGAACAAACGCGCCAGCGGCCGGTTGATCCGCGGATTGGAAGGCTCGACCTGACGCGCTTGGTCCAGCGTCCACATGGCCATGCCCGGCAAGTCGAGCTGCGTGAAGGCCTCGGCCATGGCCAGACTGGCGGGCACGTCCCACGGGTTGCGCAGAAAAACACGTTCGGCGCGTTCGAGGACCTTGACGTAGTTGCCCGTCCGAAGCGATGTTTTCAGCTGCAATTTAGCGCGCAGATTCGTCAGAAAGGCCAACGCGGAGCCTTTAAGGTTGTTCTGGAATTTCTTTTTCTCCGCCTGGCGGAGCGTTTGGCGATAGATCGGACTGGCAGGGTCGATGAGGCAGCAGTTGAACAACAGCTGTATGCCGTAATCGTAGTTGCCGGATGCCAGCACCTGGTTGGCACGTTCGAATTGACCGGCGGCTGCACGGCGCTGCTCGGGAGTCAAAGAGGGCAGTGTAGAAGCCATGGAGTCCTATGTCAGAACCAAGGGCGGAAAGCCGCACAACCCAGACATTTTCAGCGTACCATACCCGCGCGCGGAATCAAGCGTATGCGTTTTGACAGACGTTGCGAACTTCGGTATGGTGGCACCGATTCATCGCGCCTTGGCGAGCCGAACGCCGTAAGGCGTCGGGTGCGTCGCCTGCCCTCACCGGCCGCTTACGCGGCTCGGCTCGCCAAGCATCGTTGTTCGTCTCATCTTGGTGGAATATGCAAAGGGGCCAAGCTATGCCGCGACACACCGTGTTTGCCGCGTTGGCACTGTTGCTACTCGTCGTCCCGGCGCGGTCCCAAACGCACTTCAGTTTTCGCGATGTAGGCAGGGAAGTCGGACTTTTGCCCGCGGCCGGCGGCATTGCCGGCCACGCCGCGGCCTGGGGCGATATCGACGGCAGCGGCTATCCCGCGCTCTACGTCGGCACCTTCGGCGCCAAGCCCTACGGATCGAAGAACAACCTCCTTTTCCGCAATCTCAAGGGCAAGCTCGTTTTGGATGATCAGAAGCAGCTTCAGATTTGCGGAAGAGGAAACGGCGCGGTCTTTGTCGACCTCGATAACGACGGCGACCTGGATCTTTACTACACGAACCACGCGATTCAATGGAAGCCCTACGGCGCCGGCAACGAGCATTTTTCGACGCCCAACGCCCTCTTTCGCAACGACGGCCAGGGCAAGTTCAGTGATGTGTCCCAAGACTCCGGCGCGTGTCCCATGGACTTTCCGTCGCGCAGCGTCGCCGCCTTGGACTTCAACGGCGACGGCCGCTTGGACCTTTTGGTCGGCGAATGCTTCTTCCAAGGCGGCCAAAGCCGGTCACGGCTCTTTCAAAACCTCGGCAACTTTAAGTTCGCGGACGTGACCACAAAAGTCGGCCTGCCCGAAAAGGTGACCGGCTTTGGCGTGGCCGCCGCCGACGTGGACAACGACGGCTGGCCCGACATCTTCCTGGCCGGCCGTTTTCACGGCAATCGCCTCTTTCGCAACGACAAAGGCCGCTTCCAGGAAGTGCCCAAGACTCATGCCGACTTCACCTGGAAGTATCACGACACGCAAGAGGACACCAGTTGCGGCGTTTGCTTCGGCGACTTGAATCGCGACGGCCTTTTGGACCTCGTTATCGGCACGCACCCGGACCGTCCCTGGGTTTACGGCGGAGTGCGGCCGCGGCTGTATCTCAATCGCGGCGTCGCGGATGGGTGGCCGCGCTTTGAGGACGTGACGGAGAAGGCCGGCCTGACCCCGCAGAGCATGAAGGCCCCGCACGTTGAATTGCGCGACTTTGACAATGACGGTTGGCCCGATTTGTACGTGAGCATCGTCAAGTTCGCCGGCGCCAAGACCTATCCGGTTCTGTACCGGCATCTCGGCGTTCAGAACGGCTTGCCGCGCTTCGAAGAAGACGCCGCCGCTGTCAATGATTTCCCCACGGCGGCGGACAAGAAGATAGTCGACGTGACCAAGTTCTTCGAGCAAATGAAGAAGGAGGGCAAGATCGTCTACATGGCGTCCGCACCGAGCGCCGATTTCGATCGCGACGGCAGACTCGACCTCTTCCTGGCCAACTGGTGGGTGGACAAGGATTCGCTGCTCTTGCGCAACGAGACCAAGAGCGGCAACTGGCTCGCCGTGGACGTCCGCGGCGGCAAGAGCGGCAATCGCCAAGGCATCGGCGCGCGAGTCCATGTCTATGAAGCAGGCAAGCTCGGTCGCAAAGACGCTCTTCTAAGTGCAACTGAGATTGCCGTCGGCTATGGCTATGCCTCGGGACAGGAGGCGGCGGCCCACATTGGCCTGGGAACGCGGACTACGTGCGACGTGGAGGTGATACTGCCGCATGGACAAGGGAGAGTCACCAAGTCCGACGTGCAAGCGAACCAGCGGCTGACCATTGCGCCGTAAACGCGTCCTGCATCCAAGTGGGGCGTTCCGCCGGAGTCCAATCCTAGGTGGCTACCGGTCCTGCAGTCCAAGGATTACTTGCGCAGCAGCTTCAGCAGCAGCTCGTTTTTCTGCGCGGCAATCGTCCACCGTAAGGGCGAAGTCGCCGGGAGAGCGTACATGGCGGGAAGGAGATTGGGGCCGAGTTCGCCAGCACCGTTTGGTTCGCGAAGAGTTACGGTAATGACGTAGTCGCCGGCCACAGCACCGTCGCCCGCGTTGTATGTCGTGAGCGCGAACGAGCCATCTGCAGCGACGACGGCGTCGGCCCGGACTCCGCCCTTTGAAGGCGTGAACACGATGTGTGCGCCGGGGATCGGCGCGCCTTCCAAGAAAGCCTGGCCACGCGCGGGATACACGGGTTTGCGCGCCGGCTCTCGATTGCACACCGTCAGCACGTCGGAGTGACCCTTGGCCTTGAACGCCGTTGGCAGCGGCTGGCCGGTCGGCGCCACGCACAAAGTCAGAGTGTCGCCCTCAAACTTGTAGATGCCGCTGCCCTCGTGGGCGTTGGAGCCGACGACGAAGAGATGGATTTGCTTGGGGAGTTTCGTTGGGTCGATGGCGAAGAGTTGCTCGCTGATGGTTTCGCCTTCCGCGTTTTGCGTGCGCATTCTATCCGCGGAGAATTCAATCCGTACCGGCTGCAACGATGCGTCCGCCGCTTCGAGCGCCGTCTGACGCGACTGAACTTTCCACTTGCCCTGAAGCTTGGCGGCGTCGGTTGCGTCTTCTTTCTTCGACCCTGGAATGCGGATTATGCTCTCGCCGCCGAGCTTGGCTCGTATCAGCTCGCGGTGAAGCATTCGGCCGTCTTTGAAGGCCATGAGCCAGTAATTGCCCGGCGGCAGCCGCAGCGACTTGACGTTCGCGTCGGCAGTGAACGCTTGGGCCGGCCCAAAGCTGATCGAGTCCTTCGCGCGCATCCGAACAAAGAATCCCTTCGCGTTCGGATCCAGATCCTTGGTTTCATAAACCTTCACTTCCACTGGAGCGTCCTCAATGTCGAGCGTGACGACCTGGTCAAAAAAACTTCGAACGTAGCTGATGATCCGCGTATAGCCGCGCCACTCAGCGAATGCCAGCGCCAGGAGAGCGACGACCACAATTGTCGCCGCTTTTTTCCAGAACGACTTCGGGACCGGCGGCTTGCCTGAAGGCACGTAGATTTCCTTCAGGTCGGTCCATTCCTTGTCGCCGTCGTCATAGTTGATGTGCACTCGGTCGCCGTCGCGCTCCGTTACGACGCCGCAGTAACCCCAGGGGCCAAACACCCGGCTGCCGTCGCGAATGTCCAGGGGGCGCAAGTCCGCGGCCTCCACCCACGACAGCTCGCCGTCGTCGAACCAAACATAAACGGAGTCGCCATTGATCTCGCGCACGGTGGCGGGGTAGGCCCACTCCGGTTCCCACGGGGCGAGCACGCGGTCCCCGATGCGCCATGTGTAGGCCCCACGCTCCGCGTGGGGCGCGGCTTCTGTCGGAGCTTGCGAAGATCCCCCATGCGGAGCGACAGGCGCATCCCCACGCGGAGCGTGGGGACTACTTTGTACCGGCGCGGGCCGCGGCATCTGCTCTGGCTGCTGCAAGTGGGCCAGGTGCTGCCCCAAGAGTTCCGCCACTTCCTTGGCGGTCGGAAAACGATCTTCCGGCTTCTTGGCGTGCAGCTTGGCGATGATGTGCTCCAGCCACTCGGGGATCTCGGGATTGACCGCGCGGATCGGTCGGGGCGTTTCTTCCATGACGCGCTTGATCACGCCCAACGTGCCCGAAGCGCGAAACGGCGGTCGGCCCGTGCACATCGTGTAGAGGACGCTGCCCAGACTGAACAAGTCCGCCCGATGATCGACTGTCTCGCCGGCGGCCTGCTCCGGTGACATGTACATCGGCGTTCCGGCAATGGTCCCCGATTGCGTCAAGCTGGCGTCGTCGCCGACCCGGGCTAACCCGAAGTCAGTGATCTTGACGCGCTCGACGCCGTTTTCCAGCAAGATGTTGGCTGGCTTGATGTCACGATGCACCTGGCCTTGGGCATGGGCCGCCGCCAGACCGTTCGCGATTTGCATGCCGATCCTAAGGATCTCCTTCAACTCAAGCGGGCCTTTCTTGTCCAGCTTGTCTTGCAGCGATTGCCCCGCGATGAACTCCATGGCCAAATACGGAATCGCCGCGTCGCCTACAACCGCGTAGATGCTGATGACGTGATCGTTGCGGATGGCGGCGGCGGCCTTGGCCTCGCGCTCAAACCGCTTGCGCGCGGTGGCGGTGCTCGCCAGGGCCGGACTCAGCATTTTCACCGCCACAATGCGGTCGAGCGTTTGGTCCCGGGCCTTGAACACGAAGCCGAAGCCGCCTTTGCCGATGAGCTCAAGAATCTCGTAGTGCCCAAGCCTGCCCAGGTGGCCGGGAATCGTGGACGGCTGCAAGCAGGCGGCAGGATCGAATTCGCCGGCGGCGTCGGCCACCGTATCGCGCGGCTGGGTATGCTCGACGGCGTCGCGCAACACATTGTCCAGCGCGGGGGAAGCGAAAGTCGGGTCGGCCAAATGCAGCGCGACGTCCACCCAGGATTCGCGGCCCGCGGACAGCGCGTCCAGCGTCGCTTGGCATTGCCGGCAGCGCTCGAGGTGCGCGTGCAATTCCGCTTGCTGCGCTTCGGGAAGAGCCGAATCGAGCAGGGCTTTCCAGCGTTCTTTCGACGGGCAACCCGTAGACATGGCTTCGTCCTCTACATTGCGACTCGCGCGTTTCCGTTTAGCGTTCGCAGGTACAAGTGAACCTCATGTTTGCGTTTGGCGTTCGCAGGTACAATCGAACGCTAAACGGAGATGCGCGGGAGGCGCTATTCCGCATCCGCATCCAGTTCGCGGACGCGCGCCTTGAGCCGGACCATGACACGATTCTTCGCCAGGTAGACCGCGGCGAGGGTCATCCCAAGATTCTGGGCCACCTGGGCGGGCGCTTGTCCCAAGACCGCCGTTGCGTGAAACGCTTGCCACGTCGAATCCTGCACTTCCCGGCGAACCTGGTCCGCGGCCCAAGCGTATAGTTGCCGCTCGTGCTCGGCATCCCAAAGTGCGCTCATCTCTTCAGCGCTGTCCGCGATTTGCTCCAGCCGATGCAGCGCTTCGGTGTCACCCGTGCCTTGGCCCGGCGCGTGCAAGCGCTTGCCGAACTTCGTCAAAAGATGGCGAACGACGGTAAACAGCCAACCGCGAAACGTACCGCGTGCCGGGTCGTAGCTAAAGCCGCGCATCGACCGGGCGACTTGCCGGAGCGCCTCTTGAGTCAAATCGGCCGCATCCGCGTCCTGCAAGCCTTGTTTGCGGGCAAATCCGTAAACCAATGGTCCGTAAATCGCCACGAACTGCGCCCAGGACTCGTCGTCTCGATGGTCGCACAGCCGTGCGAGCAGGCTAGGCCGGGTTGGATGCGAATCGCCCATGGCTCTATGGACATGTAGGCTGCTCAGCGCTGTTTTTTATCACGGATTTTTGGAAACCGACAAGAAAGTCTGAATCTTCCCGCCGGCAGACAGGAATGTCTGCCCCACTAACACAATAAATACCTCGCGTGGGGCAGACATTCCTGTCTGCCATTTCCCGCCGACTGACATTCCTGTTTGCCTTTCCCAGCCGGCAGACAGGAATGTCTGCCCCACTAGCGCGCTGCCGCTAATGTCCGCCGCAGACCTTCTTCAAATGCAATCTTTGGGTCGTAACCCAAGTCCTGCCGCGCCCGGCTGATATCGGCCTGCGAGAAACGGATGTCGCCGGCGCGTGCCGGGGCGTGTACTGCTTGAATGTTCTTGCCCAAAAGCCGATTCAAGTGACGCACGAGATCGAGCAGAGTCACGCTGCCGCCGAAACCAATGTTGTACACCTTGCCCACCGCGTTTTTCGCTTG
>JAKEHV010000031.1 GCA_022614915.1 Gemmataceae bacterium | reverse complement strand
GAAGAAAAAACTTGACCCAGGCTTCGTTGATGCTGTATTCATGATGATTGATGAAGTTTGACGTCATTCTCCATTGTTTTCTTTCATAAGGAGTTTTGCTATGTTTCGGGTGAGGCGTTTGGCCCGCTGGCTATCTCCGAAAGGGTTCACGCTGATCGAACTCCTTGTCGTGATCGCCATCATTGCAATCCTCATTGGGTTGCTTCTGCCCGCGGTGCAAAAAGTGCGTGAAGCCGCCGCGCGGGCGCAATGCTCGAATAACTTGCGCCAGTTGGGGCTGGCGGTTATTCACTATGCGGACAACAATCGTGGGCAGCTGCCCCCAGGCGGTAATATGGACCCAATTGGAAAATCGAACTGGAATGACGACCGTGGGACGATGACCGTCTACACGCTGCCTTATGCAGAGCAGACACCTCTTTTCAATCTAATAACCAGAGTGGCCGGAGGTCCCATTGCGACCACTTTCAACTCGGTAGGCATTTTTCGCAAGTCGGGCTTGCCCGAGGTCAACCAAACATTGCCCTATGGCCGTTGCCCCAGCGACGATTACCAATTCGACCGACCGTGGGTCAATTACGGCGGCAGCATGGGGCCGCAATGCGCTATCGGGCCCTGCGGCTTTGATCCCTATCAAGGCTGGTGCAAGCCGGAGACTTCGGGCTTTGGCGGCGGTGTAGCGGGTATGGGTTACACCTGGAGTCCCGACCATGGGAATAGTTGGGACAACAGCCATATACGCGGTCTATTCAATCGGCTGGGCGCCAAGCAAAGATTCCCGGCCGGCATTCCGGACGGCACGTCCAACACCATTATGATCGGCGAAGGTCTGCCGGTGGGTCATGATCACCTTACCAATGGCAGCTGGCATCACTTCAACTATGGCACGACCATGTTGGGGACGATTGTTCCCATGAATTATCAAACACAAGAGACGCCATGGTGCTCGCCGGCGGATAAGGCACGCCACAATTGGAACATTTCGATGGGTTTCCGCTCGAATCACACCGGTGGCTGCAACTTCACCTTTGCCGACGGGTCGGTCCAGTTCCTTTCGCAGAACATCGATCACCGCACCTACCAGTTGCTAGGATGTCGCAACGACGGCAAGCCGACAGGAAGTTGGCAGTAATCCGAACGCTTGCTGAAAACAAGGGCCAGCCCGATTGGGCTGGCCCTCTTTCCTTAACCTTGAAAACACTAGCCCGACGCGCGAGCGAGGGATTTTTCCTTAACCTTGAACACTAGCCCGACGCGCGAGCGAGGGATTGTTTGTTAATCAGGAGCCCACTCATGCTTCGAGGTTGCTCGGCTGTTTTGTTCTTTGGATTCTTGCTTACCCTATCTGCTTGTGGTGGCGGCGCGAAGCCGGTTCCGGTTAGCGGCAGCATAATGTGGGACGACGGTTCGCCTATTACGGGGGCGATGTTGCAGTTCATGCCGAAGGAGAAGGAAGGGAAAACCGCATCGGGACTCTCGGGACAGGACGGCAAGTTTTCTCTCACAACCTTTAATTCCGGCGATGGCGCCCTCATTGGCGATTACACCGTTATCGTGACCAAAACCAAGGTATTCGGCGGCGGCAACGAGCCCACGGAAAAGGACCCCACCAAGCTGTTCCAGAAATTCGCCGAAAAGGGCAAAGGACTGAAACCCGCTGCGGAAAAAAGCGAGATCCCAACTGTCTATTCGAAAGTCGAAACCTCCACTCTCAAGTGGAAGGTCGAAGGCACTACTTCCGACGTGAAACTTACGCTGCAAAAAATCAAATAGGCGTGCCGGAGCGGCAGGAGCCTATTCGACTGCAAAGGCGACCGGTTCGGTCGCCTTTTGTTTTTTAGCGATTTACCGAATCAATCATGTGGCGCGCCACCGCAATTGCTGCTGTTCTGGGTACGGTCCTCGCCATCGCCCTCGCGTGGTGGTCGGCCATGGGCGGTCCCAACTACTTGCTGAGCCAAGGACTGGACGCGCTCGAGAACGAGAATTTCGACGAAGCGCGGCGGCGGTCGCTCCAACTGCAAACGGGCGGTCACGTGGAATACGCAGTGCTCTTGGAAGGCCACGTTCTTTTTCACAAGGGGCAGTTCCTCGAGGCAATCCGCGTCCTGAACCAGGTCAAGACCGAGCAGGCGCTGGTGCAGAAGGCTGCCGCGCTGGCTGGGCAAGCATACCTCAAGCTCGAACATTTCCTCGGCGCAGAAAGCTGTTTCCTCTTCCTGTTGGCGCAAGACGCAAACAACATCGACGCTCATCGCGGTCTTGCCGCGGCCTACTACGACTTGAACGCGCTGGATCACGCCGTGCACCATAGCTTGCAATGGTCCCGACTGAATGAGCGGGACGGCAGACCGCACCGGTTTGTCGCATTGATCTACAAAGACTTATCCCAATTGGATTCCGCCGTCGCCCACTACGAAAAGGCGCTCGAGCGGCGCTTGACCGACACGGTCCGCCGCCAAGTGCGTATGGAAATGGCGGAGTGCCATCTGCTGTTGCACAAACACGATAAAGCGCTGTCGATCCTGGAGGCCGATCCCGCCGATGGGGCGTTGCGTCCGCTCTGGCTTCTGCTTAAGGCGGAAGGTCTGCGCGCGCTGGCCAAGTACGACGAAGCGCAAAAAACGCTCGACGAGTTGTCGGCACTAGAAAAACCGCTGCCGCGGGCGCTGCGCTTGCAGGGGCAATTGTTCCTGGATATCAACAAGCCCAAAGAAGCCGCGGCTTGGCTGCAAAAGGCTGTGGAACAGGACGCCAAGGATTTTACCAGCGCTCACCTCTTGGTGCAAGCCTATGGGCGTCTTGGGCAGTATCACGAGGCAAAAGACTTGCAGCGCCGCGTGGACGAGCTTCAGAAACTGTTTGTCAGTCTGACGGAACTAACGCAAAGCGTCATTGCCGAGCCGCGCGACCCGGCCAGACACTTGCAGTTGGCCGAGTGTTACCGCAAACTTGGCATGAAGGAGTTGGCGGAACGCTTCGAGCGGAACTCGAAGCAATTGCAAAGTAAGTTTCCTTGACCTGACTGCCGCGGCCAGCATCGGGCGATCTAAGATGCGGCGGCAGACTTGTGATCTTTCGCCGAGAGACCATTTGTGCAGGAATCGTCGTTGCCATTTCCGCAGTTTGTCCTCAAGCGCGACGGTCGCCGCGTCCCGTTCGAGCCGCACAAGATCAGCCAGGCACTCTACGCGGTGACGGAAGAGCTGGGACTGCCGAACGCCTTTCTGGCCAGCGAGTTGGCGGACGGGGTGCTGCACTTTCTACCGAGCGAAATAGACGGCGTCCAGCTGAGCACAGCGCACATCGCGGAGTTGATCGTCAAAGTGGTGCGTGAATTGGGGCACCCCGACGTGGCCAATGCGTTTGGCGCCCGACAGGAGCGCCGCGCCGCCCATGATCCCAGGGCCCCTAAGCCGAGCCGCGCACCGCTCACTTTGTCATTTTCTGTCGAGGCGTCTCTTGGCGCCGTCGTCAAGAACTGTGCGAGCGCCTACAGTTTGCAAGTCGTCTACGCGCGCGACATCGCCGCGGCCCACGAAGAAGGCATGTTGACCCTGGGAGGATTGGAGCATCCGGATCTTTTAACGGCGGTAGTCGTAGAAAACGCCGAACGCCGCTTCTCTGCCGACGATTGGGCATTGTGGAACGAAACGCCGGGACAGACGCTTGTCTTCGATAATCCGGAATATTCGCTTTGCCCATCCGAAGCGGCTTCCTGGTGGAAGTCGCTTGCCGCCTGGATGGAAACCACGCAGCGTGCGGCGCTTGTGCACCTCCATTGCGCTCGGGCGCCGGACTGGATGCGTCCCACAGCAGAGGGGCCTCTCTTCGCCGTGGACGATTCACACACGGCGGACGCTCGGGAACAGGTTCGCCAAACGCTCTTACGCTGTGCGCAGCAATCGAGCGGCCCGGCCATCGCGTGGCATGTGAGCGCGCCTGTTGCCGCCGGGTTTGCCAAGCCGGAAGGCGCTCGCCTCATTGTCGTGGATCGCCCGAACAAACCCATTGCTCTGGGATCTGGATTGGACCGGCAGCGTCCGGCGGTGTTGGCCGAAGCGGAGCTGGATATGAAGCGTTTGCTAGCGCGACCGGAGATTGCCAAGGATGGCGAGCGTTTCTTGGAAAAGTTGCCAATCCTGGTGCGGATGGCCGTCCGCGCCGGCGTGCAGAAACGCAATTATCTGCGTAAGCGCAGCGACGCCGTGCCCGCACTGGGCCGTGCGTTTCTGGTGGATCGGGCCCGGCTGCTGCTGGTGCCGCGCGGCTTGGAAACCGCCGGAACAGCGTTGCATAAGGAGAACGCCGAACGCCGCGACTCGTTGGAGTTCGCGCGGCGGGTCGCCGACACGATCCATGCCGCGGCGCAGAACGAATCGAAAACGACAAGCATGGAGGTCGCGGTAGGCGAGACCACTTGGTCGTCGTCCAGATAGGGTCCTGCCTGCCGACGCCGATCTGTCCCAAAATCCAATTGAAGAAAGCGCGGCGGTCGGTTACATTGGGTCTTGTCCCATACGCTTTTGCTTTAAAGACTTCGCACAACGCTGCTTATCGCCCCCGCAAGGAATGCGCCTATTCCTGGGGGGCCCGCTTGTCGGCCCCGAGGTTGCCCAAAGGATCGTCTGCATGTTGACCGAAGCCGAGAAACGAGCCGCGCAATTGGCCGTTTCGCGCTATGGCGCCGACATCGGCCGCATGCAGCGGTTGGTGCGCGGCGTGCTGAAGTCGCGGTCCGAAGGGCAAACCGTCGACTTGGTGGCTGTGCTCTTGACCGAAGAGATCCTCTCGGACATTCAAGTCCGCGAATTGCGCCTTGGGCTCGAAAAGACGCAAATTGACCCGAACAAACCGACCAACGGCGTTGAGCGTTACGAAGTCCTGGCAACCGTGCCGCCGCTCGACGGGGTTGCCGAGCCGGTGACCGGACCGCCTATCGAGTTGCGCTCGCTAGGCGAATACCGTATCCTGCGCAGGCTGGGCGAAGGCGGGACGGGGACGGTTTTTCTCGCCTATCAAGAGAGCGAAAACCGCCAAGTCGCGATCAAAGTTCTGTCGCAAGAATTGGCCCGCAATCAGCCCTCGTTGGATCGTTTCTATCGTGAGGCGAAGAGCGGCGCTTTGCTGAATCACCCCAACATCGTCCGCAATCTCGCCTCCGGACAGGATCAGGCAACGGGCTATTACTACTTGGTGCTCGAATTCGTGGACGGGGACAGCGCCCTGGATCTGCTCGAGCGGTTCGGCAGCGTGCAGGTTGCCGACGCGGTGTACATTGTTCTCCATATCGCCCGCGCCTTGGAGCACGCGCATTCGCGCAACGTCGTTCACCGCGACATCAAGCCGGGCAACATACTCATCACACAGAGCGGCGTGCCCAAACTCGCGGACTTGGGCTTGGCGAAACGGACCGACGAAACCAGCCACCTGACGCACGCCCGCCAGGGGTTCGGCACACCGTATTACATGCCCTACGAGCAAGCGATGAACGCCAAATACGCCGACGCGCGCAGCGACATCTATGCGCTCGGCGCCACATTCTATCATTTGCTCGTCGGCGACGTGCCTTTTCCGGGCGTCAATCACCTGGAAATCGTGGACCGGAAAGCTCTGGGAGATTTTGCGCCGGCCAGCGCGGTCAATCCCGACGTGCCCAAAGCGCTCGATGCCGTGCTTGCCAAGATGTTGGCCAAGGAGCCGAAGCGCCGCTACCAGACTGCCAGTGAACTGATCGTCGATCTGGAACGCACCAACTTGGCGGCGTCCGTGCCGAGCTTCGTCAATCCCGAAGTGGCCATGCGCGATCCCGTGGTGCGCAAGCTGCTGACGTCGCCGGCCCAGACGACTTTTCCGGACATTCGCAAGGCCGAGGGCCAAGCGTCCCAGCGCGCGGAAGTCTGGAATCTACGCTTTAGGAACGCGGCCGGGGAGATTGCATCGGTTCAGCTCGACCTCGAACAGATTGAGGCCCGGCTGCGCGACGGCTCGTTGCCGCGCCCGTTGCATGCCGCTCCGGCGCCGAGCGAAGAGTTTCAGCCGCTGGAGCACTTTCCCCAGTTGTACGTACTCGTAAACAACCTCGCGCCCGTTACGGACGCCGCGACAACACAGTTGTCGCTCGAAGTGGACACGGCGCTATCGTGGGCCGATTCCGTGCTATGGTGGTGGGTCGCCATTGGGGCAGTGGCCGCCATTCTCTTCTTGCTGGTTGCAATCCTTTTCCTCCGCACGTAATGCATAACCGGCCCTGTCCGTGCCCAGAGCGATTGAACCTCCGGATTTTGCCGTCCCTTTTTCACGAAGAAACCGCCTACTCGCCCGTATAGCTTCGCCCTTTTGCCGCTGCTTCGGGCCACCCGCATTCTTGCGACGCGGCTACGATAATTCGACGTAGCGGAATTCGCGAGATTTCCGGTCTCCCGCTCAACCCACAAGCGGGGCCGCTTGTGGCTACAGCACCGAATCGAGGACAGGGGCAGCCGGCTCGCGCAAGGTCACTTGGTGTAGCGCGGCTGGTAGAGCTGCACGTCAAAGTTTCCCGGCACCTTAAAGCGCGTCACCAACCCGTAGCCGTGATCGGCAATGGGGCCGGTAAACACCACGCCGCGCGCGTTGAGCTCGGCTACCGTCTTTTCGATGTCGTCGCAGTAAAAGGAAATGTCGTGGGTGCCGGAGGGTGCGCCTTCTTTCGGGTCGGCGGGATGGCAGCCCATGTCGGCCTCGGGCAGGTCGAAGATGAGCCAGCCATCGCCTACGTCGGTCGTGGGAAAGCCGAGCTTGTCGCGCAAGAATGCTCGTAACGCCTCGGGCTCTGAGGTGTAGAACATGGTGTGTACGCCGCGGATCATTTTGCCTCCTTTTTCGGACCCACGCCTATGGCTATGATTCCTGCGCGAAATCGACTACACCCTTGGCCCCACCTCCGTCGAGTCGGCCAAATCGTGGGAGTTTCCCAGAGAGCACTAACGAGCCGGCGGGCAACTGGACGTTTTCGCTGTGTGTGTGTGTATTGGGCGTGCGCGCAATGCAATTCATTAACCGCTTGTGCGGTAGAGACTTGCGGAAAGCACATCGATTGCGCGCAACCCAACAGTCAGACCACATTGTCGAGCTAGTTCACTTTTTTGAAAAAACCCCCTTGAACCTCACGTCACGTGAGGTTGTATCATTCAGTCGCAACTGTTTTTCGATCGGCGGGCGTGACGGATTGGAGATTACCATGAAGTTTGAGGCATTGAAGGTGGGCGAACTGGCCAAGCGGACCGGCCTCACCATCCGCACGCTGCACCACTACGACGAGATCGGCCTCTTGAAGCCGTCGCTTTACACTGATTCGGGACACCGGCTTTACACGGCGGCCGACGTCGCCCGCTTGCAGCAGGTCGTGTCGCTGCGGCAACTCGGCTTCTCCTTGGAGGAAATTGGCGACTGCCTGAATCGGCCCGACTTCGCGCCTCTGGAAGTGATTCGCCTTCATGTCGCGCGCCTGCGGGAACAGATTGAATTGGAGCGGGGGTTGTGCGAGCGGCTCGAAGGGCTCGCCGTTTACTTCAGCACGGCGGGGGAGGTCTCCGCCGATGAGTTTATTCGAACCATTGAGGTGATGACCATGATCGGGAACTACTACACGCCTGAACAAATGGAGTACTTCCGAAAGCGCAACGAAGAAGCCGCCGCCAGAGGCGAGGATATCGCGCAGCAAGGGACGGCCGACTGGGCAGAACTCTTGGCGCAGTACACCGCCGAAATGCAGAAGGGCACCGACCCCGCCGACGCAAAACTGCAAGAGCTGGAAAAACGCCGGCAGGCCCTGGTGAACGCCTTCAGCGGCGGCGACAAGGGCATTGAGCAGAACCTCGAGCGGCTATGGACGGAGCAAGGCGACAAGCTCTGCGCCCAGTTCGGCATGGACCCGAAGACTATGGAGTACCTCGGCAAGGTCGCGCACGCCCAGAAGGGTTCTGCCTGAGAGTGAAAATAAATCTTGACCACGGATCGCACGGATCAGCACGGATTTCGGAAAAAACAGTTCCAACTCACTATCCGTGCTATCCGTGTCATCCGTGGTCAGAAAGGCACTCGCAAAGGCGCCAAGGCGCAAGGGAAGACAAGCGCTCTTCCTGGCGTTTTGGCGCCTTTGCGTGAGAAATTCATGAGAAAAAAGTTGCAAGCGGTAAAGTGCGGGTGTAGCATTCCCAATTGATAGACCTGCACCGGGGAATTCTCGGTTTGCGTGGTTGACGCGGCCCCTCCACATCGCGGGCAGGCGTCCAGGGTACTCGCAATTCGCCCTCAAAACGTCCTCATTCCTCGCTTATTGGAGTGCTGCCATGTACTCACCTTCTTCCTCCCGCGGCAGGTCCGCCTTCACGCTGATCGAGCTGCTCGTCGTCATCGCCATTATCGCCATCTTGATCGGATTGTTGCTGCCCGCCGTGCAAAAAGTGCGCGAGGCCGCCGCACGCACGCAGTGCATCAATAACCTCAAGCAGATCGGACTCGCCGTCCACAATTACGAATCGGTAAACAAGCGGCTGCCGCCCGCCTCGACGCGGATTCCCAATCCGAATCAATGGATGCACGGCCCCACCTGGTGGGTCTATACCTTGCCGTACGTCGAGCAGGACAACGTGTACAACAGAACGAAATTCATCGTCACACCCGGTGTCAACGTGACCTTCTGGTTCGCCGATACCGGCGCCGTCAACAAAGCCGTTTACCACAATGTCGTGTTCCCAATAATCCGGTGTCCGGCGAGCTCCTTGCCGGAATGGAACGTCATCAACACGGCCCAATACAAAGCTTATGAGCCGACCTATACGGCTATCCTGGGCTCCGACCGACATCCGTCCGCGGACACGACCGCGCGCAACGGCGTCGTTTCCGACGGCGGCGTGCTGGGCCTCCGCCAGAAAGTCGATCAGGCCAACAGGCTGACCGACATCCTGGACGGGACCTCGAACACCATCATGGTCGGCGAACAGTCCGACTGGTCCAACCCGCGGCAGACGACACCCATCTATGACGACATCCGCAGCTCGGACAGCCGCGGCGCCTTCATGGGCACGTCGCACACCGCCCAGCCGAGCGGCCGAGGGTCGCTGACAGGCTGCGCTGGGAGCAACAGCAATAACTGCATGCGCTGCTATAACACGACCACCGTGGTTTGGCCGATCAACCGCAAGCAGTTTCATTTCGCCACGATGGGAGACCAACGCTGCGGAACGCCGATCCAGTCGGTGCACCCAGGCGGCGCGAACGTCCTGTTCGCCGACGGCAGCGTCCAGTTTCTCACGGAGTCGATCAGCCTGAACACGTTCAAGGACCTGGTGGACCGGAACGACGGCAGGGTCGTCCAGTTGCCGTAGCCGAGGAGAGCGGAATGTTGCCTAACTCGCTTCGCCCGATTGGTGTTTTTTGCGCGCTGCTGCTTGCGGCGTTTCTGTTTCTGACCGGTTGCGGGGGCGGCGGCAGCGCTGCCCCTGTGGGCGCGGTCTCCGGTAAAGTGACGTTTGAGAGCCAAATAGTAAGCGAAGGACTGGTATCGTTCATGAACCAGGACGCCGGCGCCGGCGACGAGGCGAAGCTAAATAGCGACGGCACCTATTCCATTCGAAAACCGCTGCCGACCGGCGAGTACATTGTCACGGTCATGCCGCTGGTCGTTCAGCAACAGGTCGACGGCAAAGGCCCCGAAGTGGGCGTCGAAAAGCCGGCCCCGAATATTCCGGAAAAGTATCGAAACCTCGGCACCACCGACCTTAGAGCGAAAGTGGTGGAGGGCAAAAATGAATTCAACTTCAACATGAAACGCTAGATATGTCCTGCTGATCCACACGCCTGCATCCTGCGAACACCACTCTCCTCTGTGTCTTCGTGTCTCTGTGGTGATTGATGACCGCCGACGAATTTCGCCGCCTGGCTCTTGCGTTGCCCGAAGCCAAGGAGCAGTCGCACATGGACCATCCGGACTTCCGTGTGCGCGGCAAGATCTTCGCCACGCTCGGGCCGAACGAGGACTGGGGCATGGTGAAACTGACGCCCCAGGATCAACAGGCATTCGTGCTGGAACAGCCGGGGGCGTTTCAGCCATTCCCCGGTGCTTGGGGCGCCCGTGGTTGCACCAAAGTGCTTCTGCAGTCGGCAAAGTCCGGCGTGGTGCGGCGCGCGCTTTTGGCCGCGTGGCGCAACACGGCGCCAAAACGGCTTGTTGAGGGCAAATAGCCTGGGCTACGAATCTACGGAGTAAGCGGTGAATTCATGTGGGAGCATAATTGCTGACACCATCGTAAAACACGATGTGTCAGCAATTTAAGTTAAAGTTGTCACTAGACTTACGTCAAAACCGGCCTCAATAATTGCTGACACATCGCTCATTTGAGTGGTCGTGTCAGTCATTTTTGTAATTGCTT
>JAKEHV010000207.1 GCA_022614915.1 Gemmataceae bacterium | reverse complement strand
GTGACGGTGAACGGCACCCAGCGCGAGTTTGACATTGGCTCGGGCTTTGAATGGATAGCAGGCAAACTGGAAGGACAAGCCGCTTTGGTCCGTCCCGGTCCATCGGTAGAGATCGCGGACGCGGGCAATTTCGAAAAGGATCAAGGCTTTTCCGTCGGCGGCTGGGTCAAGATCCCACGCCGCGGCCAGACCGGTGCCATCGTCGCGCGAATGGACGGCCCCGACAAGAAACACCGCGGCTGGGACCTGTGGATGGAAACCGACAAGATCGGCATGCACATCATCAACGCCTGGCCGGACGACGCCCTCAAGGTGACTTCCAAGACGCCGCTGCAACCCAATCAGTGGTATCACGTGCTGGCGACTTACGACGGCTCGGGCAAAGCCGCGGGCGTGAAGGTTTATTTCAACGGCGCGCTGCAAGTCCTCGACGTCTTCACCGACAAGCTGCAAAACACCGTTCGCACCGATGTACCTCTCAAGATCGGCCAACGCCACGCCGGCGAACGCTTGCAAGGTGTGGCTTTGCAAGATATCCGCTTGTTTGGCCGCACGCTTTCGGGGCTGGAGGCGGACCGACTGGCCAAGACGCCGCGTGTCCAGGAGCTTCTCGCCAAGCCCGACGACAAACGCACGCCGCAAGAGCAGGGCGAGATTTTCGATTGGTGGCTGTCGTCGTTGGATCAGCCCTCGCGAGACCTGAGCGGCAAACTTTCGAAGTTGCAACAAGAGGAAGTGACGCTGAAGTCGCGCGGTACGGTGGCGCACGTCATGCAAGAAAGCGACACCGAGCCGATCGCCTACATCCTCAATCGCGGCGAGTACGACCAGCGCCGCGACAAAGTGAAGGCCCAGACGCCCAAGGCCTTGCCGCCGATGGCCAAAGACCTGCCGCGCAATCGGCTGGGTTTCGCGCAGTGGCTGCTGCAGCCGGATCATCCGCTTACGGCACGCGTCACCGTCAACAGGATGTGGCAAGAGGTTTTCGGCACGGGCCTCGTGCGTACCGCGGGCGACTTCGGCGTGGCCGGCGAGCTGCCGTCGCATCCCGAACTGCTCGATTGGCTCGCGGTCGAATTCCGCGAAACCGGCTGGGACGTGAAGAAGTTCTTCAAGATGATCGTGACCTCGGCGACCTATCGCCAAGCGGCGACCGTCACAGAAGAGAAGCTGGCCAAAGACCCGCACAATCGCCTGCTGTCCCGCGCTGCCCGCTATCGCCTGGACGCCGAGATGATTCGCGATTACGCCTTGGCGTCGAGCGGACTCTTGGTACGCAAACTGGGCGGCCCGAGCGTGAAGCCGTACATGCCGCCGGGCGTGTGGGAAGCGGTGGCCATGATCGGCAGCAACACGCGCGACTACAAGGAAGACACCGGCGAGAAACTGTATCGCCGCAGCATGTATACCTTCTGGAAGCGGGCCGCGCCGCCGGCGTCGATGGATATCCTGAACGCGCCCAATCGCGAGACGTGTACCGTTCGCCGCGAGATGACCAACACGCCCTTGCAGGCACTGGTCACGCTCAATGACGTGCAGTTCGTCGAAGCGGCCCGGCACCTGGCCCAGAACGCGATGAAAAACGCCGCGGAAACGGATGGCCGCATCGATTTCATCGCCAAGAGACTTCTAGCGCGCTCCTTCCGCGCTGAGGAAATGAAGGTGGTGCAAGAAAGCTTGCGCGATCTCTTGGCCTATTATCAAGCCAACCCCAAAGATGCGCAGAAGCTGATCACCGTCGGCGAATCGCGCCCCGATGCCTCGCTGGCCGCGCCGGAACTTGCGGCGTGGACGATGCTGTCGAATCAGCTGATGAACTTGGATGAAGTGTTGAACAAGTAATCGAGGATTCAGCGATGAGTCTCTATCACGAATTCGTGCAAAACATCACGCGCCGCCATTTCTTCGCCAAAGGTGCCAACCTCCTTGGCGGCGCGGCCTTGGCCTCGCTGCTGGGCCAATCGACGACTAGTGCCGACGAGCCCGCGCCGACCGGCGCCGCGCGCATACCCACGCACCATAGGCCGAAGACACGCCAGATCATCTATCTGCACATGGTCGGCGGCCCGCCGCAGATGGACCTCTACGATTACAAGCCGGTCATGGGGCAATGGTATGATCGCGACCTGCCCGACTCGGTCCGCATGGGGCAGCGGCTCACCACGATGACCAGCGGCCAGGCGCGCTTTCCGATCGCGCCTTCGAAGTTCCGCTTCGCCCGCCACGGCCAATGCGGCATGTGGGTCTCCGAGCTATTGCCGTGGACGTCGCGCATGGTGGACGACATGGCCTTCATGCGCAGCCTGCACACCGAGGCGATCAACCACGAGCCGGCAATTACCTATATGCAGACCGGCAATCAGATCACCGGCCGGCCGTGCCTGGGCACGTGGGCTTCGTACGGCCTGGGCTCGATGAACGCCAACTTGCCCACATTCGTCGTGATGGTGGCGCAGCCGTCGAACACCGAGCAAGTGCAGGCCATTTCCGCCCGGCTGTGGCAGAGCGGCTTCCTCCCCGGCGAGCACGCGGGCGTCTCGTTCCGCACCGCGGGCGATCCGATCCTCTACATCAATAATCCGCCGGGTGTGCCGTCGGAGATTCGCCGCCGTACGTTGGACGGCCTCAGGCAGCTCAATGAGATGAACTATCGCCTCGTGGGCGATCCGGAGACGCACACGCGCATCGAGCAATACGAGATGGCGTTTCGCATGCAATCGAGCGTGCCGGAATTGACCGACTTGTCGCGCGAGCCCCAGAACACCTTCCGCATGTACGGCGAAGACGCGCGCCGCCCCGGCACCTTCGCCAACACGGCCCTCTTGGCTCGGCGGCTGGTCGAGCGCGGCGTCCGCTACGTGCAGATTTATCACAACAATTGGGACACGCACGCCAACGTGGCCGGCCGGCTGCCCGACCAATGCCGCGACGTGGACCAGGCCTGCTGGGGCCTGATCCAAGACCTCAAGCAAAAGGGCCTTTTTGATTCCACGCTGGTCATCTGGGGCGGCGAATTCGGCCGCACCATCTACTCGCAAGGCGGCCTGACCCGGCAAAACTATGGCCGCGACCATCACCCGCGCTGCTTCACGATGTGGATGGCCGGCGGCGGGTCCAAGGGCGGCGCGATCTACGGCGAGACCGACGATTTCTCCTACAACATCGTCCGCGATCCGGTGCACATCCGCGACTTTCACGCCACGGTGCTGCACCTGTTGGGCTACAACCACGAGCGCTTCCACTTCCGCTATCAGGGACTGGACTACCGGCTCACCGGCGTCGAGCCCGCGCGCGTGATCCCCGAGCTGTTGGCATAAGGAACGAGAGCATGCCCAGACACGCAACGTGTACAACGCTTGGCGGTGTCGCGCGCGCGGCAAGCCCCGCGGGTGCGGGGG
>JAKEHV010000206.1 GCA_022614915.1 Gemmataceae bacterium | reverse complement strand
GGGGGTATGCCTATGCACGAGTTGGCAAGAACGGAGAATCTCATAATTATAAGCTATTCATAATCAAGCATTTATGTCCACTCTCTCGTTCTTGCCACCTGGTCGATTTTGGTGGCAAGAACGAGCCGTTCTTGCCACTTGCCCCTCGCTCTCGCGTCGGGCTTGCGTGATTAACTAGACAGCGTTTGTGTGCAGGGGGGGTGTGACTGATTTGCACAGCATTTTGCACAGAAATGAGATCGTAATCCGCAGCGACTAGGCACTGGTTTGAACGTGACTCTGTGCAAGCAGCTCGCGGTACCACTGGCACGTTTGTTCGGCGCGGCCGGGCAATGCATTCGTACCCCAGATCACGGACAGCGTGCGCAGCGTCCCTTCGTGGGTCTTGGTGCGCTGCGCGTCCTTGACGCCGTTGGCGCAGGGACCGTCCGTGTCGAACAGGCACAATAAACCCCCCAGGTCGATGGATTGGCCGGATGAGTTGAAGACGTAGGCCGCGCCCGCCGCCGCGATGCCGATGCGGAACGGCGCCTGAGCGCGATCCAGATCGATGACGCTGATCGGCAGGCCGCTGTGGAGCGAGACGGCGTTGCAGACATCGACGGCTAGGTTGATTGAAGACAGCTTGCCCCCCTCACCCCCAACCCCTCTCCCCGCTGGGCCGAGGGGAGTCGTATCGCCAACAGCCCGAATCAAATACTCCGCGGAAGGCTTGCTGCGGCCGGTGGGTTTGAACCCGCCGTGACGCAAGAGCGCGCGGACCTTTTCACGCACGTCGTCGTTACTCTTTAGCGGGGCAGCGGCTGCAAGCGACCAAAGCGAGAGTATCTCCGGCGGCGTCGGCATTTCGCCCAACGGACGGGGAAATGTCGTCACGAAGGCGCGTACGTCCAACAAGGGATGCGGATCGACGGCGAGTGGAATCATGGTTCGCGCTAGACAAACGACTGCCTTATTCTAAGCACCGATCAGGAGTTGAGCTGCGGTTCTTCTTGAACAACAGTAACAAATCTGATTTCCTTCGGTAATAAGAGGTGAGCACCTGCGACTGGGAGACATCGTCATGATACGCGTTTGCCGAGCGCTTGCGGCCCTTCTGCTTGCATGGTCGCTTCTGGGGCCTGCGCCGGTGGCGCGCGCACAGGAGGCGGCATCGCTCGCCGAGCTGTGGCAGCATGTGGAAGCCAAAGTGCGCGCTGGCGCCTGGCAGGAGGCTCGACCGCTTCTGGAGAAGCTGGCGCCGCAAAACCCGGTCGAAGCACGGCTTTGGCTGGCGCTGGCGCAGGCGCGCTATCACACCAAGGAGTATCGTCAGGCCATTGTGGCTTATGAAAAGGCCATCGATCTAAGAGCCGGCTATCCAGCGGAATCCGCTTATGGCGTCGCTCGTTGCCATGCACGATTAGGCGACGACGCGACGGCGTTGGAGTGGTTGCAAAAGGCGCTCAAGATGGGGCTGCGTGACCTGGGAAAAGTCCGCGCGGACGCGGACCTGAAAGCGTTGCACGCCGACCGCACCTTCCAAGAACTGGTCGCGCTTGTGGACACGACGAAGATGTCGCGCGACGAAGGCTGGCGCTATGACCTGAAACTGCTGGCCCGGGAGATCATGCGCTTGCACTTCAATCCGTACCGCTTGCACAAGCGCGCGGAGTTCGATTCGTATGTGCGGCAACTGGACGAGGAGATTCCGCGCCTGAAAGACGAGCACATCATGGCGCGCTTCATGAAACTGGCGCGCATGGCAGGCGATGGCCACACCTTTGTCCGGCCTGGGGGCGCGCCGTTGTCGCTGCCTGTGCAGTTGTTTCAATTTGAGGAGGGCGTCTTTGTGACGGCGGCGCATCCGGAATACGCAAGCTTGGCCGGCGCCCAAGTGCTCCGCATCGGCAAGCACGCCACCGCCGACGTGCTGCGTGCCCTCGAGGACATCATCAGCCGGGACAATCCGATGGGCCTGAAAGCCATGGGACCGGCGCTTATGACCTACCCGCGCGCGCTTTACGGCCTCGATCTTATTCCCGATCCCGACAAGGCCACGCTCACTGTGCGCGACGGCGACGGCACAGAGCGGACCGTAACCCTTTCGGCCGGCGACGCCAAAGCCGACGCCAAGTGGCTCACGCCGCGCAAGGACGCCAAGCTGCCCGAGCCGTTGTACCTCAAGAATCGGCAGGGCGCCTATTGGTTCGAACAATTGCCGGAGCACAAACTCGTTTATTGCCAATACAACGGGGTTCGAAACGACCCAAAGGAGCCGTTTGAGAAGTTCTGCCAGCGCCTGTTTGAGTTCATCGAAAAGAATGACGTGGACAAGCTCGCAATCGACTTGCGCTGGAACGGCGGCGGCAACAGCATTCTCAACAAACCGCTCATCCACGGCCTGATCCGCTCGGACAAGATCAACCAGCGCGGCAAATTGTTCGTCATCATCGGCCGGCACACGTTTTCCGCAGCGCAAAACTGCGCCACCGACATCGAAATGCACACCAAGGCGCTCTTTGTCGGCGAGCCGACTGGCTCCAGCCCCAACTTCATTGGCGAAACGGTGCGCCTAACTTTGCCGTACAGCAAAATGACCGGCAGCATCTCCGACCTGTATTGGGGCCGATCCTGGCCGATGGACTACCGCACCTGGATCGCCCCGCAGCTCTACGCGCCGCCATCGTTTGCCTTGTACAAGGCCAATCGCGATCCCGCGCTTGAGGCCGTTTTGAAGTGACTGCCTAATCGGTTTTGTCGATGACCGAATGTCGCTATTGCGGGACAATCTTTCGGGTCAATTCTTTCGGCCGGCGGATGTAGCCCGGCGGCGAATCTTCGTGCCCCGGGCGTGTTGGCGCTTCCATGCTGATGTCCCATGCCATCTTGCTATAATCCATCCCATTACAAGAGAATACTGTCGGTCAACGGGAAACTTTGATGCGCCAAGTCGCGGCCCGTGCACTTTGGCTGGGGAACGCGGGCGACCTCCGCGATGCGCGTGCCGTCTTGGCCGCGGGAATCGAAGCCGTCGTGGAATTGGCGGACAGCGAACCGTCCGTCACACTGCCGCGCGAATTGGTCCGCTGCCGGTTTCCCGTTTCCGACGGCGGTGATAATGCGGCTTGGTTGCTGAAACTGGCCGTGGAATCCGTTGCCGCTTTGTTGCGCGCCGGCATTCCGACACTGGTTTGCTGTAGCGCCGGTATGAGCCGCTCGGTGTGCGTCGCGGCCGGCGCGTTGTCTTTGGCTGAGGGCCGGCTCCTCGAAGAAACGCTCTTGGCTATTGTCGGTGCTGGGCCGGCGGATGTGTCGCCGGGGCTGTTGGCGCAGATACGTGAGGCGCTTGGCAGTTAGTCAACAATGGTCCAACACGTGTTGCAGTTCTTGTCCAGATTGAAAGTAGTTGGCCTTGGTCTGCTCCTCGGCAGTCTTTTTGCCGGCTGTAGCGCGGCGACGCAACTCCCTTCTACTTGGGACTTCGCCGCCAAGTTTGATGGCTGGATTTGGTTCATGTCCGGCCCGTTATGCACGATTGTGATGGGTATTTCGGAAGTCTCGCACCCGTTAATCAGGAGTTGTTTGCTGTTGGCCATACTCACAATGCCGCTGATCGTTGCTCACCCAATCCGCCCATCATTGGCAACTGCATGTTTGACGTTCATGGGTTTGGCTTTCTGGTTTGCAGCAAGCTTTCTTACGATCATTTGGGCAGTTTGGGGTGCCTAGTCTGGATCGATTGTGATACGCGTGCATCAAATCGGGCTGATCCTCTCCGTTATTGTCGGTTCGTGGGTGGGCATGCAAGCAACTCACGAGCTTGGGCACGTCCTCGGCGCAACGATGTCAGGCGGCCGGGTTGCCCGAGTCGTCCTGCACCCATTTACAATCTCGCGGACTGACCTTGCTGAGAATCCGCATCCGCTCTTCGTGGTTTGGGCCGGCCCTATCGCAGGTGTGCTCTTGCCATCGCTCTTTTGGGCCGCCTTTGCCGGATTGGGGCTTTCCTTGGCGTTCGTGCTGCGCTTTTTCGCCGGATTCTGCTTAGTCGCCAACGGCCTGTACATCGGCGTCGGCTCGTTCGACGGCGTCGGCGATTGCGGCCAAATGCTGCGCCAGGGCTCAGAAATATGGCACCTTTGGCTGTTCGGGATGGTTGCGACACCGGCGGGATTGTGGCTATGGCATGGTTTGGGTGTGCACTTCGGACTGGGAGCGGCGAAAGGCCAAGTCAACGTCGGCACGGCATATGCAAGCTTTGCGATTTGCATCGCACTGGTCGCGTTGTGTTTAGCTATCGGAGGCGAGTAGCATGTGCCGGTTCAGCCTTGGTCCAAGACTCGCTTGGCAATGTCGGCGAAAACCTCCGCGTACGGTTTGTCGCTCAGGTCAGCTCGCAGGCTTTGCGCCACGCATTCAAATGTGCTGTCGTGAAAAGTAAAGATAAAGTGGCGCTGAGTCGAGTCTGGCGTCTCCGGAAAGCTAACGCGATTCTGTTCGACGATTTGACGAACCCATCGCGAATTCATCACTTCATATATGCCATAGCCGCCGAGTCCGCGGGAGTATAAGGGATGGCCTGGAAGCGCCTCATCGTTGGGATAGCCAAATCGTGTTTGATCGCACATTTCAAACTCAACGATCGCATGACCGGCATCGTGATATATGCCATCTGGCAATTTGCGCATTGCGTTGAACGTGAGAAACGTGGCCCATTCCGTTTGAAGCAGCAACGGCCCCGATACTGCCGCCTCAGGTACGAATCCAATGTCCAAAGGGACTGCGTATTCTTCGCCCATTGCTGCCGCGAGACCTCGCTGAGCCTGAGCGACTTCCTCGAAAGCAGTCAGCTGATCTTGTAAACTGGCCCCGCTGCCGGGCGTCAGGATTTTCTTGACATGTTCTTCCGCTTCGGCAAGCCGCTTTTCGAGAACTGCTACGTTCATTTCATCCATTTCGACATCTTACAGCACCGGCGGCGCGATGTCGTAAATCCGCACGGCGCCATCGAAGAACGGAATGCCCAACAGATTGCCGTCTTTGTGCAAGTCCAAATCGCGGGCATTATTCGGCAGCGTGACCGTGTGGAAGGACTGATCCTGATTCGTCCGCCAAAACCAGAGCGCGCCGCCGTTGCCGCCGCCGGCCGCCGCGACCAACCCCGTTGGATGAATGACGACGCCCCAGCCGGTGCCCTGGAAGTTCGCTTGGGGCCTCAGCACGCGCGTCCGCAACGCGGTTTTCCAATCGAAGAGCACGACCGCGGGGTTGCCGACGCCGGCGAAGGCGTTGGTCACATTCGTGATGCCGGTGCAGGCCAGCATGGAGCCGTCGCGGCTAAAGCACATGCCGCGGATGCCGCCATGGTCGGCGCGAAAGGTGCCGTCGTAGCGAAAGAGCACGCTGCAATCCATTGTGCGCGCCTGCGTTCCCTGGGCCACGTTCCATTGCTTGAGAACGCCGCGCAAGTCCGCAGACACGAGAAACTCGCCGCGCGGATGAAAGGCGACGTTGTAGACATGGTGCTCGTGGCCGGCCAGCTCGCGCACCAGGCGGCCATTCTCCGGATTCCAAAGCTTGACGAGGTTGTCGTTGCCGCAGCTGGCCAAGAGCCGGCCGTCGGGGCTGACCGCCAACGCCCGCACCCAGCCGCGATGCGCCTCGATCGTTTGCACCGGCGTCGGGTTTTCGGCATCCGCATTCCAGAAGAGAATTCTGCCGTTGTAGTCGGCGGAAAAAGCTCTGTTCCCTCGCTCGCGCGTCGGGCTAGTGTTGCCCGCGAAGGCGAAAGCCCGCACCCAGCTGCGATGCCCTGTAAAAGCCGTCTTCCGCCCACTGTAGATCTCCCAGCGCTGCACGCTATTGTCCTGCGCGCCGGCAAATACATAACGCCCGGACGGATCAAACCGGCAGCCCAAGAGCGGACTGTTGTGCCGCAGCTCTTGCAAAAGTCGCGTGCGCATCGGCTTTACGGGACCATGACCGGCGGCTTGCGCAATTGTCTCCCGCGGAATGAACATTGTTCTTTCCAATTATTGCAAATTGAAAATTGCAAATTTCAAATTGCAAATTGAAAGACCGCTGCGAGAACTGTCTGCCACTTTGCAATTTTCAATTTGCAATTTACAATTTGAAATTGCTTTTACGACAAAACCTCTTGAATCGCGTTGGCTTGCGGGTCCGCCATCGGTATCGGCCTCCCATCGGCATAATGATTCCGCGTCGGATTAAGTCCGAGCGCCCGGAAGTACGTGTGGAACAGATGGCCGCCGTTCACCTGGCGATCGACGACGGCGGTGCCGTTGTCGTTGGTGCGGCCGACGACAGTGCCGCCGCGGATGCCGCAGCCCGCCGCCGCGATCGACCAGGCCCGCGACCAGTGATCGCGGCCCAGGTTGCGGTTGATGGTCGGCGTGCGGCCAAATTCCGACATGACAACCACCAGCGTGCTCTCGAGCATGCCGCGCTGGGCCAGATCGTCGAGCAGCGTGGCGAAGGTGCGGTCGAATTCACCGAGCTGCTCGATATGGAAGTCGAAGTTTTCGTGGTGGGTGTCGTAATTGGAGTGGCTCACCTTGGCGAAGGTGACGCCGTTTTCCAATAGCCGTCGGGCCAGAAGACAATGCCGGCCGAAATCGTGGTTGCCGTAGCGCTCACGCAGATGGCTCGGCTCGCGCGATAGATCAAAGATGCTGCGCCGCTGCATGACCTGTGCGGCCTGATCGTACGAGGTCGTGTAGGCTTCCGTGTCGGCGCTGCGGCGCGTTTGCATGAAGCGGTTGTTGAGCCGCTCGCGCAGGTCGTTACGCTGGGCGTCCGCCAATTCGGAAAGCGTGTTCGGGCGAGTGAGATTCGCGGGCGGATTGCCGTCGGGCAGCGTGACGGAGGCGTAGCGCGGGCCGAGAAAAGCCGCGTCGCCGCGGTTGAAGCTGCCGCTGCCGGAGCCGGGAGTGATGTGGATGTAGCCGGGCAGCGGGTTGTTCTCGTCGCCCAGAAGCTTCGACATGACCGCGCCCAGGTGCGGATAGGATTCGCCCGGGTTGCGGCGTCGGCCGGTCATCATGATGTAAGCGCCGCCGCCGTGGTCATCCATGTTGGTGTTCAGGCCGCGGATGAGGGCTAAGCGGTGCATGTGCCGCGCGGTATGGGGCAACAGTTCGGAAATATGCACGCCGGTCACGTTCGTGGGGATGGCTTGAAACGGTCCGCCGGTGTTCGTGCCCGGCTTGGGGTCCCAGGTTTCGAGCTGACTAACGCCGCCGGCCAGGTAAACGACCAGCACGCGTTTGTTGCGGCGCTCGATCTCGCCCGAAGCGCGGATCATGTCCGCGAAGCCAAGCGCGCCCAGGCCCGCTATGGAACCGGCTAGAAAATGCCGCCGGGACACGGCGTGTTCCGGCGAATTGCAGGCGTAAAACGGTTTCATGGTATTGCCCCCTAAAGCGTTTTCACGTCCCTTTCGACGATTAAGATGTCTTCTTGCTTCAAATCCTGCTTCAGCCATTCTTTGAATTCTGACAAGAATCGTCTTGCTACTCGCGTGCGCTTTGTCACGACTCGGTACAACACAATATTGTCTCGATAGGTGACGCCCTGCACTCTCCAAACGCCTTTGTTTTCTTGAGGAAAGTAGGTCACGCCTCCAAAGAATTCGAGTAACCTGTCTCCAATATCGTCCAGTTTCTCTTGCTCGACTTTCGAACCATCGTTGTAATTCGTTGGTACGTAGATTTCAAATTCTTTTGCCAACGAGGCCCCCTTTGGGAATCTCAAGAACCCCATCGGTAGCGATGACGTCGAATTTGACCCGTGCTTTCTTCAATGCTCGGGCAGCCTCTTGTGAAACGATGAATATCCGATTACGCAGGGCGATGCCAGCAGAGTGTCGCACAAGGATGTCCCAAGCCTTCGCTTTGTCCTTGGAAGCAATTTGAATGACAACTTTCATGCGCGGTTCCTTTGACTTTGCTTCCGGTATCTTAGCCGAACAGGCCTAATGGTTGAATCGAAACTCCGCGGAAGTCAACAAAGCCCACACGAGATCCTGAATTGCCGCTGGCCGGTCCGCGCGCATGGCCAAGAAGTCCGCCACGTCTTTGTGCTCCTCGGCAGTCGGCATCCTGGTCAGCACGCTCAGATACAACTCCTCCGCCAGTGCCGCCGGTTCCTTCAAATCCGCCAACCGTTGCGACAAGCTGCCCGGCCGCGGCGTCAGCCAATCGCGGATAAGGTCGCCGTTGCGCAGATACAGCGATTGAGCCAGCGTCGCCTCGTACGCCGTTGGATCAAATGGCTCGCCGGCGGGACTGCCGAACAAGCCGACGAAAGTCTGCACCGCTTTCTGGGCTTGTTCGAAAACCGCTTTTTCCGTCGCCTTGGCGCCTAGTTTTTTCCGCTCCACTGCCAGCATGCCTGTCGCCTGCATCATGGACAGCGCCAATTGTTCGGGCGCCTGCGGCCGGAGCGGATAGACCGCGAAATCTCTTGGCTCGACCTCTTGCCCCTTGAGTGGCTCGCTCGAGCGCTGGTACGTCTCACTTAAGACGATTTCCTTCACTAAGGCGCGGATGTCAAACTTCTTAGCCGCGAATTCCTTGGCCAACAAATCCAACAGTTCAGGGTGCGAGGGCGGATTGTCCTGGTGATCGAGATCGACCGGCTGCACGATGCCGCGGCCCATCATCATGAACCAGAAGCGATTGGCAGCGGCGCGGGCAAAGCGCGGATTGCCCGGCGACGTGACCTCCTTGGCCAGCTGCGCCCGCCGGCTGTACTTGGGCTGCGGCTTCTCACCCGCCTTATAGGGCACTACATATTCCTGGCCTTTTTCCAGCTTCGGCTCATCGAGAAGCGGCCGGTCGGGGATTCGCGGCCCAGTGTTCTTAGTCACCTTGGCGACGAATACCGATTGATACGAGACGTCGCCTTCGCCCTTTTCCGCGAAGATCGACACCTTCGCGCCTTTGTCCGCAAATAGGAAGCTGCGATTGAGGAACGCGTAGATGCCGTAGTAATGGTCCTGCTTGTACGCATCCACGAGCGGATGGTCGTGGCACTGGGCGCATTGCAGATTCATGCCGAGAAAAAGCCGGCTCACGTCTTTGGTGATGAGGTGCGGCTCGCCTTCTCGGTCGAGATAGAACCGCGCCGCGGCTCGCATTTTGGGATCGCTGCCGTCCGCGCTCAGAATCTCCGACACGAGTTCGTCGTAAGGCTTGTTGGCGGCAAACGAGGCCCGCAGAAACTCGACCCACTCGCCGCGCTTGACGTGCTTGTCGGCCCGGCGGTCCATCCACAACACATCGAAGGTGTCCACCATGTGGCGGACAAAACCATCGCTGGCCAGAAGCTTGTCGATGAGCTTTTGGCGATTATCTGTCGCTGAATCCGCTAGGAAGGACCGTGCTTCGACCGTGCTCGGAGTGACGCCGGTGAGGTCCAAGTAAATGCGGCGGACGAATTCGCTGTCGGCGGAGCGTGCTGCCGCTTTTTTCGCATAGTCTGGTTTGGCGGCGACGAGCTGGTCGATGCGCGCGGACAACGATTGCGCGTTGACAAGCGGGGAACTCAGAATCAAGCCACAAATCGCAGTGCAGCCAAGGCGGGAAAGCTGCATTCTCGTTACTCCTCAGGTGGGATAAAGGAGGAGTGCAAAGGCGGGATATGAACAAAACTTGCCCAATTTGCGGGACAAGTCAAGGACAAACTCAACCCTGTGGAGCACGTTTTGAACGTGCTTGCGAAAAGTGGCGCGGTGCAGTCTAGACTGCCATTCTTCGGAGTTCCAGCCTAGAATGAGTTGGTGAACCAATCAACTGAATCTCATGAAGACTGAAATCATCGAAATCGTCGATCGAGGGCGAGGGCCGCAGCTTTCGACGAGCCGCGTCACCGTACAGGACCTTGTCCCTTATTTCCAGGCGGGAAAATCCTACGAGGACATCATTCGCTGGATTCCCGCGCTTACAGCCGAGGAAATCGCGGTCGTCGACCGCTATTATCACGAGCATCGGCAAGAACTTGACGCAGAAGATCGCCTGATCCGAGAACACAGCGCGCAAAACAAGAACCCAGCTTGGGTGGAAAAAGTGCTGGAAGAAGCCCGCGCGGAGCGTTTGGCCATCACCCAGCGCTTGCGTCAAGAGGCCAACGGAGAGGCCACGTGAAGGGCATTCTCGCCGATGTCAACATCCAAGGCCACGTCGATTGGCTCGTTTCCCTTTTGCGAGACGAACCCTGGAAGCTGTTTTGGGATCATTTGCAATTGCCGTACCTTCGCTTTGTCGACGTGGGCCTGGCGCCAAATGCCCTCGATTCGTTAGTCTGGGACACCTGTCAGAAAGAAGAGCTGATACTTATCACAGACAACCGAAACATGAAGGATGCGGATTCGCTCGAAGCGATAATTCAATCCCGCAATACGCCTACCAGCCTGCCAGTGTTCACGATCGCCAATGTGCCGCACTTGCAAGCCAGCAGAGACTATGCTGAGCGCGTTATTGAAAAACTGCTTGATTCCTTGCTTCGCATTGAAGCATTGCGCGGCACGGGAAGGCTGTTCCTGCCTTGATGAGGTTGTCAGTAAGTTTTCATTAGTCTTCTAGATGTCGGAACGGCTCAAAACTATCATGTCAGTTTGAGAATGGACGAGCGAATCAGGAGCATCAGCGTGCCTTTGGTCGTGCAAAAATTCGGCGGTTCCAGCGTCGCCACCGCGGAGCGCATCATGCGGGCCGCCCGGCGGGCCATCAACGCCAGACAAGCCGGCAGCCAAGTCATTGTCGTCGTCAGCGCCCGCGGCGACACCACCGACGAACTCATCGAACTCGCCAAAGAGATCACCGACCGGCCCCCCGCCCGCGAGATGGACATGCTCCTGGCAACCGGCGAGCAAATCTCCATCGCGCTCATGGCCATGGCGATCCAGACCCTGGGCGAAAAAGCCATCAGCTTCACCGGCGCCCAGATCGGCATCGTCACCGACAGCTACCACACCAAGGCCCGCATCAAGAACATCTCCACCCAGCGAATGCGGCAAGCATTAGACGAAGGCAAGATCGTCATCGTCGCCGGCTTCCAAGGCATCGACGAAGATTACAACATCACCACGCTGGGCCGCGGCGGCTCGGACACGACGGCGGTGGCGCTGGCGGCGGTGATGAAGCATAGGGGGCAGGAGTCAGGGATCAGTCAGGAATCAGGGGACAGGGGGCAGGGGTCGGGAGTTGGGTGTGAGATTTATACGGATGTGGATGGGGTATACACGACTGATCCGCGGATAGTGCCGGAGGCTCGCAAGCTCGACGCGATCAGCTACGACGAGATGCTGGAGCTCGCCAGCGTGGGCGCGGGCGTGATGCATTCGCGCAGCATCGAGTTCGCCAAGAAGTTCGACGTGCCGTTGCAAGTCCGTTCGTCCTTCACCGACACCGAGGGAACGTGGATCGTGCCCGAGTCGGAGTGGATGCACGAGGTGCCGGTGTGCGGGGCAGCCATAGTCAAAGACGAAGCCCGCGTCGGCATTGTCGGCGTGCCGGACCAGCCCGGCATCAGCCATCGCATTTTCTCCGCCATCGCCGAGCAGAACATCGCGGTGGATATGATCGCCCAAAACGTCGGCTCGGGCGGCAAAGCGAGCATTGGTTTCACGGTGACCAAAAACGAATTGCCCAATACTCTGGCGGTGGTGCGGCCGTTGGCGGCTTTGTTAGGCGCTGCGGTCGAGCACGCGGAGGAAGTCAGCAAGGTATCGATCGTCGGCACCGGCATGCGGACGCACACGGGAGTGGCGGAGCGGATGTTCGCCGCTTTGGCCGACGCCGGCGTCAACATGAAGATGATCACCACGGGCGATATCAAAATCTCCGTGCTCGTGGACAAGTCGGACGGGGTCAAAGCGTTGCGGTCGGTGCACCAAACGTTTCAACTCGATAAGCCGCGCGCCGGGGCGGGACTTCCCGTGGGCGTGACGCCGGCGGCTGTCCCGGCGCGCGCGCCCGCCGTCTTGGATGACAATGGCCGCGACCTGGCCGCCATCACGCAACAGCTTTCCAGCATGGAAGACATCGTGGTCAGCGACGTGCAGCTCAGCACGGACCAGGGGACGATCACGGTTTTCAATTTGCCCGATCAGCCCGGCAATTGTTCGAAAGTGTTTCAGGCGGTCGCCGAAGGGGGCATTGTCGTCGATACGATTGTGCAAAATCTCTCCGGGCCGGGGCGCGCGCAGCTTTCGTTCTCCGTTCCCGCCGCCGACTTGGATCGCGCCGGAGCACTAACACACGCCTTTGCGCAAAAACTCAATCCCCCGGCCCAGGTCGTCGCCGACGCCCACATTGCCCGCTTGTTCGTCCTGGGCATCGGCATGCGCACGCACACCGGTGTCGCGCGGCGCATGTTCGGCGCGCTTGCCGAGCGCGGCATCAATATCCGCATGATCAATACCAGCGAAGTGCGCGTCAGCGTGGTCGTCGATCAGCGACGAGGAGAAGAAGCCTTGGCGGCATTGAAGACGGCATTCAACGTTGGCTAGTATGCTGTTAGTAGGTAATTAGCCGGAATTACGGGTTCAGCCTAGTTTTGAAACTGGTTCTTGAGCAGCGCTTTCAGCTCTTCGCGCGGCGCCCATAGGTTCATGTAAACCCGCTCTTCTTCGAATGAAAGGCCAAAGGACGTGAGCCGGCCTGGTTGGATCGGCGTGTTGCGCGGCGTGATTAAGCCCGCCAGCGCGTCGAGCGAAACGTGCAACTGCACATGGTGGCCGGACTTCTTGGCAAACGGCCCCATGTTGGGCGATTCGGCCAGGCCCGGTTTTCCCGAGCGCAGATTGACAAGCGTCGTTTCCAATAGTTCCACTTCCGAACCGAGCAAGACCGCGACCTGGTTGCCTTGCACGGCCACACGCAGCCGGTCCCACTCCGGGCCGAGCAGCTGCTCCATTTGCTTGGCGATAAGCCGGTCGCGCTCGGACAAGCGGATGTGAATGACGTCGACGGGCACATCGGCGCGGGTTTCCGCTTTGGGAATAAAAGCAAAGGTCGGCCGCACAAACTTGGGCAGGTCCTTCGCCAACAGCTCCTTACGACGCTGGGCGGCGACTTCGGAGATTTGGCCGTAGAGGCGTTGCGCCCGCCGCGAGGTTTCCAAGTCGGCCTTGCCGATGACTTTTTCCAGGCAGGGCAGCGCGGGTTCGCCGACGAGGCGCAGCTTGACGTTGGCCGATTCGCGCACGCGATAAATGGGATCGCCCAGGTCGCGGACGAGCTGTTCGATATCGACGTTTTCACTCTTCGCCTTCTTGACCAGGTCGTCCGCCGATCCCTGCGCGATCCCGGCAAGCAGCCGGACGACGCCGAGCAGTTTTTGGGCGTCTTCCGTGTCTAGGATGGCCACGGCGCTGAAAAGGCCAAGCTTGCTTTCGTCGCGCGTCAGGTAGACGGCCAAACGGCTGCCGCGCAATTGCCTCCAGATTTCGCCGAAGACGCCGGCGAAGGCGGGGCGGTCGACGGCGGAGACGAATCGACCGGGCTCAAGGAATGCGCGCAACGCCGAATCGAAGATGACTTTGGCGAGAATGCCGTTGGCGTCGCCGCCGCCCCCCAACGCTTGTGCGAGGACCACGCGGCCCGCCGGCAGGCCGCGCAAATCGGTAGGCCGCGCCCCGTCGCGAATCAGCTTCAGAAAGGCCCGCGCGTCGGGGGCGTCTTTTTCCAATAGCGCGGCGATTTGCAATTGGATTCCGTCGTCCAGGCGGATGGCGCCCAGCGTGCCGCGCACCTGGCCCAAACTGCGGCTCAATTGGTCCAAGAGCTTTTGCTCCTGCGGATCGCCGGCTTTATGGAAATGCATCACGGCGGCATCCAAGGCGACCGCCCAGGTCGCACCGAAGGGACGTGGATCGAAGTGGATCAAGACATCGGCGCCGTTCCAGGTGGCGCGATCGGTTTTGGCGAACTCCGCCGACAGCGGCTTCGATGCCAGCGCGCGCCGCAACGGCGCTTCGCGCTCGGCTAAAAGCAAGTGCTTGCCCTGCACCAGGGCCGCCTTGCCGATCATGCGATCGCGGGGCAGCGCAAGGATTTTCCCTTCTTGCAGGTCAGCTTCCTTCAGGCCGAAGTTGCCGGCCATGCGCGCTTTGTCGGACATGGGCAGCGGCACGTAGATCAGGTTTTCGATGTCACGAAGGAAGTCGCCGACATCGCCGGCTTTTTTATCCGGGCGCAAAACAATGACGCCCCCCGGCGCGGTGTCGTCGAGGCCGCCGCCGATGCCGAGAAAGCCAAGCAGTTGGTCAAAGGCCTCGGAGGGGCGAATGGGGACGTTGAGGGCCAGGTCGTCGAAGAACTTGTCGCCTTTCTTTTTGAGCTCGCTGGGATTGCGCAAGAGTATGGCCGCGCCCGCGTCGGCGGGGACGAGATCGAGCATCTCTTGAGCGGCGCTCGTGCAGGCCAGGACACAAACCAGAATCAACGACACAATACTATTGCGGTACGACATGCCGACTCCTCATTGGACCGCGTCGAGCGGTCCTTTGAGTGTCCGCACAACCAGCGCGTTAGTCAAGCCGCGAATGCCGAGTCGCGCTGCGACTGCCGAGTCGCGCTGCGAATGTCCGAGCCGCGCCCGTAAGGAAGCGGGTGCTGCCGGAGACGCTCCGCTTCCTCACGGGCGCGGCTCCGAACAACACCGCCTCCTCACGGACTCAGCTCGGATCGTCAAAACGCGGCGAGCATCTCGAGTGCCATTTGCCCGAGGCTTTCCTCGTTGACGGCGACCGGATCGCCGCATTGAGGGCAGCGGATCGCGCCGCGCTCGGCCAAAGTATTGAAGATGATGTCTTCGAAGGTCGCGCCGTCGCCCAGAGCAAAGGTCGGCCCCTGTTCCCACATCTGGGCGCGCAGGTCTTCCCACGTTGCTTGCGGGGCGGCGACAAATCGGCACGAACATTCGGAGCAGTTTAATTCGACACGCATGGGCTATGTCCTCCGGAGTAATGGCACTGCTTGACGGACGGCAAAATCAAAAGCAAGCCTCATACCGCTAAAGGGCATTGGCATGCGAATTGTCCTAAGACTCGATCCGTCAATGCTTTGGCAATGCTGCGCTGCAAACGCGAGGATCTGCTGCCGGCGTGTACTGGAAAAAGGGCAAAGACTTTACCGGCGCTGCGCATGGAATTGCATGCAATCCGCCTTGGAAAAAGTGCAAGAGGCGACGTTCAAATGACCCTTTGTTGCTTGAGTTGCTCGATCGTGCGGGCGTCCAGCCCCAAAACTTGAGTCAAAATCGTTTCCGTGTCTTGTCCCAGGCCCGGCGGCATGGCCGGCGTCGGCAACGTAGCGCCGTCGATCTGGAACGGCGAACCGACGAGGTCGACCGGCTTGCCGTCGGGAGCGCGGACCGTGACGCGCAGGCCGCGCGCTTGAGCCTGCGGATGCTCGAAGAGTTGTTGGTAGTTCCACACCGGAGCGTGTGGCACCTCGGCTTCCAATAGCAGCTTTTGCCACTCGTCGGCAGTCCGCGTTTTCAGAAGTGACGCGATGATCGGTATCAAGTCTTCCCGATGGCGGACGCGTTCGCTGTTCGTCGCAAAGCGCTCATCCTTAGCCAGGTCCTCGCGGCCGGCGGCTTTGCAAAAACGCTGAAACTGTCCGTCGTTGCCCACAGCCAAGATCAACCAGTCGTCCGCGGTCTGAAAAGCCTGATACGGAACGATTTGCAAATGCGCGTTGCCCTGTCGCGGCGGGACCTGGCCGCTGGTCAGATACGCTTGCGCGACATTGACCTGAGCGGCGACTGCGCAATCGAGCAAGGCGAGGTCGATGTGATAGCCGTGGCCCGATAGCTTGCGCGCATGCAGGCAGGCCAGAACGGCGACGGCGCCGTACAGCCCGGTCAGGACGTCCGTGACCGCCACGCCCACTTTCGACGGCGGCCCCTCGGCCGGACCGGTGATGCTCATGAGGCCGGATAATCCTTGGATGGCGAAATCGTAGCCCGGTAGGTCCTTCATAGGTCCGGTTCGGCCAAACCCGGAAATGGAGCAAATGATGAGGCGCGGATTGCGCTCGAGCATTTTCTCCGGGATCAGTCCGAGCTTGGCCGCACTGTCGGGACGAAAGTTTTCGAGCAAGATATCGGACTTTTCCAAGAGGCGATAAAAGACATCCACCCCTTTCGGCTTCGAAAGGTCAAGCGTAAGTCCTTTCTTGTTGCGATTGCAAGAAAGGTAATATGCGCTCAGGGGCCCCTCACCCGCAACCCCTCTCCCCCCAGGGGCGAGGGGAGGACTTAGGAACGGCGGTCCCCAAGTGCGTGTCTCATCGCCCTGGCCCGGCCGTTCGATCTTGATCACTTCCGCGCCGAGGTCGCCGAGGATTTGGCCGCAAAAAGGACCGGCCAGCACGCGCGAAGCGTCGAGCACGCGGACGCCGGCCAACACAGGCGTGTTATCGCTCAACATGTCATTGGCTTTCATTTTTGAAATGATTATTCTATCGGATAGTCATGCGCGCCTTCATGCCGGAAACGTTGCAGCAGCTGTACGAAGAACTGGCGGACCAGTGCGACCGCAAGCGCGAGGCCCGGCAGCGCGACTGGTTCTTGGCCTTGGCAGCCGACGCCGCTTTTGCCGTCGGCCGTCCCGATGAAGCCGAACGCCTGCGCAAACGGCTGTTGCAATTCAGCCCGCACCATCTCTTAAGGCCGTTTTCGTCCTTCGCCGAGGCCGCGCGTTCCGCCGATGTGGAAGATTTTCTGGCGGACTTAAGGCGTCGCTTTCCGCCTGAGGACGCGGAGAAGATCCTGTTGGCGCTGTCGGGCAGCGGTTTTTCTTCGGAAGCGCCGGCGGAGCCGGCCGTCTTTCCGATCAAGAACGAGCCGCCGCGCCCGCCTACTTATGTTGTGCCCCCGAACCCCGGCCGCCGCACGCACCTGCCGCCCGCCGCGCCGAGTCCTTACGACGTGCCCATGGGCGTTTCGACCATGCCGGCGGCCCCGCACCAGCCAAAGGGAACTTGGTTCGTCTGGCTGCTTTTTCTGGCGATGCTGGCGCTCAGCTTAGCTATTGCGTATTTGGCCTTGTTGCAGCCCTTGATTTTGCCCATCCGCTGAGAAATTCTTGCCGACTGGAAAAAGTCGCAAGAGGCAGCCGAGAATGAGCAAGAGCGAGAAATCCACCATGGGGAGCTTTAGAAGGTAAACGCAGAAGAAGTTCAAGCTCCAACCCACAAGATGACCGATCCCCAGGATGAATCCGGCGACCAATAACAAAAAGGTGCGCATGAGTCGCACTCTGCAGATTCGACCTAACCCGCGCACCGCGCCAGGGCCTGGGCGGGTTGCAGCGTCTTCTTCCATTCCTTTGGGTGCTTGCGAAACCACGCGAGCACTAGCGCGGTGCTATCGGCATATTCATACGGCGCAAGATCGTCGTCGTTTTCCATAAACACGGAGCGCAGCAGCTTTCGGGCATTCTGCTTGGACGCGCCATCCGTCGGCGGCAATAGACAGTGAAGCGGCCGGCCGGCGTGAATCAGAAACCAGAGGCGTTTGCCTTCCTGGTCCGAGACTTGGTAGACAAAGGAGAACCTTTCGCGTGCCTCGCGCACGCGCTCGAGCTGTTGCCGAAGCCAGGCGAGGCTTTCGCGCCGATCGCGCAACTGCGCGGCTTGCTCGTAGCGCTGTGTCGCGGCTGCTTCTTGCATGGCGCTGTCGAGTTCCAAGAGCGGTCCGTCGTCCTCGCCTTCGAGGAACCGCCAGGCGCGGTGCGCCTGTGCGTCATAGTGCTCCTGGGTGCACAAAGCGGCGCAGGGCCCCAGGCAGGCGCCTAGCTCATGGCGCAGGCAGGCAGCGGTTCCGGGTGCAACACCGTCAACACGAAACAGCATTTGCTGCGGCTGCGGACAATCGCGCAGGCCGAACCAATCGTTCAAATGCCGCAGCGCCTGCAAAACCCGTACTCCCACGCGCACCGGACCAAACGACGCAGACAGGCTGGAAACCTGTCCTACGGGCTTCCTTGAAAGATGCACGTAAGGCGCCGGAGCGCGGCCCAATGTCACGTAGCCATGCTGGCGGCGCAGCGGTTGGCCGGCGACGTTTCGGCTCGGCCGCCAGCGCCGGATCAGTTCCAATTCACGTAAGAGAGCAAAGAATTCGCAAGGGCTGTGTTCCCAGGCAATGCCCTTGGTCCTTCTGATGATCCGTGCCGATCGGCGGTCGCGGCTCTTGGGCCGGAAATACGACAGCAGCCGGCTACGCAGGTTTTTGGCCTTGCCGATATAGACGAGGTCGCCGTGACAATCGACCATGCCGTAAACGCCGGGCCGCCGCGGGCACAAGAGGCGCACTTGTTTGGACAACTCGGGCGCGCGCCGGCCCTCAATCGTAGTCGGAGGGGGCACCGTCCCAGTCGGCCACAACGACGACGCGCCGAAATCCAAACATCCAAAAAGCGACTGCATGGTCCCTTCACTGGTAGCCGAAGTCGTTAGACTTCGGGAGTGGATGCCGAAGTCTCACGAATTCGGCTACGGACGAGGTTAGCGCCTTGGCAAGACAGGCAAAAGAGTCAACCGCGCGGTGTAAACTTATGGCGCAACACCGACTGTCCCTTGAGCCAAAAGGAGACAACTAGTGTAAAATTGATCTCCACTCCGCGTAAAGAGCGTTTTCTTTTCGAAAAATCCCAATTTGGATTCAAGGTCGAAAGACGCGATGACTTAAGGGGTTCGGTTGGACCATCAGAGCGCGGTCGTGGCGGCATTGCACTTGGTATCGAAATTGCAACCTCAAATCCCGTGCCTGAGGGAAAAAGCAGGCCTGACCCGCTGATTTCTTCCCCATTGTGCGGTAGAATTGGGAAGCTTACTAAATCGGCATCGCTCGAAGGAGGGTAGCGACATGTTGGTTCTGAGCCGTAAACTCGGTGAGAAAATCTACATCAGCGACAACATCTGCATCACGGTCGTGGATATTGACCGGGGCAAGATTCGTTTGGGCATCGAGGCGCCCCGCGACGTCCCCATTTTCCGACAAGAATTGCTGACCGACCGGCCCGCCGCTGTGGTTGCCAATGCACCAGCTGTGGCCGCAAAAGGATAGCCTGACACCTTCAATGAATTCAATCAGGGGAAGGGAATTGCAGGGCGACGCCCTACGGTTCCTTTCCCCTTATGTTTTGAACCGCGCAGGTTAGGATTCCGCTCCTGACCAAAGCGCCTGCGGCGCCATCCTCTTCCGAACGGACAGGAACGGAATCCTATCCTACAATCGAGCGGCTTTGATCGCGCCAATCACCATTCCCACGATCATCAAACCGCCCACCACGACTCCAAGGATGAGGTAACCGTTGACACCGTCGGCTTCCTGAGGCGGATTCACTACGTTTTGTCCGACCGGAAAACCGACAGGGTTGAAGGGCGGCGGTTGGACTTCCATGGGCGGGTTTGGCGGCGGCTGTTCGAGCGGCGGATTCTCTTGGGCGTTGACTTCCAACGGATTCATCGGCGGGTTGGGCAGAAACACGGGCGGGTTGAAGGGCGGATTACCTCCTGGGTTGATCGGCGTGTTGGGTCCGCCGATGCCATTAATGATCCGCGCGCCGCAATGCGGGCATTGATTCGGCGGAAAGGCGCCGCGTCCCAATTCGCCCCGGCAACCCGTGCACTGCCATACGCGCTCAATGGTCGGAATATTGATCGTCGTCTTGGGATTATGAATGTTGGGCGGTGGGATCAAAGGCGGGTTCGTGAAGTGGGGCGGCAGCACTGTCTTGGGCATTGTGGGCGGCGTGAACTTGGGTACCGGCGGCGGCACAAAAGGCTTTGGTGGCGGCGGCGGCCGAAAGATCTGCGCCTGCAGCGAGCCGGCCGCGAGCACAACGGCCGTCGGCAACACGAGCGCGCCCAGCAAACTCCAACGAAATCGGCGTGTATTGGGCAACATCGGTGTCCTCTCAAACCAGATCCTTGATAGGAGTATATCGAGATGGCCCGACACCTAGCAACCAAAAACTCCCTTCGGGGCGAGCGGCAGGAATCCCTGCCGCGCGCACCGAACTATCTTGGTTGCCTTACTGAGGCTTGGCGAACAACTCCAACCGGGCCAGTGGAAGTCCGCTGGACTCATTTGGATGGCGCCGGGATTTTTTCCGCCGGCGGTGGTTGATTGAAATCGGCCACGACAGTTCTCCCGGCCGTCAGGCTCACCCGCCGCTCTTCCGTTACAGGTCGGCCATTCTGAACCCAGGATGCTCGGATCGTGTAGCTGTACGAAGAGCCGGGCTCCAACTCCGGCGTCTCGTAGACGCGCGTCATTCCGCGGCTGTTGGTCTTGTTTCCTTCGAGCCAGACTTCCGCGTCGGGGTCCGGCAGTCGCACGAGCACGCGGCAATAATTGCCTGCAAAAACGTTTGGTTGCGCCGGCGCAACTACGCCGTTGCCAACAACATATCCCGGGGGCGCAATTGCGGAGTCTTCAACGATGTACGCCGGCTCCAGCCAATTGAAGTAACTCGAGTAACCGAACGGTGAAAAGTAGCGCGAATACCAGTACGGCGAGTAATAACTCGAATAGCCGAAAGCGGGATATCCCAGCCCAAAGTAGATACCGAACGATCCGTGACCTCCGTGGCCATGACCGTACCCGTGGCCATGACCGTGACCGCGCAGCGCCTCAACTTGGCTCGCGAACGCAAACAGGGCGGCCAACGTGATCACAGCGCTCCAGAAGAAACTCTTGGTGCTAAACATGGCTGTCCTCCTGTAACGAATTTCTTCCCCACATTTAGCATTTATCCTGCAAACCGCGGTCCATTTCGCGCAAAAATTCGATCCAATTCGTGGCAGCGGCACAGGAAAATATGCTGTGCCGCCGCAGCGGCTTTGGCGTTTACTTTTTGAACTCGCTTTCCGGCGGCGGTTCCGGTTTCTTGCCGTACTTGTTTTCGTACATTTTCTCGAACTGGGCGTATTTGCTTGGATCGCATTTGAAGCACTGCGATTGCGCGCGGTCGTGAATATTGCACCAGTCGCCATCCTTCTTGCACTTGGCGGCGTAGTCGGCGTTGCACAGACTGCAAATATCCTCCGGGATGCCGTGCGCAGCGCACCACCATTCTCCATGTTCGTGTTCTCCCTTCGCGATTTCCACTTTGCCGCCGTTGCCCGACTTCTTGGGCGGCTCCTTGGCGCAGCCCGAGGCGGACACGAGCACGGCGGCAACGGCGAACATCAGCATGCAACTGGCCCAGTGTGTGAACTTCATCGTTTCCTCCTTCGTCGAATAGATACTTACCAATTATGGAAAGTGCGCAAGACTAGCCCGACGCGCTAGCGAGGGCGCACGCGTCGCCCGAGGGAAATGAATCCCTTTGCATGATCCTGCGAGGAATGCCTGGTGGGAATTGACTTCCTCGCGGGCAACCCGTCCGCCCTCGCTAGCGCGTCGGGCTAGTGTGGCGCGGCCAGCGCCTCCTTCTCATCCTTATCCAAAGGCGACCTAAAGATCACGTACAAAACGCGCACGACAAACAGCGACATCACCATGGCGCTGATCACGCCGCCGATGACTACTGTGGCCAGCGGCCGCTGCACTTCCGCGCCCACGCCCGTGCTGAATGCCATCGGCACAAAGCCCAGGCTGGCCACAAGCGTCGTCATCAAGACAGGCCGCAACCGGGTCACGGCGGCTTGCCGGACCGCTTCGTCCAAAGGCAGTCCCTTGCGGCGCAGTTGCCGAATGTACGACACCAGAATCATGTCGTCGAGCACAGCGACCCCGGACATGGCGATGAAGCCGATGGCTGCGGAAATGGAGAAAGGCATGTCGCGAATCCACAGTGCGATAATGCCGCCCACGGCGCCGAATGGAACACCCGTGATGACGCGCAACATGTCGACGAAATTGCCGTAGGTCAGATAGAGCAGACTGCCAATAAGCAGTACGGCGAGTGGAACGACAATCAATAGCCGTTTGCGGGCACTGAGGAGGTGTTCCCATTGGCCGCCCAGTTCCAGGTGATAGCGCGACGACGGCATGGCTACGGCCGCTTTCAACTTCTCGTCCGCTTCCGCGACGAAACTGCCAAGATCGCGGCCGCGCACGTTACAAGTCACCGTGATGCGGCGCTGGCTCCATTCGCGCGTGATCGTCGAAGGACTGTCTTCTATCACGCTCACGTCTGCCAGCCGCGACAAGGGCAGGCGCTCGCCCTTGGCCGTGATGACGGGAAGATTCTCCATCAATTGCTTGGCGTCGTCGGCCGATCCCACCGTGCCGCGATATTGCTCCGGCAGGCGCACGACCAAGGGAAAACGGAATTGGCCGTCGACGACTTCACTAATCCGCGCTCCGCCCAGCGCCTCGACCAACTCCATCACCTCGCTCGCCGGCACGCCGTGCCGGGCAAGCTCGTTTTGCTTGGCCTTGATTTGCAAAAGCGGCAGCCCGGTCAATGGCTCGATGAAAAGGTCGGCGTTGCCGTCGATGGAGCGCAGCACTTTCTCGATTTCCTTGGCCTTATTTTGCAGCGTTTTGATGTCGTCGCCGAACAGCTTGACGGCGAGGTCGGCGCGAACGCCCGCGGTCATTTCATCCATCCGCAGCTTGATCGGCTGCGTGAAAGAAAAACGCGGTCCCAAGAATGGCCGAATCTCTTTCTGTATGAGTTCCGTCAGCTCGGTTTGCGTTTTGGCTTTTTGCCATCGTGCCCGCGGCGTCAGGCCCACAAATATGTCCGACAGTTCCACGCCCATCGG
>JAKEHV010000205.1 GCA_022614915.1 Gemmataceae bacterium | reverse complement strand
GCTGCGAGATCCTGGTTGCCAATCAGAAGCCGCAGGGTCATTGGGAAGGGAGCGGCTATCCGGGTTCCGATTCAACGCTCGACACCTGCCTTGCGTTGCTGTTTCTCAAGCGCGCCAACCTGGCCCGGGACCTCGGCAACGCCATTCCCATTCAAGCGGCTCAGGATTTGAACAAGGAAATTGCGCTAAAGATCGGCGTCAAGAAGGCGCCGCCGCCGCGCGTCAAGGAAGAGAAACCGCCTGTCGTGGCAGCGGCCAACAATCCAGCCAACAACCCCATTCTGAACGAGCCGATCACGCCTCCACTGCAACCGGAGACGCCGCCGGTCGCGCCGCCCGTGACACCGCCAGTGGTGCAACCGCCGGTCGCGGCCGCGCCCGTCGCACAAGCATCCGGCGGCGTGCCCATCTGGGTTTGGCTTGTCGCGGGCGTCGGTGTGCTGGTAGTGGCCGCCGGTGCGGTATTCTGGCTGATGAGCGGCTCGTCCAATGATGAAGACGAAGAAGAAGAAGACCGACCGCGCAAGAAGAAGAAAAGGAAAGTGGCCCGCGATTGAGTAAAACTTCGGTAGTGTTAGTTTTTTCGACAGACCATTTCTCGCGGCGTGCGCCTCCGGCTCCGACACCGGTTCAACATGCCGGCGGCGGACGACAGGTTCCACTCGTGCCCCGATTGCTCTCCGCATCAATTGAGTCGCTTTCCAACGCTTGAATGAGCAATCGACGGATGATTTAGGCCGATCCGCTATACAATACACTAGCCTGCTTGGACCTGCCTCCCCCGGAGCTTCCATGGACCTCAATGATTTCGGCACCGAGTGCTCCCATAACGACAACAACAACAACCATCATGCCGCCAAGCCGCGCCAAGAGAACCCCGTCTACGAGCGCGAGGATGCACCCGAAAGCGAGTTGGTCAACCGGCCCATCCAGTGGAAGGTCGTGCAGGCCGGCATTTTCGAAGTGTGCGGCACCACGGCGCGACAGCTTCCCTCAGGCGCCTATAGCGTCACCTTGAGCCAGTACGGCGAAGTGCAAATTCACCAGCGCGACCTGCAGGTGGACGATCTCATTGACTTCGCCGACAGCTTGCCCGGCAAAATACTCGAGGAAATCCAAACCTTTTGGACCTTGGGTGAGACATTCCAGCGCTACGGCTATCTGCACCGTCGCGGCTATCTGCTCTACGGCCCGCAAGGCTCTGGAAAAAGCTCCGTCGTTCACCAAGTGGTTCATCGTGTCGTCGCCAAGGGACAAGTCGCCATCTTCTGCGATCATCCCGGGTTCCTCACGCGCGGCATGGAGTTGTTCCGTAAGATCGAGCCGCACCGCCCGCTGGTATGCGTGTTCGAGGACATCGACGCCATCATCGAGATGCACGGCGACAGCGAGCTTTTGGCCTGGCTCGACGGCTCACACCAGATCAACAAAGTCATCAACATCGCCACCACGAACTATCCGGAGCGCCTGGACCGCCGCATCGTGTCGCGGCCGCGCCGCTTCGACCGCATCATCAAGATCGAATCGCCGACCGCGTCGATGCGTCGAACCTATTTGGAACGGAAGCTGCCCGATTTGGCGAAGACCGGCGAATTGCAGCGCTGGGTCGAGCTTACCGAAGGCCTCTCGTTCGCGGCGCTGGCGGAATTGGTGATCAGTGTGGCATGTTTGGGCAATCGATTGGAAGAAACGATCACACTCTTGCGCACGCTCGAGGATCAGCATCCCTCGAGCCGGGAATTCGACAAGCCTGGCGCGATGGGCTTCGCGCTTAGGCCGACGCCGCCGAAACGACGAAGGTCCGAAGAAGATATTCCTTTTTGATTTATCGATTCGCGCACGGAAAATCCCTTGCAGACTCTTCGCTGTCTGCTGCTCAAATGCTACAATCCCTCCCACGAATTACCCAAGTAGGTCCGGCCTGCCGGGCCGGACCTTCGCCCAGGTCCCGCTCCGAAGCCGGGACCAAGGAGCGACACCATGGCCGAATATCAGGACCGGGAACACTACATCCCGATTCGCAAAAGCGACCTTGTCGAGCTCTTGTGCCGCGGGCTTGCGCCCAAGGACGCCGATCCGTTTCGCCAGCTAAGCACATTGCTCGCGGCCACATTCCATTTCGAATACCATCACCTTCTGGAAGAGCTCAAGAACGAATACGCGCCGTTTAATCCCGATGCCACGACCAAAACGCTGCGGCAACTCAGTCAGCAAGAGCGTCTGGAGCAGCTCGAACACCTGTTCAATCGCTTCGTCACGCTCATGGAGCGAGCCAACTTCAAGCGGCTCGGTCCGCAGGATTTTCAAAAGGCAACCAAGGAAGTGACCGAGTGGGGCCTGAACATGGACGTGGATTTCGGCATTTTCGAAAAGCTGGCCGGCTTCGCCCGCGGCGAGTACACGGCCGAGCGCAGCCGGCGCCTGTGGTGGAAGCTGTGGAAGAAAGAATCCATCCGCATGGCCGTCTATCAGCGGCTGGTGCTCATGGTCAAACTAAAGCCGAGCAAGCGCCTGCCGCGAACGGTCGATACCAAAGACGTGTTTCTGAAAATCTTCAAGGACATTCCGCGCATGGATGCCGAGATGCTGCTGCCGGGGGCGCGCATGCGCATGCCGAACTCCTCGCGCTTGAAGCTGGGCGGTTCGTTCTTAGGCGGATTGGCTCTCATCACCTGGAAAATCGTTACCGAACTGACCGCGGTGATCGCCGGCGGCATCATGTTCTTTTGGGGACCGCTCTTGGCAGTTCTCGGTTACGGTTACCGCCAATACTTCGGCTACCAGAGCACCAAGAATGCAGTCAACCTCCAACTCACGACCAACCTCTATTACCAAAACCTAGACAATAACTCCGGCGTGTTGACGCATCTTCTGGACGAAGCGGAAGAGCAGGAAAGCCGCGAGGCATTGCTCGGTTACTTCTACTTGTGGCGTTACGCCGGCACACAAGGCTGGACCGCCTCGTCGCTCGACGACTACGTCGAGTTGGAATTGGAAAAGCTAGCCAACATCAAAGTCGATTTCGAAATCGAAGACGCCTTGGCCAAACTGGAACGGCTCCATCTCGTCACCAAGCACGGCGACCGCTACGCCGCCGTGCCGATCGACCGGGCGCTGGAAAACCTGGACTACGCGTGGGACAACTATTTCAAATACAACAACGAAGCACAAGAGCGCAAGGACCAGGCGCTGGCACAACGCGTTTGAACCGATTACGGCGGCATCCTTATCATCACGCTATCCGCTTCGCGCAGAAACTCCAGCGCTTCGGCGTCGTTCCGCCATTGCTCCTCGTCAAGGATTTGACGAAGCCGCTGCAGCGTCTCTTGTGCTTTATCCGTTTGACCCAAGCGATGGTAGCAGAGCGCGAGAAAAGCCACATCGGCTGGATCGCCCTGGTGGAGCTTGTCGGCGCGCTGCAGCGTCGTCAAGGCGTCTGGGAATTGGCCGAGCCGATACTGTGCGATGCCGAGCGTTGTCAGGAACGTGGTTTTTTCAGGCGCCAGGCGAAAGGCCGTGCGGGCTTGCCGCAGCGCTTGCTGGTGCAATAGCGCGGGCGCCAAAGGCCGGCGGACGATTTGCCGTGCGGCTTCGTGATAGCGGTCCGGATTCGATTCTTCGCGAAAACGCTCTACCGAGGCCAGTGCCGCTTGTCGAGTCGCGGAACTCATGAGCGGCGAACTTTGCACCGACTCGATGACGTCCGCCTTGGCGAGCGGCTGCACGAAAAGGTGGCCGAGCAGGGCGACGGCCGCGCGCTCCGGGGCGGACGCGCTGGTCCAGGGCCGGCCGTCCCAAAGCCGCACGCTTTGGTCCGTGCCGCCCGCGGTCGCGAGGCGCTGGCCATCGGGGCTGAAGGCGACGCCCAGCACGCGGTCCTTGTGCGCTTTGAGTTGCAGCAATTCCAGACCGCTGGCCACGTCCCAAAGGCGAACGCTGTGGTCCCAGCCGGCGCTCGCCAAGCGCGTGCCATCCGGAGAAAACGCCACATCCCAGACAGTATCGCTGTGACCTTTCAAAGTCTTAGGTTCCTTGCCGGCGGCTAAATCCCAAATCTTGATGGTGTGATCGCTGCTCGCCGACGCCAACAGTGTCTCGTCCTTCGGCAGCGCAATGCCGGTGATGCCGCGCGTATGCCCCTTCAACGTCTTCGAGGCTGTTCCGGCCGCCAGGTCCCAGATCTTGATGGTCGCGTCATCGCTGCCGGAGACGAGGCCAGCGCCATCCGCGACAAAAGCGAGCCCTGTGATTTCATTCGCATGTCCTTTGAGAACCTGCAGCTCTTTGGCGTTGGCAACATCCCAAATCTTGATGAGCCCGTCACGCCCTCCAGAGGCCAGCCGGCGTCCGTCGGGGCTGAAGGTCACGCTGGCGAGCCAGCTGGCATGTCCTTTGACCAGCCAATGCTGCTTTTTGAGGTTGCCGTCCCAAACAGCCACGCTGCCTTCGCCACCGGCAATGGCAACATGCTGCCCGTCAGGACTGAGGGCGATGCCCAAAACACCCATCGGCATTTTCGCGCGCGCCATTTCTTTGCCGGTCAGCACGTCCCATAGGAGGATTCTGCCGTCCAAGCCCACGGAAGCAAGCCGTTGACCATCCGCGCTAAAGGCCACGGCGCGAACCTGATCCGTATGTGCTGCAAGGAGCAGAGGTCCGAGGCTGCGTGTCGTATCCCAAATGCGTACAGTCGCGTCGGGTGCGGCCGAGGCAAGTCGAGTGCCGTCGACATTCCAAGCGACGCTGTAGATGCCGCGGCTGTGGCCGAAAAAAACAAACTTGTCAGCGCCCGTGGCTTCCTCCCAGACGCGCACGACGCGATCATGTCCGCCGCTGGCGAGCCATTTTCCGTCGGGACTGTATGCCAAGGCGCGCACCTCCGACGTGTGGCCGCGATAGGTGCGCAATTCCTGCCGGCTGCCGAGATCCCAAACCTTTGCCGTCCAGTCCTTGGACGCGGAAGCGAGCCGAGTGCCGTCGTGGTTGAAAGTCACACAATTGAGGGCGGCGGTATGGCCCGCAAGAGTAATCGGCTCGCCCTTGCCTTGAATGTCCCAGATCTTGATCGTCTGGTCGGCGCTGCCCGAGGCCAGCCGCTTGCCGTCGGGGCTGATCGCCAGGCAACGGACTTCTTTGGTATGGCCGCTCAAGGTCCGCAACTCTTTTCCCGTGGCAGCGTCCCAAATCTTGACGGTCTTGTCCTCACCAGCCGAAACGAGGCGTGTGCCGTCGGGAGTAAAAAGCACCCATTGATGAAAACCCTTGTGGCCCTGGAGCCGGAGCAACTCCTGCCCAGTCGCGGCGTCCCAGACCCGCAACACCGATCCCGCCGTGGCCAGCCGCGCGCCGTCCGGGCTGAACGTGACGGTGTCCACCCAGCCATGATTCTCGAGAGAACGCACTTCTTGACCGATGACCGTGTCCCAGATTTTCACCGTTTCGCCGGCTGAGGCAAGCCAGCGACCGTCCGGACTGAACGCGACGCAGTCGATGTGCCCGCCGGCCGGCAACACGTGCAGCTCGTCGTGGCAAAGTCGCCAATGGTAATTCCATTCCCAGCCGTGCGTGACTTCCTTCTGGGCTGCGGAATTGCGCGTCAATTCCAAGAGATCACGCACCAGATCCACATTGCCGCTTTCCCAAGCCATTTGAATCGCGTTGGTCCGCACGACATAGAGATTCGCCAGCGCGTCGGCGGCATGGCCCTTGGCTTCCTGAGCGTTCTGATCGGCTCTCTCCTTTTCGGCGGTGGCTTTGCGGGCATTGTCCTGGGCTTCCGTCGCCTTGGCGTCGGCGCGGTCCCGTTCGCGCGTGGCGGTGATTGCAAAGTAAGTCGAGACGCTCGTGCCGCCCAGAAGCAGCAGGACAACCAACGCGGTCAGACTGGCCAGCGCCGGGTTGCGCCGGCACCAGCGCCAGGATCTTTCAACGCGTCCGGCAGGCCGTGCGAGAATCGGCTCGCTTCTTGCAAACCGGCGCAAATCGTCGGCCAGCTCCCGAGCGGACTGGTAGCGCCGCGGCGGCTCTTTGGCCATGGCCTTAAGACAAATCGTTTCGATGTCGCGCGGCATCCGGTCATTGAGTCGGCGCGGCGGCTGCGGCTCCTCGTGCAAGACCTGGTGCAACACCATGGGCTTCGTGCCGCGAAACGGCAGTTCGCCGGTCAGCAGTTGATAAAGCAACACTCCCAGACTGTAAACGTCGGCGCGGCCGTCCACTGCGTGCACATCGCCCCGGGCCTGCTCCGGGCTCATGTAGGCCGGCGTGCCCAACACTTGACCTTCCAACGTCATGACGATGTCAGCCTCATCGCGCTTGGCCAGGCCGAAATCCATAAGGCGTGGGTTCAAAAGACAAGGGTCCGGAGTCAGATGGGAATGGCCCTCGCTCGCGCTTCCCGTTGACATTTCTTTGTCTTCGCGGGCACCTGACCCCTTACTTCCGACTGTTGACCCGCTCCTGACTGCTGACCCCTGGCCCTTGATACCTGTTTGCAGCATGATGTTCGACGGCTTCACGTCGCGGTGGACGATGCCTTGATCATGCGCGTACTGCAGGGCATCGGCGATCGTGGCAATGAGTTGCGCCGACTCGAGGGTTGCGGGCCGGCGATTGGAGAGAAAATCGGTAAGCGTGATGCCGTCCACGAATTCGCAAACGAGGTAGGGCACTCCGGCGGCTTGTCCCACTTCGTAGATCGGCACGATGGACGGATGGTGAAGCTGTGCGGCGCTGCGTGCCTCGCGCAGAAAGCGGTCCGGACCGCCGCTGTCGCCCAAGACCGCGTCCGGCCGCGGAATCTTGACGGCCACGATGCGATCCAGCTCGGTGTCGCGCGCTTTGTAGACGGCGCCGAACGCGCCCTTCCCACCAGCTGCTGCAACTCGAATTTCCCCAGCT
>JAKEHV010000204.1 GCA_022614915.1 Gemmataceae bacterium | reverse complement strand
TGGATGTCGTTTTTCGCCGACGCGCCCAAGCGCTATCAATTCGAAACACCCGAGCAGCTGGTCGCGTTTTTGACGCGCATGGCCCGCAACAAGGTCGCGGCCGCCACGCGCAATCGTTTGATTCGCAAAAAGCAAAACATCAACCGGGAATGCCCGATGGAAGATCCCGCGGTCTGCCAAACGCGCCTGTTCGCGCCGACGCCCACGCCGAGCGAAATCGTGGGCGGCCGCGAGGAATGGGATCAATTCCTCGATCGGCAGCCCTTGGTGCACCGCCGCATACTTTTGTTGTTGCAAAAGGGCAATTCATCGGCGACAATCGCTGCCGAGCTTGGCCTGAGTCAACGCACGGTCAACCGGGTGATTCGCAAAGCGTCGCCCCTGCCCCCCGGCGCCGCAGCGGCTTGGATGGAAACATGAAGGCAACGCCCACCACGTTGAAAACGAACCTCGCGAAGAGCGTGCGCGTCCGCCGCGGGCATTCCAGCCTGGTGGATGAGGCGTACAATGCTTTCTGCAAGCTTCGCGACGAAGGCGTGCCCATAAACGCCAAGCAGTTCTGCGACCGCTTTCCCACCGTCAAGTCATCCCTGGTTCGCCTGATCGAAGCCCACCGCTTTCTCGAAGATCATTCCGAGCTGATCGAAGAGCAGTCGCCCGTTTCGTGGCCCGTGCCGGGCGAAACGATCGGCGGCTTTTTGTTGCTGGACGAATTGGGCCAAGGCGCTTTCGCGCGGGTCTTTCGCGCCGAACAGTCCGCCATGGGCGGACGTCTGGTCGCTGTCAAGATTTCGCGCTCCGACGGCTTCGAGGCCGCGACGCTGGGCCGCATCGAGCATCCCAACATCACTCCGGTTTATTCCGTCGAGGAAATCCCGGACACCGGCTTGTCGGCCGTGTGCATGCCGTATCGAGGCAGCGCCACCCTGGCGCACCTGGTCGATTTCGTGTACGCGACGCCGGGACGCGACGAAAGCGCCCAAGTGATTCTCGAAGTCGCCCAAGACCCGCACCTGCCCAAACCCGAGCGCCCCGAGAGCGTGCTCCGGCGCGGCACGTTCGAAGAGGGCGTGCGCTGGCTGGGAGCGCAATTGGCCGACGCCTTGGCCCATATCCACGCCGAAGGGATTTGCCACCGCGACGTCAAGCCTTCGAATGTGCTGCTCACCCCGGACGGCACTCCCAAGCTGCTCGACTTCAACTTGTCATCGAACGAGCTGGTTCCCGATACGCGCTTCGGCGGCACGCTCCTGTATATGGCCCCCGAACAGCTGCTCGCCACCGCCAAGGAGCGACGGGGCGACGCGCGCCTGGTTGGTCCCGCGAGCGATTTGTTTTCGCTTGGCGTCATCCTTTACGAACTCCTGTCCGGCAAGAATCCGTTTGGCCCATTGCCCTTGGATAAGTCCACGGAAGAATTGCGTCAGTACTTGCTGCAGCGTCAATTCGAAAGGCTCCGTCCCTTGCGGTCCCTTCGGCCCCAGATAGACGCGTCGTTGGCCCGTGTGGTCGAACAATGCCTGTCTCAAGACCCGAGCCGGCGACCCAGCGCTTTGGAATTGGGTCGAGCCTTACGGCGCGGACTTTCGTGGCGGGCGCGCAGCTTGAAATGGCTAGCGCGCCACCGGAAGCTGACCGCTGCCGCCGTAGTGCTTACGCTAGCTGCCGCCGCCGCCGGCGCGGTGCACGTCGCCAATCAACCCCCGGCGCACGCTGTCCAATTGGCGCAGGGAGTGGAGGCGTACCGTCGCGGTCATTTCGACCAGGCGGCCTTGTTCCTCAAACAATCGCTTACTGCCAAACCCAAGCAAGCGGACGCGCACTTCGCCTTGGGCCGTGTTTTTCAAAAGATGGCCGCGCACGACAAGCAGTATTTGCGTGATGCCGTTCACGAGTTCCGCCAGGCGGAGGAATACGGCATCGAAGGCAAGTCGCAAGCTGCACATGGCTATTGCGTCTACTGGCAACAGTTGCCCGACGTTGCGCTGATGTATTTCGAGAAGGCGTGTCAGCACGGGATGGCGACGGCCGAAGTGCTCAACAATCTCGGCCTCATCTTGAAGGAAAAAGGCCAGCACAAGGAAGCGCACGAGCCTTTGCTCAAGGCCGTGGCATTGGATCCAAGCCTGCAAGCGGCGCAGCACAACTTGGCGCTTTGGTATCTGCAACAAGGACTTCGCGTAACCGCCGATGAGCAGGCCGATCCTTGGGCGAAGGGGATCGCACACCTCGAAAAAGCCCTGGAGGGCAAAATTACCGGCAAGCTCGCTTACGACGCGGCGTACTTGTACTCTTTAGCCGCCCGGCACGACGCTAAATGGCAAGAACCGGCGCTTGCGTGGTTGGCCAAAGCCCTCGATCTCGGCGTCGATCCGAAAACGGCAGAATTGCAAAAGGACGCCGCCTTCCGAGCGATCAAAAACGACCCTCGGTTCGGCGCCTTGTGCGTCCGCGAGCGCGTTACCCATCCCGACGAATACGCGATCCGCTTCGTCGATCCCATCCTCGATTAAGCCCGTCTCACGTAGGATAGGATTCCGTTCCTGTCCGTCGTAGGATAGGATTCCGTTCCTGTCCACCACGGTTTCATTACGTCTTGGGCGCTTTGGTCAGGAGCGGAATCCTGACTTACGCTACCTCTCATACAGAGCTGCCCGCGAGCCACCCTGTGCTCCAGGCCGACTGGAAATTGTAGCCGCCGATGGGGCCGTCCAAATCCAGGATCTCGCCGGCCAAGAACAAACCCGGAACAAGTTTGCTTTGCATGGTGCGTGAATCGACTTCCTCGAGCGCCACGCCTCCCGCCGTCACTTCCGCTTTGCCAAAGCCCAGCGTGCCATCGATCGCGATCACTAGCGCTTTAAGAACGGACACCAGCCGATGTCGCTCTTCCTTCGCCAGCGCGGCCGCTTTGCGGTCGCGCGGCAAGCCGGCCAAGACTAGCAGCGTTTCGCAGAGCCGGCGCGGCAACTGCGCGGGCAACACTGAGGCAAGCAGCTTTTTTCCCGAAACCATCGACTGGCGGCGCAAATCATCGCCGGTTTGTTGGACTGTTTTGTCCGGTAATAAGTCGAGTTCCACTTCGAGACTTTGCGGCTCTGGATGGGCGCTGACCACCCGGCTAACGTCAAGAATCACCGGCCCGGATAAACCGAAGTGAGCGAACAGCAGTGATCCGCGCCGCCTGGCCAATTCTGTTTGCCGGTCGACGATCCGCACGCGCACGTCGGGCAAGCTCACGCCGCGCAGCTCTTTTACCCAAGCCGCGCGGGTCAAAAGCGGCGTCAGCGCTGGTCGCGGCGGCACGATCGTGTGCCCTAGCGCCTGTGTCCAGCGGTAACCGTCGCCGGT
>JAKEHV010000203.1 GCA_022614915.1 Gemmataceae bacterium | reverse complement strand
TGCATGCCGGCGCAGCCGCGGATGTCTGCCTTCTGAGTCATAAATGACCTCGTTGTCGTAGGACAGGTTTTTAACCTGTCCGCCGAGGGACCCGCCCCCCTAATCGGCAGATTCCCTAATGAGATTGTAAACGAAACCGGCGCGGGACGCAAAAACAAATCCCATCGCGCTTGCTCGCTAGTCGAAACTCGGCTAAGGTGCAACAAAGGGCAAGGAACGCGGTTAAGTCAGTTCAAGCCAAGGTAGTGCTACGAGCGAAGCGTTATTGGACGTCTTGCAACGGATTCAAAAGCTGTCCGGGCATGATCGGCAGCACCTGCGCGAGCAGTTGGATCGGGCACGTCAGGAGCAGGAAGAATGGCGGGGTTTTGGCACGCAGCAATTCGCGCGGGCTTATGGTCCGGATGAACCGGAATACACGGAAGCCGATATCAAGCATCGCGACCAGGCATGAACCCCGGCGATATCGTTTTGATTTCGCTGCCGCAACCGGGCGGCGGCAGCAAGCTGCGTCCCGCGCTGGTGCTTGCCGCGCTGCCCGGACCTTACCAGAATGTGCTCCTGTGCGGCGTCAGCACGCAACTCCACCTGATCGTTCCCAATTGGGATGAAATGATCTAAGCAAGCGACGCAGACCTTGCCGCCAGCGGTTTGCACCAAGCGTCCGTCATCCGCTTGAGCTATCTGTACGTCGCAGACAATTCGGAGATTGCTGGCGTAATCGGCAGCATCGATCCGGCACGCCTAACTCACTTGCGCACGCGCTTAGCCGATCACGTTCGTCCTTGAGTGGAATGTGTCTCTCCTAACCCTGATTGGAGCCTCCGACTTCAGACTTCGTGAGGCGGGACCACACTTGCCTTGCTGCCAACTCACGTGAACCGTCCGACTCCGGGTGGTTCCAACTCGCCTGACCTTCCACGAAAGCTGGCCCCTCAGTCATCGTCAATTCAGTGCCGTCAGGGCAAGGAAGGCGCCAAAGGCCGGAGTAGATTACGTCCGAGAACTGATCGAATTCCGAAGCATTCGGGGTCTCGCCGAGTCTCACACGCTCGTGCCATTTTTCGCAGAATGCAATGAATTCGCACAGGCGCCGCGCCGCTGGTCCATTCTCCGGGGCAACAACCTGATGGTAAAGCGCGAACCATGTGCCTTGGTGAGGAAATACGTCCCTCAGTTCGGCAACCAATACATCTCCGAACCACAGTTGAAGATTCAATGTTTTGTTGGCCGACTGTTCGGGCACAACTGTGGTCTCCGCCGCCGACTCCAGTCAGGAAGTCAATTCCACTTAGCCCTGTCATTTCTTTGTTTTCAAAAAGTCAAACACGTCCACAATCGCCGCCGGCTCAACGCGATAGGGCGTGCCTTTGCCTTCGTAGAAGCCGTAGCGCTCGATCATGGCGGGCACTAGCTCGGCGTACTCGACGTATTTGCCGCTGGCCAGATTCACGACGATGTAGTCGCTGGCCCCGCGCGTGTCGTCCCGAAAGGGTGATTCCTGATAGCCCTTGAAAGACACGATGCCGGCCTTGTACTTTTGGCCGTGGTAGAGAAACGTCGTTGAAATGTAGTTGAACTTCTTGGCGCCGAGCTTCTCATCCTTGGCGGTCTTGCCCGCAAACGCTTTGCCGCGGGCGGCGCGGGCCACGGCCGCCGCCACGCGCAGGTGCCGTGCCAATTCTTGGTGCGTCAGACCGCGCTCGTCCACGACAAAGCGATTGTCGGCAACCAAAACATCCAGAAGCCTTTCCTCTTTGCCCAAAAAGCCCTTGCGCGAGCGCACAAATCGGTCTTTGCCTGTTTCCTGTCCCCCTTCGCCCGGCCGCATGTCCCATTCCAGATCGGCGATGGGCCGGCCGTTGATCGATGGCAGCTGGACAACGAGATTGGTGGCGTTCTTGCCGCCGATCAAGAAACCGGTGCTCGCGTCCTTGCGCGGCTGCACCAACTCGATGCCGAGTTCTTTGAGCGGGACGTTGGTGTAGTCCGGCGGACCGGCGGCCTGGGCGGTTGCCGTCAGCACGACGAGCCAAAGCGCGTTAGTCGATGTGAATGTGATTCGCATGATAGTCCGAATGCCAGTGTAACCTCAGCTTGGTCCTTGCAACCGGCTCGGCGCCCTCCCTTGCATCACCACGCACAGGCCGCCGCGCTGGGCCACGTTGACGACCTGTTTCTGCGAGGCCCGGCCAAGGATGGCGACGCCGAAGTTGGTGGCGGCGAAGCCCATGACAGTGTAAAAAGGCTCGAAGTTGGCCTTGCCGTTCGCATCGAGGATTGGAAATTCGCTGACCGGAATGTTCGCCAGTTGCTGCACGACCCAGCGCTCCGGATCGGCGACCGCTTTTTCCAGGGTTTTCTCCCATTCCTCTTGCGCCGTCGCCGGGCCGATGACCACGCCTTCGCCGCCGTAGTTGCGGTTCGGCTTGAGCACCAGCCGGTCGCGGTCTTTGCGAATGTACTGGAGCAGGTCGGCGGCCTGGCCGTCGGGCAGCGTGGTCTTGCGGTCGGAGACGATGCGCGTCCAAAGGATGTGCCGGCGAAACAGTTGGCGTTCGTCGGCGCTGAAGTATTTCTTCGAAAGCTTTTGGTCGGTGAATACCTCCCAGCAGCTTTTCTGGTCGATCTCGGCGGCGATGGATGAGATCATGCGGTTTTGCCGAAACAATGTTTTCATCGGTTCGACGTTGATGCCCTCCGTTTGCAACTGGACGAGGTCGAGCACCGAGTAGTCGCGATAGCCAATGTCGATGGCCTCGCCGCAGTAGTGCACTTCGCCGTCTTGAAGCGTCAGCTCGGCGGGGTCGGCGTGGGAGATCCTAAGGCCGTGGCGTTCTTGGTAATAGCCGGCCAGGGCTTCTTGCTCCTCGGGGCCGTGGCCGGAGTATTTGGGCTCGATGAAGCAGATATGCGCGGCGGGCCGGCCGATCGCCTGCAAATGTTCGAGGATTTCTTGCATCAAGAGCTCGCGGATGTCACGCGTCAGTTCGAGCTGCACGTCGGGTTCTTTTTCCTTGAGGACGGGCACAATGACCTCGGCCAGAATTTCGCCCGCGGTCGGCAGCATGTGCAAGCCGCCGATGCCGCTCATGTTGGGCTCGACGAACTTGAGGGTCTCCTTCCACATCGGGCTGATGAAATCAACCAAAGCGTCAAGCCGGCCGAAAATGGGGTTGTGATCGCTCACGCTGGGCGTCATACACTCCCGAAACCAGTCTTCCTCGGCGGGCGTCAGGCGCAGGATGTCGCGTACGGCGTCGTCTTCGAGATACAACTCGGCCAGTCGCTTGAGCGCGTTCTGTATGGTCAGCGCGACGTGATGCAAATAAGCGATCTGATCGGGCAACACCGTCATGGGCAAGAGCATCGTATTGATCGACTCCTCCTGCCCGTCGCGGAGATAGACCAGCTTACGCTTCTTGGATTCGTCGCGAACCCGCTCGGCCAGTTTTGCCAAACGCGCGTCGGTGATGCGGAAAAATGCCTTGCGCACCCGGCTGGCCAGATTCAAACCGGAAAGCCCCAGTTCCTCCGCGGGGGTGAGCATCGCGTCATTGTAGCAGCAATTTGAAGCGCTCAAGATTGCCGATTGCTCATATGCTGCCTGCCGAAATGGCAGTTGCGATCGGCATTTCACTTTCCGGCCTATTCACCAATTTGAAAAGTGAGTGGTCTATTTGTACGGCAACTCCTTTCTCGTCATGGACTTGCGTATTTCCGAAGCACTTTTCACTTTTTTGCGAAATGAAAGCAGGTCTATTGGGCTTCGGCTTGGATTAACTTGTTTCCGGTTTCTAATCCTCTCCCAAAACCGGCTGATAGACTTCTTCCACCTCAGGGTATAGGTGAAAGCGCTGGCATAAGCGCACACAGGTGTTCCAGCGGAGGATGGCGTCGTCGTTGCCGTGCGGGCGCAGGCGTTCAGCCAGTTCGTAAAACTCCATCGCCTTGCGAATCCAGTGGTAGGCCGTGGTGGTGGTGCCAGGCCCGCCGTGGAGCGCCCGCGCATGGCCGCGCCGCTCCCACAGGATGCCGCTGTAGTATTGCCGCTGGTATTCATCCGTGAGGCGTGGAATCACCGCCTGCGCCTGTGCGAAGCACTCCGCCGGGCCGGCGCGAAACTGATCCGTCACCGCCAGAAGCAGCACCACGAGCGCAACTTGATTGTCCGGGTCGATAGCCAACACATCCAAGCAGATGCTTTCGGCCTCTGCCGGCTCGTTGAGCAAACGATAGCGCTCGGCTTTTTCCAACGCCCTGGGGACGGCGTCCGATTGGATGGGCTTGAGTTCGAATTCGTGCATCCACGTCCTCCTAGGGGATGTGCCACAAGAGGACCAAAGTCCAAATGGAAAGCACAATCGCTCCGCCATAACAAAAGAGATTGATCAGCTCATTGAGATGCTTGATCTGCAATCCATCATACAGCGTGAAGCGAAAGCGGTGGGCGGCGTGCAAGAGCGCCATCGTACACATCACGAACAGATACAACCGGGTCAAGGGATGGCCGATCAAGCCCAGCATGCGCTCGCGGCTCGGCGCTTCCGCTAAGCCCAATGGAAAAACGACGCCAAACAGCAACAATTGGATGGGGATAAACAACGCCGCGATCACGCCGCCGGCGCTGAACAGAGTCCACAATAATGGTTCGATCGTTCGTTTGGCCATTACTCCACCCTCGGTTTCCTTTTTCGTGTCATTCGTGTTTTTCGTGGCTAAATCAACAGAATCAACGCGATCACCAACGACGCAACCGCCCAGGCGCCGTAATTGGCGTAGGCGATCCATTCGCCAGGGACTTTGCGGCCGCGCCAGTGCACCACCATAGCTTTGGGGGCGAGGTTAAACCAAGTCGCCGCGTGTAAGACCACGAAAAACAAAGTGACCAGGTTCACGATGATGAGGAACGGCGAGGCGGCCCAGTTCAAATACGCTTGATAGCTGTCCGGCCCCAACTTGACGGCTCGAATGCCTAACAGCGTGAAGACCACGAACCAGGCGATGAAGGCGCTCGACAGCTCGCGCAAGATAAATAGCAGGTAGGACGAGCGTTCGAGCCACCAGTAAGTGGACACGCGGCGGCGATACCAGCGTGGGTGGTATTCGGTGTAGATTGGCGTTTCGTTCATTTTTTCCCCCACGGCATGAGAAAAGACTTGAACCAGTCCATGGCGGCGCTCAGCTTGTAGCGTTGGATGGCGCCGGCCGGATCGACGTGTTTGGGGCAGACTGCGGTGCACTCGCCCACGAACGTGCAACCCCAAATGCCTTCGTGCTGCGACAATTCTTCCATGCGCTCTTTAGATCCTTCGTCGCGGGTGTCGAGGTTGTAGCGCTGCGCCAGCGCAATGGCGGCCGGTCCCATAAAATGTGGGTCCAAGCCGTAGACCGGGCAGGCCGCATAGCACAGCAAGCAATTGATGCACATGCTGTATTGCTTGTATTCGTCCAGTTCCTCGGGTGTTTGCCGGTATTCCCCCTCAGACAGCGGTTTCTCCTGGTCGCGGACGATCCACGGCTTGACGCGCGGCAGCTTGCGCATGAAGTCGGACATTTCGATCACGAGGTCGCGGACGATGGGGAAGTTGGTCAACGGCTCGACGCGCACCGGGTTGGGCGCGTAGTCAGCCAAGAACGTGGCGCAGGTCAGCTTGGGCTCGCCGTTGACCATCATGCCGCAACTGCCGCAAATTCCCATGCGGCACGACCAGCGAAACGACAGCGTGCCGTCGATCTGATCCTTGATGTAATTGAGCGCGTCGAGAACGACCCATTCTTTGCGGAAGGGAACCGTGTATTCCTGAGTCGTGGGCTCGGTTTCGGATTCGGGACGGTAGCGGATGACTTGCAGGGAGATGGTGTCGGCCATGGATTTTACCCATTCGTCAAAAGCGAAATCGTCCAATAGTTCGTCCGGAATTGCAACTGCTTTTTTTCCGCGTCGGAACGATTCCCACTATAGCAAGGCGGTCGAGACCACCGCCAGAACAGACAGGTTTTTCATTGGATATCTGTTACAATACTTGAAGCATTACACAGCCCGCCACTCCGAGAATGTTATGAAAACCGCGGAAATCATTGAAACGAGCAATGGTCAGACAGTTCGATTGCCGAACGAATTCCGATTTGAAGGCGACAAGGTGTCCATCCGACGTGAAGGAGATGCCGTGGTTCTTGAGGCGATCAAGCCGGCGACCTGGCCGGAGGGTTTTTTTGACAGAATTCATATCGACGATCCGGCATTTGCGCGTCCCGATCAAGGCGTGATGCCGCCCGCGCCGCGTCTCTAGGCAAGGTCACGCTCATGCGCTATCTTCTTGACACCAACGCTTGCATCGCCGTGATGCGAAAACATCCTTTGGCGGTGCAACGCATGGCGGCTACAGCGCCGGGAGATTGTGCGATCTCGACGGTGACCAGCTACGAATTGTTCACCGGAGTCGAAAAGTGCTCAGTTCCAGCGAAAGAGCGCGCCAAGGTGGAGCTCCTTCTGAAAACGGTTCATGAGGTTGCATTTGATTCGGCGGCGGCAATTCAAGCCGCACGCCTTCGAGCAATTCTTGAATCCCAAGGCCAACCGATCGGACCGTATGACACGCTCCTCGCCGGGCAGGCTTTGGCCTTGTCACTCATCCTTGTGAGCGCGAACACGAAAGAATTCGCTCGTGTCAGTGGACTGAAGCTGGAAAACTGGCAGAGTTGAGCTCTCGAGTTTACATATGGGCTTGCCAAGTCTTTTGGAAGATCTTGTAGCAAGAGCGAACGAGTCAACTTCTTGGGGACCCGGAATTCACGGCCCAGCAGGTGGGGCGTCGCAATTCGCGATCCGCCGCCTGCCTCCCGAAGACGCGCGGCTGCGGCAATCGCGAGAACTGCGGCGGAGACTTTTTCCAAAAGGATTTGAACCGGTTGACCTCCTGCACGAAGAGCGCATTGAGAGAGTGCCAGAGCAGGAGCTGAAGCTCGCAATAAAGGACATCAGTCGTTTTTATCGGCTCTTGTCGCGTGAGTGCGACAAGATGATAAGTGCTCTTGAGGCGGGCAAAACGGCCAACGGCTGGGAAGAGTCGCTTTGGTTCGCAATCGAACTGATCAATGTATGCCAAGAGCGCAAGTCAAAGCCTTTGGCTCAGCCCCAACAACAGAATCAGCAATTCATCAGATTTCAACAGGCCGACATTAAGGAACAATTTGAGCAAGTTGCGCGTTTGCTCAAGGTACTTACGGAGGGTGCAGTCGCCGTAGCATCAAAGATTCTCAGGGAAAAACGTCGGTCAGCGGAGCGAGGGCAGCATAACTGGTCTATGAAAAATGAGGATCCTTTCCGCC
>JAKEHV010000202.1 GCA_022614915.1 Gemmataceae bacterium | reverse complement strand
GATTACCAACCCGCGCCGGGGTCGCGCGAAGCGGCATTACATGAATTCCTTCAACCGCGCGATTGGGCCGCGGAAGACTAGCAAAATCTCAAAGGGAAGCATGAGCACCATCGGCGCTTTTCGAAAGCCAAAGCAAAAACGTGGGATTCACCGCTTCGAAGCGCAAGGTTTCCAGTTGCTCGTTACCGCGCGCGATGTTGACCAGAAGGGCTTGCACCGCGCGCGAGAGCTTTTTGAGCGTTGCATAAGTCGCGGATAAGGTCTCCAGCGTGGCGACGTTGACGACCATGCGGCCGGCGGGGCGCAGGGCATGGAAAGCGGCTTCGAGGAGGCGGCCGACTTCCTTGCCGGTGCCGCCGATGAAAATGGCGTCGGGCGCGGGCAGACCGTCGAAGACGGCGGGCGCGGTGCCGTGGATTGCCGTCAGGTTCTTGACGCCAAACGTTTGGGAATTGGCGACGATCAGATGATAATCCGCAACGTCTTGCTCAATCGCGTAAACCATTCCGAGACTGGCAAGTTGGGCGGCCTCGATGGCGACGGAGCCGGAGCCGGCGCCGATGTCCCAAACGACGCTGGCGGGCTGCACATCCAGCTGCGCCAGCGCGATTGCTCGAACTTCCGCCTGCGTGATGAGGCCGCTCTTTGGCTTGGCCTGGGCGAATACGTCGTCGGGGTTGCCGAAGCGGCGCAAACCGGAGGCGGCGCGCTGTTGATCGGGCCGGCCGGGTTTGCGCTTAAGGATCAGCACGTTGAGCGGCGAAAATTCCATCTCGGCAATTTCATCCAGCTCGCCCTGGGTGACGCGTTCATCGGGGCTGCCGAGGTTTTCGCAGACGTAGGCGCGGAAGTAGTCGAGGCCGCGCGCGAGCAGCTGTTTGGCGATCCGGGGCGGATCTTCGTCTTCGCTGGTGAACAGGCCCACGGTTTCCGCCGTGCGAATGCGATCGAGCACGCTCTCCAAGGTATGGCTGGCTAGATTCGTCAGGTACGCATCCTCCCAACTCTCTTTGACGCGGGCGAAGGCAAGCTGCATGCTGCTGACGTGCGGCAACACCTCGAAACGGTCCTTGCCGAGCCGATCACACAAATAGCGGGCCACGCCGTAGAACAAGGGATCGCCGCTGGCAACGACGACCATGCGTTTCTTGCCGAGGTTGGTTTCGAGCGTCTTGACGACTTCCAAAAGATCGGGGCCGATGCGCATCTTTTGGGCGGCAACGTCGGGGACGAGGCCGAGGGCGTGGTCGGAGCCGAGGATGAGGTCGGCATTGACCAATAGATCGCGGGCCCGGCCGGTGAGCCCTGTGAGCCCGTCGCTGCCGACGCCGAGGATGTAAATCTTTGCTTCCATGGTTGGCCGAAAACTACAATAGAGATACCAAGGCAACGATTGTACCACGTTTGCGGCGAAAGGAGAAAGCGATGAAGTGCGCACTCTTGGCCGTGGCGATCGGTCTGGGCGCCGGCGAGGAAAAGAACAGCTACCCCCTGCCGGATTTGCTCGTCGAGCCCAAAGCGGGAGTGGAGAAGAACTACCACTTTTTGGATGCGCGCTCCGCGAGCAAATATGCGGCGGGGCACATTCCCGGCGCCGTGTGGATCGATCAAGAAGCGTGGTCGAAACGGTTCAGCGAAACGCCATTCCCGTTAACAAAACCGGGATTTGTGGCCGAAGCATTCATTTGGTCCGCCAAGATCGGTGTGCTCGGCATAGACAACTCGACCAAGGTCGTGGTGTATGACGATGCCCTTGCCAAGGACGCGGCCCGCATCTGGTACATTCTGCGCTACATCGGCGTGAAAGACGTGCGTTTGCTCAACGGCGGCTATCCCGCGTGGACCGCGGCGGGATTGACCGTCGGCAAGGACCGCGTGGTTCCCGCAGAGAAGATTTTCACCGTTGGCGAGGCCGAAACGGCGCGGTTCGCCGACAAAGCAAGGGTGCTGGCGATCGTGGAAGGTAAGACCGCGCAGATCATCGACGCCCGCTCGCTGGATGAACACTGCGGCGATGACAAACTGAAAAACAAGCGTGGCGGCGCGATTCCCGGAGCGATTCATCTGGAGTGGTCCGACGCGCTCGACAAGAAGACGCAGAAGTTCAAAACGGCCCCGGAATTGAGCAAGATTCTCAAGGATGCCGGCATCGATCTCGCGAAACCATCTGTGACGCATTGCCAATCGGGCGGGCGGGCGGCGGTGATGGCCTTTACCTTGGAACTCATGGGCGCGAAGGAAGTGGCCAACTATTACCGCGGCTGGTCCGAGTGGGGCAACGACGAGAAAACGCCGATTGTGACGCCGAAGAAGAAATAACTACGTCCCAGAAGCAGCTTAGACGTACTCCATGATCACGACCGCGCTTTTGCCTTCAACAACTTCGAACAACTCCTGCCCGGTGCGCGACGCCTCGATGGCGGCCGGTCCGACCTGTTCCACACGGCTGGAGTTGCCGCGCGTTCTGGAACGGTTCCAGCGCGAAGCGCGCCGCGACGTTTTCGACACCGGGCGCTATCGCTGTTCGTACTACGTCTGGGGCGATGGACCGCCGCTCGTGTTTATTCCGGGATTGTGCGACGACGCGTTGTCCTTCGTGTTGACGATCGCTCGGCTGTCGGAGCATTTTCGTTGCATCGCCTATGACTTGCCGGTGGGCCGCCCCCTCACCCCCAACCCCACTCCTCCCAAGGGGCGAGGGGAGAGCCGGAGCGACGGCGCTCGGCTGGGTCGCTATCGTCACGGCGATTTGGTCCAAGATCTCATCGCGCTGGTCGAATACTTGGGACTTGGACAAACGGCGCTTTTCGGTTCCTCTTTCGGCTCGACCATCGCGCTTGCTGCATTGCAAACGAAGCCGGAATTGTTCTCGACGGCGGTTTTGCAAGGCGGTTTCGCGCGGCGGCCCTTGCGGCGCGCGGAGATTCCCCTGGCGTCGTTCGGTCGCTATTGGCCGTGGCATATGAGCGCGTTGCCCTTGCGCGCACAAGTGCTGGCATTATCGCACCACGGCCCCTTTCGCGAGCGCGGCCCGGAGTTTTGGCATTATTTTTTGGAGCGCTGCGGCGCTCCCCCAATGGCCGCCGTCGCCTACCGCGCGCGCCTGCTGCATCGCGTCGATTTGCGGCCCATCCTGGGCGCGATTCAGCAGCCGGTGCTCTTGGTCGTGGGCGACAAAGACCCGCTGGTCGGCAAGCAATGTGAACAGGAATTGCTGCACGGACTGCGGCACGGCGCGCGCGCGGAGATCGAGAACTGCGGACACCTGCCGCAATTCTCACATCCGGAGGTGCTGGCCGAGCTGGTGCAAAGATACCTATCCGGAACTCTTGCAAACTGAATGGACCGTCTACGTTTCGCGCTCGCTACGAGCGCCTAACGTAAACGCCGAAACGATGAGTCAGGGTCTGGCGAAGGGGCTGCTTTCGACCACTTCGAGGAAGGCGCGCGCGGCCGGCGGCAAGACGCGGCGGCGATCGGTGACGATATAGAGGTCGCGCGTCAATTCCAGGTCGGCAACGGTCAGCGACTTGAGCCGGCCCGTTTCGGCGTCGTGGCGCACGGTGAAGGCGGACAAGAAGGCCACGCCGGCGCCGCGCAGCACCGCTTCCTTGATCGCTTCGTTGCTCCCCAGTTCCAACGACACGCGCAGGTCGTCGAGCTTTTTGCCTCTGGCGTCGAGGCCCGCTTCGAAGCAGGCGCGCGACGCGGAGCCCCTCTCGCGCAAGATCAGCAACTCGTCGGCCAAATCCTCCATTCGGATCTTGGCCCGTTTCGCAAGACGATGCTCGGGCGCCACGACGAGCACCAGGTGATCGCGTGCGAACGGCTTGGAATCGGCCCAGGCCGCCGCGCCCGGCCGGCCCACCAAGGCGAGACTGACTTTGCCTGTTTCCAACGAGTAGAGCACGGCATCGCTGTCGCCGACCGTGGCGGCGACATGGATCTTGGGAAAGCGCTTTTGCAAACTTTGCAACAGGGCGGGCAACAGGTGCTCGGCGGGCACCGTGCTGGCGGCCAGCCGCAGCTCGCCTTCCACTTCCGGCGGCGATTGCCCCAAGGCGGCGCGTCCCTGGCGATGCAGTTGCAGAATCTTCTGCGCGAAGTCGTAGAGGATTTGACCCTGTGCGGAGAGAAAAACACGGCCCGATTGCCGGTCGAACAGGGAAACGCCCACGTCGTCCTCGAGCGCGCGGATGCGTTGGCTCACGGCGGCTTGCGTGAGGGACAGCGCTTCCGCGGCGGCCGTGAAGTTTAGAAGCTCCGCGGCCTTGCAGAAGGTTTCCAGGTGGGGTATTTCGCCGTTCACAGAGACCAGCTGGCTTCAATTTCTGAAATCGGTTCGTCAAACTCCCAATTTGCCCAAGACTTTTTCAATTCACTCGGCGTAAGCGGCAATACAAGGGTGATCTGAGAAGCAACTTCTTCGGGGAGCTTCTCCAACAGACGCCAAATCAGATCGTCTCGCTTGATTTCATCCACACCTTGCAAGTCAGAATCGACCACACGAATGCGAATGGAGACGTTGTTCTCTCTTTGCACATCAATGCGCGCTGCGCGATGCACTTTCTTGTAACTCTGTAATAGGTCGAGGATTGCCGCAACATCGGCATCCGGCTTGTGATTACGGCGCGCCATCTTACATCCTCCCATCTGCCCATGTCAAAAGGCTTGCGGTCGCCTCAAGGAAAACTGAGGCTGTTTGTTTCTTGGCCGAAGCAGCTTGATATCGAACACTTGTTGTCCATCTTACCACTTGGGAGAAACTTCTTGCAATCGCCGTGGAAAATGGCACGCCACCCGAATCCAAGTATTGCGCTCGGAGCCAACGAAAATCGTGCGCTTTGACGCCTCGGAAACTGTTCAACATTTCTTGGCGTGCTTTGTCGGCGAGGCGATCTAGAACAAGAGCCTTCAAAATGCATTACACAGCGTATCCTGCGAGGTAGATTGCACCCGTGTGCCGCTGGAACTTGAATAGAACTCGCGCATCTTGAAGCCGCTGTTTGGCGGCCTGATAGAATTGCCGAGCCTCTGGGAACTTTGGTAAGCCCATAATGGCGAAAATCGTTCAGGGTCAATTCTCGACACCGCCGGCTAGGTCGCCCGGATCACCACAATCGTCGCGTTGTCCGTGGCGCCGCGCAGGTTCGCCAGGTTGAGCAGCCGCCGCGCGGCTTCTTCGGCGGAGTACGCGGTCTCGCGCGTGAGCATTTTCTCCAAGTCCGACGAGGGCACGTGATTGGTCAAGCCGTCCGAACAAACGAGCACCCAGTCGCCGCGCCGCAGTCTGGAGTGATAGACGCCGGGCGCCACGTCGGGCTGGCCGCCGACCGCTTGCTGCAATTCGTTCTTGCGCGGATGATTCTCCGCCTCGTCGGCGCTGAGCTGGCCCAATTCGACCAATCGATTGACCAGCGTCTGGTCGCGCGTGAGCTGGATGAGTCGGCCTTGGCTGAGGTGATAGGTGCGGCTGTCGCCGACGTGGCCGACGACGAGGTTGCGCGGATCGATGTAGACGCATTCGGCAGTGCAGCCCATGCCGCGCTTGCCCCTGCCGCCGGGCGTGCGCGACTGCGTGTAGACTTCCTTATTTGCCGCCCGCAAGGCGGCGAGCACGAGGTCCTGGTAGACCTTAGGCTCAAACGAGGTTTGCGGCGGGTCTTTTCCCGCGAGTCCGGAGAATTGCGGTTGCTGCAGCAGGAACTTGCGCATTTCGGCGATGGCCATGGCAGCCGCCACTTCGCCCGCCTCGTAGCCGCCCATGCCGTCGCACAACAGCACTAGGGCGTATTCGTGCAAGTCGTCCTGGCGCGACTCGACGCCGTGCAGAAAGGCGAAAGCATCCTCATTGCCGGTGCGGACCATGCCGGTGGTGGTCCACGAGGAGATTTCCAGGCGGACGTTATCGAACGAGCGGCGCGCGACTTCCAAGGTGCGTATCAATTCGCCGAAGCCGCTGGGGTCGGTCTTTTGGGCTTCGTCGCTGGGGAAGCGGGTGTTGGGATCACGGACGAAGGTTTTGTTGACCAGGCGCAGGAAAAACGGATGCACGTCCGGATAGCGCTCGGTGATTTGCAGCGGCACGAACTGGCGCTCGAAGTCTTTTTCTTCCAAGGAGTGATGCAGATATTCCAACGAATACAGCATCGCGCCGAAACTATACAGCCCGGCGCGAGCGTCGGCCTGGTGCGGATTGAGGATGAGCTCCGGCGCGGTGTAATGCGTGGCCTTGATCGGCGGGCTGGGCGGCAAGGGCAGGGGGAGAAGCTCGGACACGTCGGCGATCAGCGCTTGCTTGTTGGCGCTTACGACCACCAGCTCCGGGCGAATCGCTTCCAAGAGCGCGCCGGCTTGCTGCAAGGCGTGCATCGCTTGGGCAATCTGCGTGAGCCAGCCGTAGCGGCGGGCGGCGTCCGCATCGTCGTCGTCCCAGGCGTCCCAAAGCGAGCGGCCTTGCGGGGACTCCAGGATCAAGAACTCGAAGTTGTTCTCCTGAAAGAAATCGAGCACGGCGGGCAACGACGGATGTCTCGCCTTGTCCAGAACCGCTTTTTCCCACGCCAGACTCGGCCAAGCCACATCGCCCACGGCGGCCACCGGCATCGCCATCTTCACCGTCGGCGCGTCGTCGAAGCCCGGCAGGATTTCTTCTTCGTCGACCGAAGCGACGGGCAAGTCCTCGAACACCGGGTCGCCGCCGCCCGCCTGCGCCGCCCAGACGATCACTACCGGCTTGGGCGGGTTGCTGCCATGGTCCAGGCCGCGATAGCGGCAGACGTTGTCGCGCTCACCGAGCAAATCACGGACTTCGTAGCGATCTTTGATCCGGACATTGGCCATGGTGGGAACTCGCGAGGCTGCCGGGACCGGGGTGGCGTTAGCGTTCCCGGCGGCAGCAACCGGGGCCGAATTCGTGGAAAACATCAAACCGCAATCATCGCAGAACGTGGCAGCCGGCTTGCACGCGGCGCCGCAACCCGGACAGGCCTGGGGCGTCGCCGGCGGCGCTGGCTCGAACTCTTCCGGAACAACCGGAGGGGCAGGCGGCTTCGCCTCTTCCGCAGGCGGACCGCGCAAGACTTCCGTCGGGTCCTCGGAGAGGTCTTCCGCTTCATCCGGCACAGCGACAACGCTCTCGTTGTCGTCGCGTGCGTCTGCCAGCTCCACTGCGAGATTGTTCACTTTCACTTCCGTCTCATTGCTTGTGGGCGGCGCTTCCGCGGTCGCATGGCCGGCAGCCTGCGCGGGGGCGGGGGCTTCTTCCTCGTCGTCGGAGTACATGCCGAGCACTCGGGCCCACAAGCCGCCCTTGGGTGTATCGCTCATTGTCATTTGGTCCTACCGGAGTCTATTGCCGCAATGGATGCAACAACGGCTGCCCATGCGGTTGAATTTGCCGCACATGGCGCATGGCGCGGTCGGATCGGTCAGTGCTTCCGCGCACTTGGTGCAATAGGGCGTGCGCACCTTGTTGACAGTCTTGCACTTGGGACAGGAGACTTCCTTGGTCACGCGCTGTTTTTCCAAGTCCCCTTTGATCTCCCTGGCTGAAAAATAGCGATCGTTGATATCTTCCGAAAGGTTTATCTTGATCAACTCATAGAACCAGCGAAATGGTTGCGGCAGCGGCGACTTGGGATCCGCGAGCTGTCCTTCCAATTCCTTGGCGGTGTAAAAGCCTTCCGGCGCTTTGCCCGTAGCCAAATGAAACAGCGTGGCGGCCAACGCAAAAAGGTCGCTGCGCGCCTCAGGCTTGCCGACAATTTGCTCGGGCGGCGCGTAACCTTCGGTGTAGACGCGGGTTTTGCCGGCCATGCGCTCCTTGACGGTCCGGCCTAAGTCGCGGGCCGTGCCGAAATCGATCATCTTGATCGAGCGCTGGTCCTCCAGAAGCATGATGTTGTCCGGTTTCAAGTCGCGATGGATGACCGGCGGCTGCTGATTGTGCATGGTCGCGAGCACGTCGCAAATGCTTTTACCCCACTCGACCACCAAGGGCAGCGGAAACGGCTTGTTCGCGTTGGCTTCCAGAATGTCGAGCATGTCCTTGCCGTGAATGAACTCCATGACAAGGTGCGCGGTCTGCCCTTGGTGGATAAAATCGTACATCTTGGGCACGATGGGCACGGCGTCGAGCGAGCGTAGGATTTCGGCCTCGCGGCGGAAGAAATTGAGGCGGATGGCGAATTCCTGCGGGTCGTTGCCGATCATGTCTTTGATGGCGACTTCGCGATTGTTTTGCTTAGTGTCGGTGGCTTTGTAGACCGCGCCGAAGCCGCCCATCTTGAGGAGCTTGTCGAGGCGATAGCGGCCGTGGAGCAACGTGCCGCCGGCAATGGGCAAGGGCGAGGCGCAGCGCTGGCAATTGCGCTCGCCGGGCGGATTGGCGACGCCGCACGCCGGATTGGCGCATAAGTTGGGCGGCCCTTCGGCCTCGGCGGCGGCTACTTCAGCCTGCACCAGATAGCCGCAATCCATGCAAGAGACGGCGCCTTCGAGGAGGGTGGCGCCGCACGCGGGGCAGTTGGCCGGTGTGACAGGCGCGGGCGGTGTGGCAGGCACGAGTTGCACGCGCGCACCGTTGCCGGTCGGGCTGGGCGCGGGCGGGCGGGCGACAGGGGGAGCGGCGACAGGCGGCGCAACGCCGCCCGGCACCTGAAACGGCTTCTGGCACGACGGACAACGCACCGTCTTGCCGGAAGCGTTGTCCGGCACCTGCATCGATTTCTGACAATGGGGACAGCGAAGAACTTGGGGCATGTATCACACCTGCGCACAGATTTGTTGTGGACGAACCGCGAAAAGTGGCTTGGACCACTGCGCGGGAATCCGGTTCCGTCGGAACAAGTTCAAGAACTAATAAAGCTCAATAGTCATTGCGTCGAAAGACTCCGACAGCTCTGCTTCCGCAGCAATCGGATACCATTGTGCTTTCTCGTCAAGGGTGCTCAAAGCGAACGCCAGGTCTACCGCAAGTGATGCACCATCGTCCGAAGTGCTGTCAAACAGATTTAGGCTGGGGTCGCCATTCGCGCCACCCTCTGGTGTCGGAGTCGCGATGAGAGCTAGTGATCCGAATGGCGGCAGGTCGCCATCCAAGCGCCCGGGTTCGAGAAACTCGCTGACTGCACTCCAATCAATGCCCTCGGCATCTCCGAATCCAGATCCATGTCGGAGTCCTCCCAATGGCGGTCCGGAGAATCCAGATCCGCCGCCGCCCGGTGGCACTGAATTCAAAATGACAATCTGATAAACCGCATCGAGCCAGATATCAAAAACGCCGTTCTGGTTGTAGTCGGCAACAACCCATCGAGATCCTTCGGGCAATGGACCAAAAACGAACGGAACAATGTTTCCGTTGCCATCTGTCGTCGCATTTCCTTGCAACCAGCCTGCCTGCAGCTGCATGCCGTCGGTCGGATTGCTCGTCGCCGCGTAAATGGGAAGTGCTTGGTTCGCGGCAAATTGCTGTCCAGTGACGGTGATCAAGTCCATTGGATTGTAGGCTGGCTTATCGGTGACAATCAACTGCTCCCAATTGTCCAGAAGAACTGTAACAATGCGCTCTCCCATTCGTAAGGTCTCATCCAAGACCCAAACGCGGACGGTGTAGAAATCATCTTTGAATTCCGATTGGGCGTTGTTGGGCGCTTCCACTCCGACTCCGTTATTGTTCCAGCCAAGTCCATCTCCGACCTTCGAATTCCAATATCGATCCCGATCTGCCTGAGTGACAATTGTGTTTTGCCCGTCCGTGTTGGTGACAATGTACCAGTAGTCGCGGAGGTCGAGTGAATCCGCGGTCCGGTCATTCTCATAAACCACGCGCACCAAACTGAAAGTGGCGAGTGCAAAATGATTGTGACCGGGAAATTGTGGGGCAGGCGGCGGGAGAGGAGGGACATGATTCAGGAATTCGCCCCCGAAATAGAACGAGTTTACGTTGCCGGTGCTGTCTCCCCACTTTTGTCCATTGATACTGAATCTTACCGTCTTCACACCGATCTTCTCGCCGGCACTCTTAAATCTATCCCAAGCATCGGCCAGAATATCGATTTTAGCACTACCAGGCGCTTGATTAAGGTTGAAATCGAAAGTGATTGTCCTTGCGCCGACGATCAGAATGCCGCGCGGAGTTGTAGAAGTAAAATAATGATGCGAGTTTGTCGGCGTTTCGATCACGTGAATGCCGTCACTCCCCGGGTCGTCGATGGCGCCATTGGTATCATCGTCGGCGAGGCGGAACTTTATGTCCGCGACTGTTGGATCTACTTCGTCATTCCGTCCGCCTGCGTTTGTTAAGTCCCGAAGTGGATCTTGAACCGGTCGTCTGACTCCGGTATAGGGGGCTTCTTGCGTTGCGTAATAGGGATCCTGTCCACCAGCACGTTCTATATGGAGGTGATTCGGGTAGCCATCTGGCTCGGACCTAGCGACTGTGGTTCCGAGAACTTGCCCTGGATCCACCCAGTCATTAAGGGCCCATACGTTTCCAGTCGCGGGGTTGATCGCTCGCATATGCAGATAATTCCAGCCAATTTCACCACCGGAGTCGATCGCGATAAAGCCGGCGTCCGGGATCATAGGGTCATCGCGAACGGCGCGCACCCACCCTCCTTCGATAGCAGTTATGTCTCGGCCGACCGGACTCACTATGTCAAGTCCCGCATGGAAATATGAGGCTGCCGCTTCGACGTACTGTCCATAAATGTTTGTGACATGGTACGGAGTTCCTGCGGGCATGGTTACTGCCCAGGGCAGGGTCCCAATTGGGGCAAGGCGGGCTTCGAGGAGTTCGAGCCACGGTCTGAAAGTCCTTCGTTTTGTTGCGCGCATAAACTACTCCTTCCATCGTCGGGTAGAAATGGCAATCGAATTACCAGCCTTTTAGCGGTACCAGCACGACTTTGCTGTACAACGTACCGGTCCAAGCATCCAGCTCGCCGGCTTGTCCTCTCTCGCTGGGAGAATGTTCAAGTTGCAAGCGCAGGACAGGCGACCCGATTGAGTAATCACCGTGCTTAAACTGGTACCGCTCCTTGATTTTCGCGAGCGATAGTATCAACGTTCCGGTTGCCTTTTTCCCTTTTTCCGCTGTGACAAACCATCCCGCTTCAGGGATCCGGAAGCCTAGCGCCGAAGGTGCCGCAAATTGGAAGGGATATCGCTTCCCATCCTTGAACTCCGCATAAAACACGACAACCGTTTGAATGCTAATCGGTCGCGTCAGGCTGGGTTCGAGAATTGTCAACGGCGGGCGTGGGCCGTTGTAGTCAATGGACCAGTGAATGTGCAGTTCTTGTCCATCCTTTCCTTTGGCGATTGACGCTGTCGCTTCCAGCAAGGCTCCGTTCCAGCGCTTGGCTTGTTCGTCTCGCCTCTTGTAAAACTCTTCGCTTGCTTTTTCTTGACTTATGGCGGATGGGCTTGAGAAATAACAAATCGCGCCGGCAACCGAAAGACAACAAAGAGCAGACAGCAAACACTTCATAGGTAAGCCTCCCGGACAAGCACCAACTCGAAAAGTGTCTTACCAGTGTTTGATCGGCACCAACACGACTTTGCTAAACAATTGGCCTGTCCATGCATCCAACTGACCATTCTGTCCTCGTGCGCTTGGAGTGTGCTCCAGCTGAAATCGCAACACAGGCGATTCGCTCGAGTAATCACCGTGTCTGTGCTGATACCTTTCCTTGATTCTGGCGAGCGATAGAACCAGAGTCCCAGTGGCCTTTTCCCCTTTTTGCGCGGTGACAAACCATCCCGGTTGAGGGATACTGACGCCTAGCGGCACCGGTGCCGCAATTTCGAAGGCGTAACGCTTCCCGTCCTTGGACTCCGCGTAAAACTTCACGGTGGTCTGATTGCTAATCGCTCGCGTTAGGCTGGGTTCGAGGATCGTGAACGGCGGGCGTGGGCCGTTGTAGTCAATGGACCAGTGAATTCGCAGTTCTTGCCCATCCTTTCCTTTGGCGATGGACGCTGTCGCTTCCAACAACGCTCCACACCATCGCTTCGCTAATTCGTCGCACGTTTTGTAGAATTCTTGGCTTGCTTTTTCTTGGCATGTCGCAAGTTGGATTGAGACGTACCAAATTCCACCGGCAAGGCAAAGCGAACTAAGTGTCGAAAGAAAGGGTTTCATAGCAAGGCCTCCGCGAGTTGCACCAACCTGAAGATGACAGTAGCATTGTGGAAGAAGCAATTCAAGCAAAGATGCTGAAATCCATCGCCAATTCTGTTTTCAGCGGCGCTTTTGCCTCTCGAAAAACCGCAACACGCTTCGGCCAATCCGGATCAAGTCACCCGACCGCAGATAAGCCCGCCCGTTCACGCGCTGATCGTTGACATAGGTGCCGCCCGGCGTGGTCGCGTCTTCCAGCACGTAGCGGCCATTCTCGAGCACGATATTGGCGTGCAGCTTTTCCACACCGGCGTCGCCGAAAAGCGCGATGTCGCTTTTTTCCGCGCGACCGATGCTCGTGCGCTCCTTCGAGATAATCATCTCGCGGCCTGAGCGAAAGCCGGCTTCGACGCGTACCCAGGCTTCCTTAAGGATAACCTGTGCCAGGCCGACGAGAAGGCCGATGCACATGCCCAAGGCGACAAAGCCCATGGCGGTCGGGCTCCACAGCCAATCAGGGTCCGTGCCGGCCGCAATCTTGTTCCAGAGGAGTCGCAATAGTAGAGCCAGGATGCCGCCCAGAACGCCTCCCGCAGATCCGCCTATCAGACACTTAACCACTTTCTTGCGCGAACCTGAAAGATCTTTTTGATTGACAACGCTCGACAGGTATTGAAACATGCCGATCGATGTTCCTATTAGGAGGCCAGTTAGCATCCAACCGAAGATGAAAAAGATCTCCGACACATTGGTCAGCAAATTGCCGATGAGTCCGCCGAGTAGGCCACCAACTCCGCCAACCAGGATTGCGACACCGACGCGCATGAAGATCACGCCGATTTGCCGCAGTGACATATTCCAGAGGCAATCGACAAGGCTCAAGCCGAGCGCAATTGCCAAACCAACCATCAAGCCGCTAATGCCGTCGCGACCGAGGCGGTTACCAGGTGCGGCAATGCGGCCCAGGAACCACCCGAACAATCCCGCCCAACCGCCGCACAGCGCGCAATAATAAATGAACAACCGAAAGGACATGATCCCCAGTCCCCGCAGAGGTCGGCCCAAGGTGACGGACTTGGAAGCTTCATCCTATTAGAAGTGCCAAAGGCGAGCAAAGTCCATCAAATTCGCCTTTTTGCACTGCCGCTGCCGGACCAAATTTTCAAATCGCGACGCCGTGGGCCGCGGACGGTCGCTCGAATCCCCTTGTGACAATTACTAGCCAATTGTATAGTACACGTGGGCAGCTGGACTTAGCTATGGCGGACGAACGGATTCATGGACGCGGAGCGAGCGGCAATCCTGCCAATCGCTTCGAATTGATCAGTTACGAAGCGGATGAGGATACGCCGCTGGAGGACCGTCCCGCGCCCGCGACGCAGTTTTTCAAAGACGCCACGCGCTCGATCATCGCGACCAACGAAAGCCCGGACATTTTCTTCGACGCCAGCATCAATCCCTACCGCGGCTGCGAGCACGGCTGCATCTACTGCTACGCGCGACCCTATCACGAGTATCTTGGTCTTTCAGCGGGTTTGGACTTCGAAACCAAAATCTTCGTCAAGGAGAATGCGCCCGAGCTATTGCGCAAAGAATTGTCGTCGCCGCGCTGGCAGCCAAAAATCCTCGGCATCAGCGGCGTGACCGATCCGTACCAACCGATCGAGCGGCGACTAAGAATCACGCGCCGTTGCCTGGAAGTGTTGGCGGAGTTTCGCAATCCGGTCGCCCTCATCACCAAGAACCATCTCATCACGCGCGACG
>JAKEHV010000201.1 GCA_022614915.1 Gemmataceae bacterium | reverse complement strand
AACGCGCTCATGTGCGAAATCCTGGCCAGCGTGCTTGGCCGGCCTTTGGTTCTCTTGCAATCGGACGAAGGACCGGCATTGGGCGCTGCTGTCACGGCCTTGGCGGGACTGGAGAATCATCTCGCGCAACAAAAAGGTGAGCCGGCGAACTACACGGTGGCCGACGCCGTGGCGCAGATGGTCAAGTTCGGCAAGACGGTCGAGCCGAATTTGGGATGGCAGGCGGGATATGCCAAGGGTTTGCGGAAGTTTGAAAAGCTGCTGCTTGGAAAGAAGAGGAAGTAACGGATAGACACCTGGAGTTCCAAATCAATCGACAAATGTTAAGATAGCAATGGCCGTTACAAAGGAGGAAACATGGCCGGCAAGACGAAAGCCAAACGCGTAGTGCTCCGGCCGGAACACCCCCCGGACTCATTTACGCGTGCGGATTTGTTGAAGGCAATTAAGAAAATCGCCGCCGCCCGGCGTCTTCGGCATGGAAAAATTCCGCAGTTTTCAACTGTTCGTGGGAAACCATCACAGGCTGAATGATGTCGTCAATTCGCGTCCGATTCTGTTGCATCGCGTTCTGCATGATCGAAAAATTGTCAGGAAATCAATCCATCACACCGGCAAACCTGCATCTCGCAGGAGGAGATGAGGCCACAGTCCGATTTTTTTTGAGTGTAACGCTTTCCTGATTCGATTCGGCACATGTCACGCGTGCGATACAATAAAGAACCAGCAATCCAAACAGAGAAGCCAGCCTTCGGAACCCTCGCCATGCACGGACACTTCGCCGGCCGTTGGAATCTACTCGCCATCGAGCAAGCGTATGGGCAGTGGAAGAAAGACCCGGCGTCCGTGGAAGAATCCTGGCGTGTTTTCTTCGAGGGTTTCGAGCTGGGGTTGGCGCAAAAGCCCGCCGATCAGCCCTCTCCCGATGCTCGGCAATTCGGCATTATCCGGCTCATTGATGCCTATCGCGGACTGGGCCACTTGCTCGCCAGGCTCGATCCGCTCAGCGATCCGCCACCGTCCATCCCCCTTCTGGAAATCTCCGAATTTGGCTTCACGGAGCACGACCTCGATCGTACTTTCGACACGAGCCATTTTCTCGGAATGGAGCGCGGCACGCTGCGGCAACTGATCGCCGCCTTGCGCGAGACGTATTGCCGCACTGTCGGCGTCGAGTACATGCACATCCAGGACAACCACATCCGCCGCTGGCTGGAAGAGCGCATGGAGCCGCGGCGCTTGAAATCGGAGTATGGCCGGCGGCAAAAGCTGCGCGTGCTGATGGACTTGCATTACGCGGAGCTGTTCGAGAAATTCCTGCACACGCGTTATTTGGGACAAAAGCGCTTCTCGCTGGAGGGCGCCGAAACGCTGATTCCCATTCTCGATTTCCTCGTCGAAAAAGCGGCCGACTCTGGAATTCGGGAAATCGTTCTAGGAATGGCCCATCGCGGCCGGCTCAACGTGCTGGCCAACATCCTCGGCAAGCCCTATGCGGAAATCTTTAGCGAATTCCAAGAGAACTACCTGCCCAACTCCATGGCCGGCGACGGTGACGTTCGGTATCACCTCGGTTTTTCCAGCGATCGCGTCAGCGCCCGAGGCAACAGGGTCCACTTGTCGCTCACGCCCAATCCCAGCCACCTCGAAGCGGTAAATCCCGTCGTCGAAGGCCGAGTCCGCGCCAAGCAGCACTTGTTTGGGGATCATGAGCGCTTGCGCTGCTTGCCGCTCCTCATTCACGGCGACGCGGCCGTAGCGGGGCAGGGCTTGGTCGCGGAAACGTTGAATCTTTCGCAACTGCAAGGTTATAAGACCGGTGGCACGATCCACGTCGTGATCAACAATCAGATCGGCTTTACGACAGCGCCGGCCGACGCGCGCTCGACCCACTATTGCACCGACGTCGCCAAGATGATCGAAGTGCCCATCTTTCACGTCAACGGCGAAGACCCGGAAGCTGCCGTATTTGCCGTCGAGCTGGCAGTCGAATTCCGGCAGACGTTTCACAAGGATGTATTCCTCGACATGTATTGCTATCGCCGCTGGGGCCACAACGAGGGTGACGAGCCGTCGTTTACGCAGCCGATACTGTATGCCAAGATCCTCGAGCGGCCGAGCATGAGCGAAATCTATACGGAACAGCTCATCATCCGCGGTGACTTGACCGTCGAGGAAACGCAGGCGATTGTCCAGGGTTTTCAGGAACGGCTCGAAAAATCCCAGGAAGAAATTAAACAAGCTCCGCAAGCGGTCGGCATGCGCGGCTACCAGGGCAAATGGAAGAACCTGAGCGCACAATATTCGTGGACGCCGGTGGAAACGAGCGTGCCGCAGGAAACTCTGGACAACATCACGGAAGCCATCACGAAGCTACCGGAGGGATTCACGCCGCATCCCAAGGTGGCGCGTCTTTTGGAGGGCCGACGCCGCGAACAGCGTGAGCGCAAACCGATCGATTGGGCCTTTGCCGAAGCGCTGGCGCTGGGTTCGCTGCTTGCGGAAAAGACGCACGTGCGGCTCTCCGGTCAAGACACGCGCCGCGGCACGTTCAGCCAGCGCCATGCTGTGCTTTATGACAACAAGACCGGACGTCTTTACACGCCGCTGGCACACATTCCTCCCGACCAGGCGGTCTTCTCGACGTATGACAGTCTGCTTTCGGAGGCGGCAGTCCTCGGCTTCGAGTTCGGTTACTCGCTCGATTTCCCGGAAGCCCTCGTCATGTGGGAAGCGCAGTTTGGCGATTTCGTCAACGGCGCACAGGTTATCATCGATCAGTTTCTCGTGTGCAGCAACTCAAAATGGCAGCGCGATAGCGGCCTCGTGTTGCTGTTGCCGCACGGCTACGAGGGCCAAGGTCCGGAGCATTCCAGCGCCCGCTTGGAGCGGTTTCTGCAATTGTGCGGCGAAGACAACATCCAGGTTTGCTATCCGACCACACCCGCACAGTATTTTCACCTCTTGCGCCGCCAGGTCCGACGCGGTTTTCGCAAGCCGCTCATCGTGATGACGCCCAAAAGCCTCTTGCGGCATCGTCTGGCCGCATCGCCTTGGGAGGATTTCTCGCAAGGGGGCTTCCGCGAAGTCATCGACGATGCCAAAGCAGAAACCAGCAAGATCAAACGCTTAGTGCTTTGCAGCGGCAAGATCTACTACGATCTTGTAGAGCAGCGCGCCAAAGATCAGGCCGCAGTCGCCTTGGTCCGCGTCGAGCAGTTCTATCCGTTCCCATCGGACGCTTTGCAGCGCCTCTTGCGGCGTTACGCCAAAGCGCGCGAAGTAGTTTGGGTGCAAGAGGAATCGCTCAACATGGGCGGCTGGAGCTTCATGGAGCCAAGACTGCGGGCCATGGGCGCCAAGGTGAAGTACATTGGCCGGGACACGAGCGCCAGCCCGGCGACCGGCTCGCGTCAAATCCACCTGCGCGAGCAAAAGGACATCGTCGAAGCCGCAATCAGCGGCCTGGCCCCGCACCTGGTTCGCGCCGCGCCGGCCGCGCATCTGCGCCGTTATCCCAAGTGGGAGGACGAAGGCATCGAGGCGGAAGACGAAGAACAGATCAATAAACTGTCCGGATGATCCAGCGTTGTAGCGGAACTCGTGAGAGTTCCGGTGAAACCGAATTCTCACGAATTCGGCTACGAAAACCACACTTATGGCAGTTGAAGTCAGAATCCCGACGGTTGGGGAATCGATTACCGAGGGCAGCATCGCGCGCTGGCTGAAGAAGGACGGCGACTTCGTCAAGACCGACGAGCCCCTTTTCGAACTGGAAACGGACAAGGCTTCGCAGAATATCCCATCTCCCTCGACGGGAGTGCTTCGCATCAAGACCGCGGAGGGCGCCGACGTGGCGATCGGCGCCGTGGTCGCGGTCATTGAGCCCGGTTCTTCTCCACTCACCCGGACTGCGAAGGGGGACGTGTCGCCCCCACGGGAAGAAGCGAGCGCGAAACCGCAAGCGGCGGATGGGGAAGCAGACGGTGTGCCCGCGTTTTCCCCAGCCGCGCGCCGCCTGGCCAAGGAGGAAGGCGTCCGTGTCGAAGACATTCAAGGCACCGGTAAACACGGTCTCATTCTCAAGTCCGACGTGCAGGAGCACATGGAAAAGACCGAGGCCGCAGCTTCTGCGCCGGCGGCTCAACCCACTGGACGCGAGCCAGAGTCGCGGCAGCGCATGAGCGCCATTCGCCAGCGCATTGCCGTGCGCCTCCTCGCCTCGCAAAAAGCCACGGCGAGCCTTACCACGTTCAACGAAGCGGACATGTCCGCGCTCGTCGACCTGCGGGCACGCTTCAAAGAGCCATTCAAGGACAAGCACGGCATCGGCCTCGGCTTCATGTCGTTCGTCGTCAGAGCGAGTTGCGAAGCGTTGAAGGCGTTCCCGCTGGTTAATTCACGCATCGAGGACGCCGACATCGTCACGCCGCACTACTATCACATCGGCGTGGCCGTAAGCACGGACAAAGGCCTGCTCGTCCCGGTGCTTCGCGACGCCGACCGAATGAGCTTCGCGGAAATCGAGAAAACCATCGCGGACCTGGCCGGCAAAGCACGCGACGGCAAGATCAGCGTACACGACCTTGTGGGCGGCACGTTCACCATCACCAACGGCGGCGTGTTCGGCTCCATGCTGTCGACCCCCATTCTCAACCCGCCGCAAAGCGCCATCCTCGGCATGCACGCCATTCAAAAACGCCCGGTCGTGCGCGACGATCAGATTGTCATCCGGCCCATGATGTATCTGGCGCTGACCTACGACCACCGACTGATCGACGGCAGGGAAGCGGTGCTTTTCTTGGTGCATGTGAAAGAAACACTGGAAAATCCGGGTCGGCTTTTGTTGGAAGTATGAACCATCGTTGTCGCGAGCGCGAAACGATAAATCAGATTACCTGTTGGGAGATGCATCATGCGCCTGTTGATGTCTTTTGCGTTCCTGGGTTTCAGCCTCATCCTCATCGGACAAGATGGCGTCGCCGGCGACAAGCAGCCTCGCCAAATCACTGGTTGGGGCGAGGCCATTGATCCGGCCGGCGACTGCAAGATCGAGGATAAAGCCGGCATCGTGTCTATCTCCGTGCCCGCCACGCACCACGATCTCAATCCCTTGCCCGGCTGGAACAATCTCGACGCGCCGCGCATACTGAAAGACGCGGACGGCGATTTCAACGTGCAAGTGCTGGTTCGCAAATTCGAAAAGCCCAAGGCGAACACGTCTTCCAATAAAGAAAAGCCGGCCAGTTTCGTCGCCGGCGGTTTGCTCATCTGGCAAGACGGCAAGAACTTCCTGCGCTTCATGCGCGCCGCCAACGGCGAACGCGACGAAGTCTTTGTCGCGGTTGAGTATTACTCCACCGGCGAGAAGCTTGCTTCGGGCGGCGTCCCAATCGGTGACAACGACCATTACCTGCGCGTGCACCGGAAAAAAGGCACGTTAACCATCGAGGACAGCAAGGACGGAAAAAGCTGGCAGTTTCGCCGGCCGCCCGGCAAGGAAATGAAGCTGGACGGCAAAGTCAAAGTCGGCGTTGCCGTCGTCAACGCCACGACCAAGGAAATCACGCATCAATTCGAGAAACTGCAGCTCACTGCGAAGTAAAGAGTTTTATGCCCGACCCATTCGATCTCGTCGTCGTGGGCGCCGGCCCTGGCGGTTATGTCGCCGCCATTCGCGCCGCGCAGCTTGGCCTTCGCGTTGCTTGCGTGGACAAGAACAAGTCTTTGGGCGGCACGTGCCTCAACGTCGGCTGCATCCCCAGCAAGGCTCTGCTCGATTCCAGCGAGTGGTTCCATTCGGCAAAGAGTCGCTTCGAACGCCACGGCATCGCGTGCGGCGACCTTAGACTCGACGTCGCGCGCATGCTGGCGCGCAAGAACCAGATCGTCAAAGGCCTGACCGACGGCGTCGCGTTCTTGTTTCGCAAGAACAAGGTTGCGACGTATCACGGCGCGGCGCAACTCGCCACCAAGAACCGCGTGAAGGTCGCTGGCGAGCAAGCCGTCGACCTGGAGACAAAAGCGATTCTGCTGGCGACCGGCAGCGAACCGGCGCCCTTGCCCTTCTTGCCTTTCGACGGCGCGCATGTCGTCAGCTCGACTGAAGCGCTATCGTTCGAATACGTGCCGGAGCACTTGATCGTCATCGGCGCGGGTTACATCGGCTTGGAATTAGGATCCGTCTGGTCGCGCTTGGGCGCGAAAGTGACGATCTTGGAGTTCTTGCCCAAGCTTTTGCCCGCCAACGACGGCGAACTGGCCGGCCTTTTGCACAGATCGCTTTCCAAGCAAGGATTGGAAATACACCTGGGCACGAAAGTCACAGGCGCCAAGAAAAAGGGAGATCAGGTTACCGTGCAAGCCGAACACGGCGACGACAAGCTGGAATTCACTGGGGACAAAGTGCTGGTGGCCGTGGGCCGTCGCCCGGTCATCGCCGGATTGGGACTTGTAGAAATCGGCGTGCGGCTCGATGACAAGACTGGCAAAGTGCTCGTCAATGACAAATACCAAACCGCAGTCCCGGGCATCTACGCCATCGGCGACCTGGTGGCCGGGCCGATGCTGGCGCATAAGGCAAGCGAAGAAGGCATCGCGGTTGCCGAGAATCTCGCGGGCAAGCCGGGCCACGTCAACTACGCCGCCATTCCGAGCGTGATCTACACCGCACCGGAGTTTGCCGCCGTGGGTTTGACGGAGGAACAGGCCAAGGAAACCGGCAAACCCTACAAGGTCGGCAAGTTTCACTTTCAGGCGAATGCGCGCGCCAAATGCCTCGACGATACCGAGGGACTGGTCAAAGTCATCGCCGATGCGAAAACGGATCGCGTGCTGGGGATGCACATCCTCGGCCCGCGTGCCTCGGACCTCATCGGCGAAGGGGTGCTCGCCCTGGAGTTCGGCGCAACCGCCGAGGACATTGCCCGCACCTGCCACGGCCACCCGACGCTGTCCGAAGCAGTGGGCGAGGCGGCAAGGGCGGCATGGGACAAGGCACTGCAGAGTTGAGCACCACACTGAGTTCTTCAACTCGTCACAGCATCGCTGGCATGTGACTTTTGATCGTCACTGAAAACATGCATCCAAAGCTGGGCTAATAATCCCGCCGCCCCCCGTCCAGGTCTGAGCCAAGCAAACGCGGAGCCGTCACGGAAATACAGCCGCTTGACCGCTCCATCCGTTGCTTTGGACTCGACTTCAACCCAGTACACTGGCCCGTGGATTAGAAAAATCAATAGGTTCATGCCGATCAAAAGCGGAATAGTCGCCGGATTGTCCCAGGTCAGCGTCTCAAACACCCGGGCCGAGATACCGGCCACGATTACGCAGTTGCTGATGAGATAGTAGCCCAGCATGGACGATTGCCAAACCATTCGGGCATTCGTTGGTTGGCAGTCAATTTGAACTGTGCCGCTCGAAAAACGCAGGCAATTGCGCGACAACTGCAATTGACCGCGCGCTTCCATCCCCCAAAACCGAAACCAACGACGAAAGTAGACTTCGCCCGAATAGAAAATGTTTGTTCGAACGGCATCCACGACGGGCGCACGGGATTCGGACGGCTTGTCCTCGAGCACATGCTCGATTTCCGCACGACATTCGGGGCAAAACGCGTCGACGACAAGCGGCAACGAACAGCCGCAATGGGGGCAAAATCGAGCCATCGGATTTCTCCAACCACGTCGACCACTTACATTTTAGACATCGAGCTTCACACAAACACGTCTTCGCTTGCCTGTAGGTCGCCAGAAACCTCGCTATTATCTGGACGATCGGCAGACTTTATCACTGATTTCCCGCCATTGCACGCGCTTTTCCAGGTCGGCGTTTTCAGGACGCCGGCAAAGAAGCCACAATGGAATAAGGTGAAGTATGAACGCGAAACGACTTCTTTGGTCCCTGGCTTTGGTATCCTTCCTGTTTGCCGACGCGAGCGCATGGTCGGCGGACCCTGAAACTGCGCGGCGCGTTCACGACACTTTGCAAACCATCCAGGCGCGCAAACTCCTGCTCAACGACTCCCAACTTCAATCACTGAACCTCGGCGTCACCGTGCGCAATCGCGTGGCCGAGCTCTGGGGGCCGGTTCCATCGCTCGAGCTGTCGCGCCGGGCCGAGCAACGCCTTCGGGGAATGTTCGAGCTTATTGAGGTGCGCAATCGTCTGTTCGTGCCGGAGGATAGTCTTAGTCAAGAATAACCGCGGTTAATCTGCTTTTTAGTCCCCCTCCAAATCCGCGTCGCGCAAATCAGTCACGAACATGTGCCCCGGCTTATGCGTCATGACCAGCGGCGTCCGGCTCGCTACCGCGACGGCCTGCGGGGTGACGCCGCACGCCCAGAACACCGGCACCTCGCCGGACCGGAACTCGACGGCATCGCCGTAGTCGGGCGCGGCCACATTGCGGATGCCGATGGTTTCCGGCTCGCCGATGTGCACGGGCACGCCATGGGCGCGCGGAAAGCGTCTGCAGATTTCGACCGCGCGGATCGCTTGCGGCATTGTCATGGGCCGCATGGAGACTACCATTGGACCTTGAAATCTGCCCGCCGGGCGGCAAGGTATGTCCGTGCGAAACATAGGTACGTTGCAACCGGCTTCGATGTGCCGCACCGGCAGGCCCGCCGCCAGAAGCGCATTCTCGAAGGTGAACGAGCAGCCTAAAAGGAATGCGACCAGGTCGTCGCGCCAATGAGCACGCAGGTCCGCCGGCTCGGCGACGAGTTCACCGTTCTTGTAAACGCAGTAGCGCGGCACGTCGGTGCGGACATCCGCGCCCGGCGCAACCAGCTTCGGCTCCGGATTGCCCGGTTCGGTCACGTCCAGAAGCGGGCACGGCTTGGGATTGCGCTGGCAGAAAAGCAGGAAGTCGAAGGCGTCGTCGCGTGGCACAACGACCAGGTTGGCCTGCACGAAGCCAAGCGCCAGGCCCGGCGTGGGCGTCGTTAGCTTCCCACCCCGCGCATGTCGCCGAACGTCGGCCCCATTGACATTTCTCAGGTCCATTTCGTTCCTCAGGAATGGGTGAAGCACCGAATTCCGTCGCTTACGCTTCTGGTTGTTCGGTGTCAGCAGTGTGTCATGAATTCATTTTCCACAAACGCTTTCAAATAAAGGAGTTACAGAAATGACTGACATGATACCCAAAATGAGTGATGTGTCAGTCATTCTTGGACCCATTTTTTGATGTAAGTCTATTGGCATTTTCAAGTTAATTTGCTGACACATCATGTTTCATGATGTGTCAGTCATTATGCTGGCAGCATAATTCATGGATCCAAGCGCGCATTAAGTATCCCGGCCAATCGTTTCAAGACCGCTCCGTAATTCGCAAACGGCCAACCATCCACCGTGGCCGCGGGCTTGGCGCTGACGCCGTCCACAAGCGGCCCGGCTTCGACCATGCTCCTCAGTATTTTCTCCTCCATGATGGGATCAAACAAGTGCGGCGGCGGGCGCTTGCCGCGCAAGAGCCACACACCGGCGGCCAGGCCATACGCACCCCAGTTGCTGATGCCGCACACGATCAGCCGATCCGTGGCGACGCGGCAAGCGATTAAGCCGCCATTTGGGATATTGAGACGAATGACATACCAGGGGATCTTGCCCATGCCGATTTCGTTGCCGCCGTCGCCGATGCCGATGGTGGCGATGCCGCGCCGCCGCGCCTCCTCGAACAGCCAATGCGCGGGACTCATCTGCTCGGTGATGTCCCGGCCGCGCATGGTGTGACAGCGATCGAACTGTTCGTCGGACACTTCCTCGCAGAAGTCCACAAGCGTTTCGCCCAGCGCCTCGCCGCTTTGCTGCTGCAATGATTCAATGGTATGATTCGGACCAACGCGCTCAATGGCCAAGAGGTGCGTCGGGGTGGCGCCGATGCCATCCTGGAAAAGCTGCCAATATGCCGCAGCCGACATCCCCTGGCTAGTCGCGTAGTCCGGCAACACCGCCACAGGCACGTCGTTGACCAAGCCGCACGCGTGCAAGCCGGCTGTAATCGCCGACGCACAAAACAAATCGGTGGCAACGGCCGTGCGAATTCCCAGCGGCCATAGCGCACGTGCCAGAAATACAGCACCCAGGGGGCCGTCGGTTTCACCAGCGGGTGGCTGCGCGGTAGGAATATAGAATCCCGTCACGATCGCCAGCAACGGTTTT
>JAKEHV010000200.1 GCA_022614915.1 Gemmataceae bacterium | reverse complement strand
GCCGTCCAGTTCGGTGATTTCACAGTCCTTGGTGAAAAGCGGCACAAGCGCTTTGACTTCCTGGCGGTTGTAAGCCTCCATGAAGGCCTTGGCGTTTTCGAGGATGGCCTCTCTTTCCGGGTCCGCCTTCTGGGCAATTTCAGGCTTCAAAGCCGGGTCTTGCGGGCTTGGCTCGGCCGCCCCCCAGCGAATGACGGCGAGGGAAAACAGAATGCCTCCCAGCAGAATCAAGCACCATCGTTGCAGTCTCATGCGTAACTCCTTTTCAAACCTGGATGCATGTTTCGTGCTCGTAGTCCCGTAACTATAGATAGGCTTTAGCAATCAAGATTGGAATCCCCTGCGGGTTCTACGCTTGGGGTTGAAAAACCTGAATCTGATTTCTATCTAGTTGCCTTTGTGGGCGATCGCGACATTAGCGCACACGGTTGGCGCGTCCATTTGCTGCTCGGCGTTCGAATTCCCCGGCACGCTCGCCTGGACTTTCGCGCCATGAGCGGCCCACCAAGCGGCGGCGGCGGCTGTGGTCCAGCGGCCGTCGACGGCGCAGGCCTCCAACCGGCACAACAGATCGCCGGCATCGGCCGGGCGATCGGCCGGAGACTTGGCGAGGCTGGAGAGCAATAACTTCTCCAATTCGGGGCTGACTTGCCGTCCGCACCGGGCCGACGGCGCTTCCGGGGCAAGCCGCGCGTGCTTCAGGCAAATCTCCATGATAGTGGCGCCGTTAAATACGGGTGCGCCGGTGAGCAAGAAATACCCAACCGCTCCAATCGCGTAAACGTCCGCACGGGCGTCGACCCGGTCGGGCTCGTTCAAGGCTTCCGGAGAGAGGTACAGGGGCGTTCCGGTCACATCATGGGGCGAAGTAAGATTGGCTCTTTCGGCACCGCCCAGCGCCTTGACCAGTCCGAAATCGAGCACTTTGACGAAGTCGTAAAGCCCGCCGCGACAGGTGAGAAAGATGTTTGCCGGCTTGATGTCGCGGTGGACCAGGCCGGCCGCGTGCGCTTCGGCGAGCGAGCCGCAGACCTGGCGCAGCACGTAGAGCAAGCGCGCTTCGCCCAAGGGACCCGTGCGCGACACCAGATCGTCCAGGTTAATCCCTTCCAGGTATTCCATGGCGTAATAGAAAATGCCCTCGGGTGTGCGGCCGTAGTCGAATATCGCCACGGTATTGGGGTGCGTCAGGCCACCGGTGAGCTGGACCTCGCGCTCGAAGCGGGCGATCGCCGTGTTCGAGATTTGATCGACATTCAGCAATTTGACGGCAGTCGGCCGCCGCAACAGCGCATGCCGGGCCTTGTAGACGGTGCCCATTCCGCCGGACCCGAGTCGTTCGACCAGTGTATATTGCCCCAATTGCTTGGCCGCCACGGTGGCTTGCTGCAGGGCGCGCCGCTGCCGGGCGATCAACAGCATGGCCACCAACACTCCCGCTGCGCTCAGCACAAGCAGGAGGATCAGCACGGTATAGGCGCCGCGGAGGATGTAAGCGGGACGAAAAGCCTCGGCGACATCGATCTCCGTGGCGACGCCGAAATCATATTCGTCCAGCCAACGCCAGGCGCCGACCACCGGGACTCCGCGATAGTCCCGATAGCCGTCAGCGTCGTGGCCGTTCTTCCCCTGGACGGCGTCTTTTGCCATGCGCGTGAGCGGCTGATCGGGTCGGCGGATTCCCGGCCCTGCCCCTTCGACCATGTTGACCGCCGGATCGCGCAATTCCACTGTCAGGATGGAGTGGATTTCCGGCCGGTCGACCAATAGGCCAATCTGCTTCAGTTGCTCGTCAAAGCGGCTCTGACTTAGGAGCAACCCCTGGCGATCAAACACATACGTCTCGCCGGTGTCGCCGGAACGCGCCACTTGCAAGATCCGCGTGAACTCGTCCTCAGGACGAATGCGCAAGTCGAGAGCGGCGATAGTCTGCCCTGCCTGGTCCCGCACGCCGGCGGCGGCGGACATGACCGGCAGATTCGCCCGCAATTCGCCGATTGCATCCGCGAGCAAGAGCGGACTGAGGAACGGCTTGGAAACTGCCGCCTCTCCGCGCAACACATTCCGGAGGAACTCCCAACGGTAACCGGTGAGCGTCAATCCCACAGGCGCGTCCTGTTCGGCTGCCAGGACCACGCCGCTGGGGGAGACCAAGACAAACCCTGCATAACCGGCCCGCCGAAGCGGGCCCGCCAGTCGAGATCGTATGACACTTTGGGCCTTGGACTGAGTGCGTTGGCGCTCCACGTCCTGTTTACCCTGCGCCAGGGCGAGCAACTCTTGTGTCAGCGCTCGCAACGGTTCATCGCGGGCGATCAGATCGGCCGTCGTGCGCTGGTTGCCCATCCAGACATGAAGGGCGGCCAGATCGGCTTCGAGTATCGTGGTCAACTCGTTGACGCGCTGCCGGCGCATGGCGCTTTCGACGGACTGGATCACCCACCAACCGGCGCCGCCCAGGAGCAATGCCGCGACTAACGGCCAGGTCCAGAATTGGCGGCGGAAAAAGGTTCCCGTGGCTCGGAGTACTTCCGACCCGCTGGACAAGAGTCGCGGGGACGCCTTTGCCGCCGGCGGAAGAGACGCCGGCTGCGGAGAAACCTTGGCGGGCTGAACCCCGGCAACACGTTGAAGAAGGCTCGCAAGCTGCGGGACGCCCGCGGGCGCGCCGTCCGAGCCGCGACCATCTGGCAGCGGGACTGCGGGCAAAGTAGCAGGCACACTCCGTGTGCCGTCGGCGGACAACGGCACACGGAGTGTGCCTACTACATTGTCGCCCGAGGGGCCGGACGGGAGAGGAGTCGGCAACGGCGTATCGCGCAGACCGCCGTCCGTCTGGACAACGGCGGCCGGCAGCGTCAGGAGCGGATCGTCGGCAGCGCCGTTTCCCGGCGCAGCGAGCCGGCGGCGGCCACGCGCCAGATCTTGCCAGGCGTGGTGCGTGACTGTCTTGAGCCAGCCGCGAAAGCTCTGCGACGGATCGTAACGGAAGGTTTGCACGGCCCCCACCAGCTTGAGCAAGACTATCTGAACGATGTCTTGCGCGTCTGCCTCTTGAAGGCCCCACTGCCGGCACCAGCCGTGAACCCGCCGGCCGTAACGCTCGACAAATTCACGCCACGCGGCCTGATCGGAGGGCTGCTGTTGCAGGCGCCATAGAAGGGTGACGCTGGTCAAGGATTCCTGTTGAACCATGAGTACTCGCCTGGCAATGTGACTGAAAGCGGACTGCACTATGCGCCGCGGACCACGCGGATAGGTATGTCCACACTCCAATCAAAGACGATTCCAATCCCAGACATGAATCAATGCGATAGGGTGATCGTACCCGATTTCCAGCGCGAGGTGGGCAACTTTTTTGTTCTTAATACATACTTCACGGAACTTCACTTAGTAGTCCCTAGCGAATTGGAGACTCACGTTTGGTCAGAGGCGGAGAATCCGCCTCGGTGAATACCAGCGGTGACGTGATCGGCTCGACGCGCAGCTTGCCGGCTTCAATCTTGGAAAGATCGAGGATGTCATTGAGGATATCGAGCAGGTGCTGGCCGTTGCGCTTGATGGCTTGCAGCGCCGCCAAGCGCTCGGGCGGGGCGTTGTACAGGTTGCCTTCTTCCAGGAGCACGTCGGCGTAGCCCACAATCGCGGTCATGGGCGTGCGGATTTCATGGCTCATGTTGGCCAAGAAATCGCTCTTGGCGCAATTGGCTGCTTCGGCGGCGTCCTTCGCCTGACGCAGCTCCGCTTCGGCCAGACGACGCGCCCGGCGTTCTTCGGCTTCGCGCAGCTCGCGCGCCACCGCCGCCGGCAAGCGCGCCAACCGGTCCTTGGCAATGTAGTCGTGAGCGCCGGACCTCATCGCCGTCACGGCAATGTCTTCGCCGATGGAGGCCGACACCATGAGAAAAGGCACGTCCACGCCGCTGTCGCGCAGCAGTTTGAGCGCTTCGAGGCCGCTGAAATAGGGCAAGCCAAAATCCGCGATGACGATGTCCCAGCGCTCCTCGGCCAGAGCGGCGCGCAGGCTGGCCGCATTGTTCACGAGACGCCAATCCGGATCGTAGCCGCCGCGGCGCAGCTCGCACAGGATGAGGATGGCGTCGTGCTCCGAATCCTCGACCATCAAGACCCGCAAGGGGATTTCCATCACTGCTCCTGACGCTACTCTGCGGCGCCCTCCTAAGTCTAGCACACAAAAGGTTTTGTCGATCCGGGCCGAGACTCCCGCCTGGTTGCGATTTGTGAGCTACAGTTGCATTTGGAACAGAGGCCGCAAACCCCACCCCAGGGCGCGCTGCCGCGCTTCCCCTTTTCCGCCGCGCTCTCCCCACCGCGCGTTGTGCAATCGCCCCTACCATGCACCACGAACCGCTGATTTCCGATCTCGCCGACGACATGGAAATGCGCGATCTATTGAAGGAATTCACCTTCGGGTTGATCGCCACTTGCCGGCGTCTGGAAGAGAGTCTCGCCGCCGGCAACTTCGCTGAAGTGCAGCGACTGGCGCATCAATTGCGCGGCAGCAGCGGCGGCCACGGCTATTCTCCCATCTCCCAGGCCGCTGCACTTTTGGAAGAGGCCGCGCACAAGCCGTCCACGGCGCCGGACGTGATCCTATCTTTGGGCGACAAGCTCGTTCGGCTCTGCAAACGCGCCCAACTCGGCATGCGCTCGCTGCTACTCCAAGCAGGATAATGCAATCTGCACAACACTAGCCCGACGCGCTAGCGAGGGCGAGCGTGTCGCCGCTGCGGACGCCGTTTCGATCGAGAGATTCCTCGCAGGTTCCGTGCAATGGGATTCATTTCGTCGGGCAACCCGTCCGCCCTCGCTAGCGCGTCGGGCTAGTGTAGAGCGCAAATTCAACCGCGGAGGCGCGGAGGAACGCAAAGGCAAACAATGAATGTGAACCCAACGTTCGACACATTCTCTTCCTGCAATTCCTCTGCGTTGCGTATTCGGCTTTTCCGGATAGAATCACCATCTCTCATGACCGCAGAGACAACAGCTCCGTACAGCATCGTCATCGGCTTGGAAGTGCACGTACAGCTCTTGACGCGCACCAAGCTTTTTTGCGGCTGCAGTACCAAGTTCGGCTTACCTCCCAATTCCGCGACCTGTCCCGTTTGCACCGGCCTGCCCGGCGCTTTGCCGGTGATGAATCGGCACGCATTTCAGCTTGCGCTCAGGGGGGCCCTCGCACTCAACTGCCGGATTGCGTCCTTCACCAAGTGGGACCGAAAGAACTATTATTATCCCGATCTTCCCAAGAACTATCAGATTAGCCAGTATGACTTGCCGTTCAGCCACGACGGTTTTTTGGATATCGAGAATGGAACGGGTTCTAAACGCGTCGGCATTATTCGCGCGCATCTGGAAGAAGACGCGGGCAAGATGCTGCACGACGAGCACGGCGGCGAACGGGACAGCCTGGTCGATCTCAATCGCACCGGCACGCCTCTCTTGGAGATCGTCAGCAAGCCCGACATCGAAACACCGGAGCAAGCCAAAGCCTATCTGGAAGAGATTCGCCTGTTGCTGCGCGAAATCGAAGTGTCCGATTGCGAAATGCAGGAAGGCAGTTTGCGCTGCGACGCCAACATCAACATCCATGTGAGAGTCAGCGAACAGGCGTCAGGCGTCGGGAGTCAGGAGTCAGGGGGACAGGCGCCAGAGTTGTTTACGGCGACGCCGATTGTCGAGGTCAAGAACCTCAACAGTTTTCGCGGCGTCGAGCGGGCCATGAACTACGAGGCCCAACGTCAGTATCAAGAATTCCAGAGCAAGTTCGGGACGGCGTGGCACATCGATGCGGGCGCCGCCAAGCCATTCGGCGCCTATCGGGTGGCGCCGGTCTGCGAAGTGCGCGGCGGCAAATTGGTCCCCGTGGCCAAGGCGACCGCCGGTTGGGACGATCGCCGCGGCCAAACAGCAATGCAACGTCGCAAGGAAGAGGCTGCCGACTATCGCTACTTCCCCGATCCGGACCTGGCGCCGGTGCTTGTGAGCAAAGCTGATCTCGACAAAGCTCGGGACGAATTGGGCGAGTTGCCCGCGATCCTGCGGCAGCGCTTGCAAAAGGAATATGGACTCTCCGCCTATGAGGCAGGCGTTCTCGTTCGGCACGGCAGACCGCTGGCGGCCTATTTCGAACAAGCCGCGGGGCTTTGTCAAAACCCCAAGGCAACCGCCAACTGGGTAACCAACGAGATTCTGCAAACGCTCAACGAACGCAAACTGGCCGTCAAGGATTTTCCGATTCCACCGGCCTCGCTCGCCGACCTAATCCACTTGGTCAAGGCCAAAGGCCTCAATAAGCAAAACGCCCGCGCGGTGTTCGCGGACATGCTGCAAGGTACGACGGTCAAGGACGCGCTCTCCAAATTCGGCGACGCTGTGATCGACAAGGAACAGCTGCGCGAGTTGGTGCAAAAGGCAGTTGCGGCCAATGCCAAAGCCGTCGCGGATTTCAAGAAGGGCAAGACGAAAGCCGCCGACGCTATCAAGGGAGCGGTGATGCGCGAGACCAAAGGCCGCGCCAACATGGACATGGTGCAGGAACTGCTCCTTGAGGAGCTGAACAAGAACTAGATGAACTGCTTTCGCGACAAAGTGGCCCTTATCACTGGCGCGTCGTCAGGCATTGGCCGGGCGGCGGCGCTGCGGTTAGCGGGATACGGCGCGCGGCTCGGTTTGGCGTCGCGCTCGCAAGCGGAGCTCGGCAAGCTGCGCGACGAAATAACAGGGCATGGAAGTCAAGCTCTCGTCCTTCCGACCGACGTTACCGATGCCGAGCAGGTACGTCGCGCGCTGGACCAAACGATCGAGGCTTACGGCAAGCTCGATATCCTCATTTGTTCCGCCGGCTTGTCGCTTCGTGCTTATTTCGAAGACACCACGCTGGAAACCCTCGAACGAGTCATGCGCGTGAACTTCTTCGGCACGCTCTATGCGACGCATTTTGCCTTGCCGCACGTGCGGAAAACCAAAGGCTCTCTGGTCGCAATGAGCAGCCTGACCGGCAAGCGCGGCATCCCTTCCTATGCTCTTTATGGCGCCAGCAAGTTTGCGGTTGCGGGTCTCTACGAAGCGCTACGGATCGAATTGGCCAAGGACGGCGTACACGTGGGCGTCGTGTCGCCGGCGTTTGTGGATACGCCGCTGCGGACCAATGTGCTCGGACCCGACGGCCAACCCTGGCCCGAGCCGCCGCCGCCGCCCTTCCGCATATGGCCTGTGGAAAAATGCGTCGATCGCCTCGTCCGCCTTATCGCGCGCCGCCAGCGCGAAGCGCTCTTGCCTGCTTTCGCCGGGCCGCTACTCCTGGTCGACCGCATCCTCGGCGGCCGGCTGGGGGATCGCTTGCTGTCGAAACGGTTTCCGCCACTGAATTCAGAGCCGCGCACGCAGTAAGCGGTCGCATTCGAAACCGGCGCCATAGAGAGGACAGATTGGAAAACGGTCTTACTTGTCCTTGCCGAGGGGCAGCTTAAGCTTGTCGAACAGATTCTTTTTCTCATCGCGCTGTTCCGCGACATGGCCGATGTAGCGCGCCAAGTAGTCGCCAAAGTCGTCGAGCGCCGCGGGCCCGTCTTCTGCCAACCGGTCCAAGGTGCGCCGGCTCATGATGAAGCCCAGCATCAATTGCGTGACCGCATCGGTGTCCGAGGCGGCGTTCCAAAGCATGGTCAGGTGATTGCGCTTGGGAATTTCGTAGAACACGGCCGAACAATCCTTCGCGCAAAGTGCGCTATGGAACTTTTCCGCGTAAGGCCGGTCGCAGGTCGGAAGGTCGTTTTCGCCGCACAGGATCAAAAAAGGCGGCGCCGCGCCGTTGGCGTGGGTGATGGGCGAAGCGAGCGCATGCTTCTCGCGGCCTTTGCCAAAGATCGGGTCGAAAATCTGTTGATCCGGGATGATGAACACGCCGGAGACGGGGATGGCGCCGCAGATGGAGTCCAGCGCAAGACCCTCGGCTTTCAGATAGGCAGCGTCGGTGGCCAAAAGAGCAGAAAGATGTCCGCCTGCGGAATGGCCTCCCACGAACAGAGAATTTCTGTCGCCGCCGTAGCGCTGGATGTTTTTATGAGTCCAGGCGAAGGCGCGGGCCACGTCTTGGATGTGATCGGGATGTTTGAACTTGGGCGACAGGCGATAGTTGGGACAGACCATGCCGATGCCGTGGCGCGCGAAGGTTTGGGCCAAGCGCGTATAAACGCCCAAATGGTCCTTGTGCCCCTTGACCCAGCCGCCGCCGTGGACGAAGAACAGCACGGGAAAATTTTTGGCGCCTTTGGGAACGTGGATGTCGAGCTTGTGGCGCACCGGGTCGGCGTCAGGACCGTCGAAGTAGGTGACATTGCGAAATACCTGGACGGAGAAAGTTTCCGACGCACGGGACGTGCAGGCCACAATCAAGCCGACCAATCCGGCCCAAACGAAGTGTTTCATGAGTGAATCGACCTTCCTTTTTACCCCAATTCGTTCTATGGTCCTTAGCGACCAAAACCTCTCTCGCCCTGGTAGAGGGGACGGGGCTAGTGCCATGCGCCGCCAAAATAGCAAATTCGGGAAAACCGGCCAAGGGCTTGTCTTGTTATTGCTAACTTGCGCCGGTTGCGCTTCCACCGCCGACCACCGCGTCAAGCAATTCAACGACGACGGCGTCTTCCTGTTTTCGCGCGGGGATTATGCCGGCGCCCGCGACAGCTTTGAAGCAGCCCTGACGCTCACGCCCCAGGATCCGGCCCTGGTTTTCAACATGGGCCAATGCCACGACAGACTCGGCGATTGGCGCAAGGCCGAGCAGTATTACCTCACCTGTTTGGAACTCGACGTCAAACACGGGGCGGCCCGGCACGCCCAGACGATGCTGCTATCGCGCACCGGGCGAGCACCGGAAGCCAAGCGCATGGTCCAAGAATACGTGCAGCAACACCCCGCTCGGGCCGACGCCTTGGTGCTCGACGGCTGGCGGCTGCGGCAGGAAAAAGCGCTGCCGCTGGCCCAGCAACGCCTCCAGCAAGCCCTCGCGCTTGAGCCCAATCACCCGCGCGGCCTCGTCGAGCTAGGCATTGTCTACGAAATGTCCGGTATGCCGGAGCGCGCTCTGGCTTTGTACGAGCGCGCCCTTGGGCGCGACCCCATGCAATTCGAAGTCGCCGAACGCATTCGGCAATTGCGCGCCAAAGGCATCAAGCAGCCACTTCCTGATTAAGCCCGTTGGAGTGCGAACATCCAAGAATCCTAAGCTGGGGCGAGTCCCAGCATTCCAAAAATTCATCGCCGCAGATGACAAGAAACAAATTGTGACCTATCTTTTCATGTCCCGCCGTGAACGGAACTGAGGAATCCTCCGTGCCAGAAGTCGCCCAACAGCTCAAGCGTATTTTCGCCAATCCCGTGGAAAACATCGTGCTGCAACTGCCCAGAGCCCTCGCGGCTTCGGTGGCGGCGGCGCTAATCGACTTCGGCGTGCTTTGCTTTCTGGTCGAATGGGCGCGCTGGCACCCGGCGACCGCGGCGGTGGCGGGCTATCTTAGCGGCGGCGTTCTGCAATACATTCTGTGTTCGTTGTGGGTCTTCCCCAACGCTCCGGCCAATGCCGCCACTGGTTTCGCCGCCTTTATGGTGCTTTCGCTAGTCGGCCTGGGCATCACTTGGATTGTCATCTTGGGTCTTCATGATTTGGGACACATCCATTACACGTTTGCCAAAGTAGTCGCGTTGGGGCTGGCGTTTTTCTGGAACTTCTTGAGCCGCAAGTACTTGCTCTTCCGCAGGACCTCCGAAGCGTTGCAGGCATCGGAAGCTTGAATTCGGAGCCGCGCACGCAGTAAGCGGTTGAATTCGTGACCTATAGTTGCAGAGTTGACGTTCCCCACGTGGAGCATGGGGCCTGCGAGTTCACCCCTGGTCGCGCCGTTGGTCATGGAGACGCCTCCCCAAACTTGGACCCAACGCACTTCAGCCGCGCTAACCGCTCTGGCGGCTCGGCCGCTCGCGCTGTTTCTGGCGCTTCTTGCACTCAACGCCCTGGTCCGCCCTTATACCGGCTTCACGCACGACGCGATGCTCTACGCCGGTCAGGCGCTGAACCGCGCCGAGGGCCTGCTCCAGGACGACCTCTACTTTCGCTACGGCTCGCAAGACGAGTTTTCGCTCTTCTCGCCGATCGCAGCTCCCTTGATCCAAGTCTTTGGATTGGACTTGGCTTTTTTCCTGCTTTTTCTTGTTTCCAAGACAGTACTCGTTTTCGGCATGTTTCGGTTGATCCGCGCATTGACGGCCGACGTGGCGATAGCAAGTCTGAGCCTGCTCCTTTTGGTAATGGAGCCACTGCCTTATGGCGGCATGGGCGTATTTGTCGTCAATGAAACGTTTCTTACGCCGCGCTTGGCGTCCTCGGGGTCGGCGCTTTTGGGATTGGCCTCTGTGCTCGAGCGACGGTTTTTTGTTGCCGGACTTCTGTTCGCGGCCGGGGCGCTTTTGCACCCAATCATGGCGGCCATGGGCATCGGCGTCGCCTTGGTGTGGGCACTTTGGACCTACCTGCCGACGCGCTGGAGCATCGTATTGACCAGCGCCGGCTCGGCAGCGGTCGTCGCCCTGCTGCTGACGCCTTCCTTGTCTTGGCGCTGGTTCGGGCAAATGGACGAGGCCTGGCTGTCCACCGTGGAACTGAGCGGACCGATTCTGTTTCCAGGGCGCTGGACGTGGATGAATTGGTTTGGGATCGCAATCCAGGTGTCACTCTTGGCGGGAGCGCTCTGCGTGCAGTTTCGGCACGAGCGCGCCCGAGCAAATCTCCTCTTGGCCGTGCTGGTCGTGGTGATCGGCGGCGTATTCGCGACGTGGGCGGCGACGCAAAACGGCTATACCCTACTGGTGCAAGCACAACCCTATCGCGCGCTGTGGATTCTAGCCGTCTTGCAATTGCCGCTAGCCGTGTGGCTTGGCTGGTGGGCGTACCGGAACGAACTTCCATGGCTGGCGTTGGCGGTGTGGGCGGCGCCGTTCTGGTCGTGTCACCATCTGGAGATCTTGTTTTTTGCCTTTTTTGCGGCAGCAATTCTTGGACTACGGCTGCTGGCGCAAGGACCGCGGCGCAGCAATTGGGTTTGGCACTCGGTGCTGGTAAGCTTGATTCTGACGAAAGTTGGCTGGTCCTTTTTCCGCATCATCCTGTGGTTCCACATGGGTGATGGGTTGCTCAATCACTACAGTGGTCTGGACCTTTGGCCGGCCTTGCTCAACACCTTTATTCCGTTGCCGCTGATCTTCTTGGTGCTGGGACTGTTGCGGCAGTTCGGCGTCGACTGGGCGCGGCCCGCAGCGGTCTACGTTCTATTGGGCGTCTTTCTCTTCGGGCATAGCGCGGCATTTGTCGCGCCAAGATTCGAGGCTTATCGCGACAACTTTCAACGCGACGCCGTCGACGTGGCCTTCGCCCGCGATTTTCTCAAACAGGCGGGCTTCGAATGGCGACCGGCCAGCGTCTATTGGTCCACGTATCACATCGACGCGATCTGGCTCGGGCTGCGGGCGCACAGTTACTTCAACACCTATCAGCTCGCGGGCGCGGCGTTCCATCGTGAGACGGCGCTCGAAGGCAAGCGGCGGGCGCTGGTGGTCGCGCCGTTCGAGCTGCACCGCTTTCACGCGCAAAGAGACTTCATGCTGGATGTCTACACTGATACGGTGCAAGGTTTGTTCGCGGACGCCATGGACGGAGTCAAACCCGGCTTACGCGACCTCGAGCGCCTGTGCCGCGAGGACGGCGTCGATTTCGCCATCCTGCCTATGGAAATCCCAGGGCGGTATGCGGCCAGCAACGGACGCGTCTACATTTACGATTGCCGGCGGGTGCGTGCGGCCTTGCAGGGGAGTGCCGCCTGGGCGGCAGCGACCGCGATCGAGGATTAAGTGCGTTCCCGACTTCCTTGCATTTCTGTAGTCTAACTACAGAAATACGAGGACGCTGAAACTGTCATTCCGCGACTACATCATCACGCCAGAATTTCGCGCACCACTTGGCCATGCACGTCGGTCAAGCGAAAATCCCGTCCGGCATATCGGTAAGTGAGTTTCTCGTGGTCGAAGCCGAGCAAGTGCAGGATGGTGGCGTGCAGATCGTGGACGTGGACGCGGTCCTCGACGGCGGCGAAACCGAATTCGTCGGTCGCGCCATGGACGTGGCCGCCGCGCACGCCGCCGCCCGCCAGCCACATGCTGAAGCCGTAGTGATTGTGGTCGCGGCCCGAGAGCTGCGGCAACTCGGCAACCGGAGTTCGGCCAAACTCGCCGCCCCAGATCACGAGCGTCGTTTCCAATAGCCCGCGCAGTTTCAAATCTTCCAAGAACGCTGCGATGGCCTGGTCCCACGTGAGCGCTAACTGCCGGTGCTGAGCCTCCAGACCGTCGTGGTTGTCCCAAGGCTGTCCCGCTCCAGACCAGACCTGCACGAAACGGACGCCGCGCTCCAGCAGCCGGCGCGTGATCAAAAGCTGCCGGCCGTGGACGTGGCTGCCGTACTTCTTGCGCAACAGAAACGGTTCACGTTCGACGTCGAAGGCGTCGGCGGCTTCCGATTGCATACGATAGGCGAGCTCGAACGATTGCAGCCGTGCTTCAAGTTGGGCGTCTTGCTGACGTTGCTGCAAGTGGCGTTCGTTGAGCTGGCGCACCAGATCGAGCTGGCGACGTTGCTCGGCGAGCGACTGTTGCCCGTTGCGGATATTCTCAATGAGCTGTTCGACGCCGGTGTGCTGCGTATTGACGTAGGTCCCTTGGTACGCGCCGGGAAGAAAAGCGCTGCGCCAGTTCTGTGTGGCAACAATGGGAAAGCCACCGGGACACATGGCGATGAAGCCGGGCAGGTTTTGGTTTTCCGAGCCGAGGCCGTAGGTGATCCAGGCGCCCATGCTGGGCCGCGGCAGCCGGCCGTCGCCGCAGTTCATCAGCATGAGTGACGGCTCGTGGTTGGGCACTTCGGCGGCCATGGAGCGAATCACGCAGATGTCGTCGATGTGGGCCGCGGTCTTGTGAAACAGCTCGCTGACCGGAATGCCGCTCTGGCCATAGCGGCGAAAAGTAAACGGCGAGCGCATGGCCGCCCCGGTCCGGCGTTCGGTGCGCAAGTTGGCAGTCGGCAGGGGCCGGCCGTGGTACTTGTCAAGTTGCGGTTTGGGGTCAAAGGTATCGACGTGCGAGGGCCCGCCGTTCATGAAGAGATGCACGACCTGGCGGGCGCGCGGGCGAAAGTGCGGCTGCCGCGGGGCAAGCGGATTGACGGGCGCGGCTTGTGCGTCTTCTTGGAGCAGCGACGCCAAGCCGAGCATGCCGAAACCCATGCCGCAGCGCGAAAGGAGTTGTCGGCGATTGAGAATGAGGTCGGCAAGGGACCGCTGAAAGGCGAGCATGAATCCATTTCCTTCACGGCAACAAGTGCGGCTTCAACAACTCCGGCCCGTGGTCCTTGACCAGCTCCTCGAAGATTTGCCGGTCGGTTTTGCCTTCGTCGATTTTCTTGCCGAGGATGCCGCGCATGTGCTTGGGTTGGCCGCAGGCGTTGGGGTTGCAACTCGCGAGCGTGTAAAAATGGCCCGTGCAGCGGTCACCGCGCACGCCGCAGGTGCAGTAGATGTTGGCCAGGAACCATTCGATGCGTTCTTGCTTGTCCTTGCGCGGGCGGTCGATGTCGGGCGGCAGCACGGCCGCATCAATTTCGTCTTTCGGCGCCGCGCAATGCAAGTTCACGCGCTGGCCCGGCATCAAATCCGCCAGATCGAAGCTATGCACCACCAGCCGCACCTGGGTACGCTCGCGCCACGGCTGCACGGCTTTGACCAATCCCTTGATCGGCGGCTCGGCCTTCAGCGTCACTTTGTCCCCGGGTTGCAGCGCTCGTGCCCAGCGCATCGCCTGGTGGTCGAGCATCAGGTCCATTTCGCCGCTGAAAACATGGACGAACGACACGCTGCCCGGCAGTCCGTCCTCGGCCCAGCGCTTGCGCATGAGCTGCTTCTGTTGGTCGCGCGCCTTCTCGAATCCCGCCTTGTCCAAGACAAGCCGCGCTTTGGCCCCCGCCGGCGCCGTCTCCCCTCGCCCCTGTGGGGGAGAGGGGTTGGGGATGAGGGGGCTGACCGCGGTCTGCACATACACCGCCGTTCCTTTGGCGAATGGTTGCGATGCAACAAAGGCCGCGCTTCGCGGCTTGCCGTACACGTTTTTGTACGTGATCGACTTATCGTCCTGTGCTTCGACGATCACATTCTCGAGGTGAATGTCCTGCTCGGAAATCTCATCCGCCAACATGGAGATGGACGCCGGGCGTTTTTGCCGATCCATCTTGAACCAGGCCCAGACGCGGTCGCCGACGCGCAGATCGGCGAGGCTGCCCCACCAGCCGTGCACTTTGATTTCGGCGTCCGCAGCCATTGGCCAAACTTTGGGCAGCACTTCACCTTCGATCAAGAGCGCCACTTCGTTTTTGGCGCGATCGACAGCCTGCAACGTGGCGAAATGCTTGGGCACGGAGCGTAAGAACTCCGCTGCCCCGGCGATCTCTTTAATCTGGGCGTCCAGTTTCTTGGCGTCTTTGCCCGGCGGAGTTTGCGTTTGCGCCGGAACAATAAATGCGATGACGAACACGACGGCCAGTAGCAGAATGCGCGAGTGCATGACGAAGCCTCCCAGGTGGTTTCATTGTAAAGCAGGCGGCGACGAATTGCACGAACTTGATCGGTCGAATTCAACGTAGACCCCACGCTCCGCGTGGGGATTGAATTCAACCGTAGCAACAAGCGGCCCGCTTGTCGGCTCCGAGTTCACGCGCTCAAGCGAGGCCTCCACAAGCGCGGCCGCTTGTGGCTACGGGCTTGGGGCTTGCGAACCAGGGTTGCATTGCCTCCCGGGCCCGCTAGAGTGATAGAAGCCGCCTCTTCCGGCACGGAGAATGCTGCATGTTTTCGCAGACAGTCGAATACGCCTTGCGGGCGGTGGTGCATCTGGCGAGCAAAGCGCCGGCGGCCCAGACCACCCAGGAAATCGCCCAGGCGACGCGCGTACCCCAAGCCTATTTGGCCAAGGTGCTGCAAAGCCTCGTGCAAGCGCACGTGCTCCGCTCGCAGCGCGGCTTGGGCGGCGGCATTTCTCTCCTCAAGAATCCCGATGATCTGACCATCCTCGAAGTCGTCAATGCCGTCGATCCGATTCACCGCATTCAAGATTGCCCGCTCGGCTTGGCAGCCCACGGCGTGCGACTTTGTGCACTGCACAAACGCTTGGACAACGCGCTGGCCCAAGTCGAAAAGGCGTTCGCCGACACCACGCTGCGCGAGATTCTCGACGAGCCTTCCGAAAGCATTCCCCTGTGCGATTTCCCCGCACGGCTGCCCATCGGCACGAGCGTGAAATAGACTGAACGCGAGGAGAAGTCCGGAAAAGCGCATGCGCAGTTTCCTGTCCCTGAGCCTGTTTTTGACTTGGACGGCTGCTTACGCCGACGAGCGCCCGCGCCCGCGCCCGCCGCGCGAAGTCGATCCGCGGCCTGCCTTGGTCCAGCCCAAACCGCGAATCACGCCTACCGCGGACTACGAAGTCCGCATCCTTCATGGCTTCAAGGTCCTGGTCCACCCGCACGTCCTCCTCCACGTCAAGGAAGCGGCGGAAGCGTTGGGAGAATTGGACAAACAACTGGGGGACATCGTCCGCGCCATGCCGGCAAGCAAGCTCGACTTGATTCGCGACGTGCGCATTTGGATGGAGTGGGAACAAAAGAAGAACGGTGCCGCCGAGTTTCACGTGTCGCCGAGCTGGCTGTTCGAAAACGGCTATAACCCCGACAAAGTGCGCGACGTGGAAATCTGCAACGTCCGCAATTTCGTGGCCTGGTCACGCTTGGAACAGCCGTCCATGCTGCTGCACGAGCTGGCTCACGCGTATCATCATCGCGTCTTAGGAGTCGATCATGCCGGCGTGCAGTCGGCCTACAAGCAAGCCATGCAGCGCAAGCTCTACGACCTCGTGGCGCACGCGCGCGTCGGCAATCTCAAGGCCTACGCCGTCACGAACCATGAGGAGTATTTCGCCGAGATTACAGAGGCGTATTTCGGTAAGAATGACTTCTTCCCGTTTACGCGCGCCGAATTGGAACGGCACGACCCCGCCGGATTTCAACTAATGGTGGACGTCTGGGGCATCGGAAGACAACTTCGGCGTGAAGAAGCTCCAACGCGCCGCGACTAAGCTGCACGGCAGGCAGTTTCATTCTCTGCAACCCAGCCTTGCAAAGCATTTCTCACTCTCACTTCTGCAAAATAAGCTTATTCCTGCGCGTGATCCGCAGCCGGTAACGCACGCCTTCGTGTTCAATGACGATTTCGCGCTCGCCGGCAAAGAGCTGTTCCGTTGAAACCACCTTCGCGCCATCCACCTCGATGGGATGCTGCTGCGGCTGGTCTCGGCTGGGTTCAGAATCAGGAGGCATGACATCCTCGGCTGAATTTGGCAGTATGTTGATGCGACTATGTATCATTAGCTATTAGATGCTCAGCGGATGAATTGACAATGACAGAAAAAAATGGCAAAAGATGTTTCCTTCTTGACGCTGGCGTCGGCGCTTTCTACAAACAAATTATTGAGATTGTGTGTCAATTGAGGTTGCTTCGCCGCCGCAGTGGGTCGAATAGGTAAACCTTCGGTTCTTGACCTGTCCCACAACCGTTCGCAACGCACCTCGGTTTCTCTTTCCTCAAAGGAGGGTCCGATGCGTCCGCGAATCAATCGATCCGCATTCACACTCATCGAGCTGCTGGTGGTGATCGCCATCATCGCCATCCTCATTGGCTTGCTCTTGCCCGCGGTGCAAAAAGTCCGCGAGGCTGCCGCACGCACGCAGTGCCTAAATAACCTGAAGCAACTCGGTTTGGCTTTGCACAACTACGAAGGCGTTTACCGCCATTTCCCACCGTCCACGATCTCCACAGGAGGCGCCAGTGCGCAGCCTTGGTCGGCTCAAGCGTTCTTGCTGCCGTTCCTCGAAGGCGACAATGTCTACCGCCTGATCGATTTCTCGGTGGGATACCACCATCCCACCAACACCGCCAAGTTTCCGCCGCACGGAATCGCGCCGCTGAGAATCCCCATCCTGATCTGCCCCAGCGATCCGAACGACACCGCGCGGATCAACGCCGCCACCGGACTTCCAGAGCATTATCCGCTCTGCTACGGCTTGAACGTCGGCACGTACCTCGTCTACAACCCGGTCACCCGTGCGGGCGGCGGCGCTGCCTTTGCTCCCAACAGCAGATTCAAGCACGGCTCGTTTGTCGACGGACTGAGCAACACGCTTGCCATGTCCGAAGTAAAGGCGTTTAACCCGCGCATCCACGATGCGATCCTTCCGGCCACGCCGCCGGCCACGCCCAACGACGTTTCCGGCGGTGTCAGCGGCGGCGCGTGGTCACCCAACAGTGGTCACACGGAATGGGTTTGCGGCCGGGCCATCCACGCCGGCTTCACGACCACCTTCACTCCCAACACTAATGTGCCGCACGTGTTCGGCGGGCAAGCATACGACATCGACGTTACGAGCAGCCGCGAGGGAAGAAACCAGACGGACATGACCTACGCCGTCATTACGTCCCGCAGCTATCATTCCGGCGTCGTCAATGTGCTTTTGATGGACGGCTCCGTGCGCTCCATCGCGTCGTCGGTCACCCTCACTACCTGGCGCGCCCTCGGCACCCGCGCAGGCGGCGAGGTGAACGCTGACTTCTAAGTCCCTTCGAAAAAAACTGCAGCCGCACCTTCAGGGTGTGCCACGAACGACGACAAGTTGGCGTCCCTTGCCTACAACGTACCTGTAGTCCCTTCATCTGGAGGATTATCCATGAAACGGCTGCTCGCTTGCCTGATTGTCTTGGCGCTGACGTTGCCGGCCCAGGCTCATTTCCTTTGGCTCTTGCCGCAAAAAGACCGCGTCATCATGGTCTTCAGCGACGAATTGGCGCCGGACGAAAACGTGCCTATCACCAAAGTCGCCAAGACGAAGTTTTTCGGCCGCGGCGCGGACGGCGTCTCGTTCGCTGTTAAGGCCAAGGAAGACAAGCACTCCTATTTGATTGAAGCGGTTGCCAAGATGCCTTACGAAATCGCGGGCATTTGCCAGTATGGCGTGCTTGCCAAAGGCAAAGCCGATCCGTTCTTGTTGAACTATTACGCCCGCGCGGTGGTCGGCGACATTCAGGCCAGCTCCATTATCTGGGACGGTTGGTCCGAGTTGCCGCTCGAAGTGCTGCCCGCGAAGTCGGCCAAGCGTGCGGTCAAAGTCTTGTGGCAAGGCAAGCCCGCCGCCAAAGTGGAAGTCGTTCTCAGTGTTCCCGGCGTGGACGCGCTTATAACGAAGTCCAGCGACGAAAAAGGCCTGGTCGAGCTGGAAACGCCCAAAGAGACCGGCATCTACGGCATCCGCGCCAAGTTCGTCGAAAACAAAGCCGGTGAACTCGGCGGCGAAAAGTACAAGGAAATCCGCCATTATTCGACGTTCACGTTTGTCGCTGTCAAGAAAGGACAGGCGAATACGCAGCCGGTCTCGACAGTTCTGTCCCCAGATCCATCGCAAGGTCCGACACAGGTCAAGGCCGATCCCGCCGCGACCAAGCTGCTCGCCGATGCCCGGGCGGCGCGCGCCGTTTGGAAGGACTTTTCAGGCTTCAGCGCTGATCTTGAAGTGAACGACGGCGGCAAACTGCACAAAGGCGGCGTCGAAGTGTCCGCGCAGGGCAAAGTCACTCTCAAGCTTGACGCCGAAGGTTTGAAGGAAGCGGTGCGCCGTGAAATCACTTCGCTGGTCGCACATCGCTCGCCGGGCGGCTCGCTGGATACGCCGTGTGCTTTCGCTGACGACAACGAGCACCATCCCCTGGGCCGGGCCATCAAGGTCCTCAACGACGAATTGCACTCCAGCTACCGTATCCGCGACCGGCAGATCATCGAAGTGAACCGGCAAATGCCGGATGCGCGCTTCACGATCACCGTGCTCGAAAACCTCTGGAACAAGGACAAGCAGTATTTGCCGTCCGCCTACGTGGTCAACACGTGGGACGCGAAATCGGGCGTCTTGAAGAGCTCGGTGGCGCACCACAACGCCTGGACGCGCATCGGTGCGTTTGACCTGCCGACGACAACGCTAACGGTGCGCGTGACGCCGGAAGGAATCGAATCGCAGCGGCTGACGTTTTCCAATTACAAGGTGAACGGACAAGCGCCTGCGCAGACGGGACAGTAGGGAGCGAAGTTGACGGCGTCGTTGAAATGCTACATAGCTGGCCTATCCCGGTGGAAGTCGAGAACCTTCTCGACTTCCGGAAAGCCGAACTCCACCCTGTCGGGGCGGTAGGAAATGATCGGGCGACGTTGCTCAACGCCATTTGGCCGGTTCTGAAGCACCAATTCGGTGCCGACGACTATGTACGTGCCGGACGTAATTTCCCCTTTCCTGCTATTGGCGAATTGAAAGGTCCCATCATGATTGAAATGGAACTGCAGCATGCCGAGAGATCCCGCCACTGGGTCGATGCCGAACCAGACCCCAATAAGTAGCTCTGGATCAAACGGGTCAGGGACTGGACTTTGCAAAATCATCTCCCCCTAGCCGTAGATAGATTATGCTCGCGTGCCATGCATGCGAGCTGTCTTCCCCCGTGGCGCTTCATTGTCGCGCGAATTGCGAAATCGACTTCCGCGTTAGCTGTTTTCATGTGGACTTTCTGGCGAAGTTGAGTTGTTTTCCAAAGTGTGGCTGGGAGTGGCACTTGAGTTTCGACTTGTTCGAAACGGGTCAAATCCTTGCCACAAATCGTTGCCGGACTCGTCCCAAACATTTAGTTTGAGACCTTCTGCAGAATCCCAGTTCATTGAAAGAAGCGGACGTCCGCCAGGACGGTAAACGGATATTCCAACTCCTTCTGGGCTGGCTCCTAGGTTGACCAAACCCTGCCCGCTAGGCTCCAAGAGATTGAAGAGAGCCCGACCGTCCGGCTCAATCTGAATGGATACACGTGCCCGTTGCTCGGCATCCCATAGTTGGAAAGTGGTGTGTTCGCTTTCGCCGAAGACACCGAGCAATACCCGAATTCGACCGGCCGAATCGCACAACGTGATGTTTTTCGGGCAGCTTTGTTTCCGCCGGGAGCGTTTCTTTGCCATCGGTGAATCCCCCAATCCACACGGTTTCGAGGGATTCCTTACACCAAGTCAACGCCGAGGTCAACAGCTTCCGCACTTGTCGGCGCGTTGCCCGAGCGCGCCGCGCTGGTACAAGTCGTTGCCGCATCAGTTTTGATGATCAACTCCAACTTCTGCTCTATCGGTGTATTCACGAACTCAGCGCGAAATACCGCCGCTGGTTTGGGACCGACCGACAATTCACCGTGTCCGCCGTAGGGTGAAACGGAATTCGGAATTTGTTTGTTGCAAAGCGTGGCAACGCGGGCGAGGATCGCCCGAAAAACCGACTTGCGCAGCGGTTCATCGAGCAACTCTTCCCAGTCACGTCCGACAGAACGGACTCGACAACGGTCGGATTGCCAATCGAGCTGAAGGCCGTGCTGGCGGCAGACCTGCAACAATTCATCGACCAAGCCGACAACGCCGCTCGTTGGACGCGTAAGGGCTAGGCGGAGGACCTTGGTGTGTTCTGATTCAGCGTTCATGGGCACTCAACCGATCGGATTTCAGTCCACAGTGTCGACCAAGCGGCTCGCAACTCCTCCAGACCAGCGCCGTCATCGAACTGTACGAGGCCCTGGCTGAGAGGGAAGTATTCATCCGTCTGCCGCCGGCCGTGTCCGCTGACGAACCGTGCCGCCCACGACCAGCGCCGCCGAGATAATCAGCAGGTTCTTGATGATGTACTGGCCTTCCATCGTCGGTGCATACGGGATGCGCCCCGCTTGAAACGTCACGTCCGGCAAGAGAACCAGCGGCATAAATGTGCCGACCATCTGCAGCGCCAGCATGGCGATGGCGAGCCGCACAGTCTGGCGAAACAGGAACGTCACGCCAATCGCCACCTCCCACCAGCCGATAACCGCCAGCCACGTGTCGGGAGAAAACAGCGGCAGCCACGCAACGGTTGGCTTCACGAGCGGCTCGGCCGGCGACAGGCCAAAGGGCTTGAGAATGCCGAACCAAACGAAGATCACCGCCAAGGAAACCTGCAGCGCCGCCGTGCCCCAGCGCTGCATGAGCGCCGCGATCCGGCGGTCGAGCGCGTTGAGGTCGAACTTCATGATATGTGGCAAGTCATAACCTTGATCCCGGGTTCAGACATCCGATTGCCTCCGACTGCACCGTCTAACTTGCTATCCGACCGCCCGCTTCCGAGCGGCCGGCCTTGGCCGCCCTGTCGTCCGGCCCGGCCGCGGTCAGCCGGACATTGCACAATCGGCAGCGGTGCGGGAGGACGAAGATCCAACCGGAGTCGTCCGGGTAAAGTTTCCATTCCTCTTCGTCGCCTTTGCCCAACACCGACCCGCCGCAGCGGGGGCACCGCGCCCACCACTGGTCAAGCGCGATGCAGAAAAGGACCCCGGGGACGCACAGGACTATCCAGACGAAAGGCCCCTGGTGGCCCAGTGAGATCAAGGATTGAACCTCGGCGGCGACGACTACAATCGTGGCCGCCAGCGCCGCCGCCCGCCGCCGCCGGATGCCGCGGGCCTCGTCCGGGCTCAGGCTGTTCGTGTTCGACATCGACGCGTCATCCATTCGCTTAATGAAACTTGTCGCTGCCGCTGCCGGTTTGAGCGCGGCCGCACACTACGATATTCGGTCCGCCGAGAACGGGATTCGTGTGGTTTTTGCAAAGGCTCGGCGAAGTTTCCCCAGCGAGGAATCTTCAGGAAGGTCGGCCTCCGCCACGTTTGGAATCTCGTCGAGTCCATAAAAAACACTCAGAAATCAACTGCCAAGTGCCATCGAACTTTCTGCGACGACGCTTTTTCGAGCACCCGTTCAAACTCGTCCAGGTCGCTGACAACGGCTTGTGCGTTTCGAAGCTCTTTGGCATTCGCGGTCAGGTGAGATCGGAGGATTCTAACAGTGCGCAATCCCTCTGCCGCGTCAAACCACTGTTCCGCAGGCAACTCCGGGAGATCAGCGACTGGTTCGCCCGTGGCCTCCTCCTCCCCCTCAATAAAGTCGAGGACCTCCTCGGGATCAGCGCTGAAGAAATCCATAAGCGGAGTAACACCGAGCTTTTTCGCCAGTGCGCCCAGCCACTTCTCTGACGCGGAAAGCGCCTTGCCGTTAACGAACGGATCGAATTCTGGAATGTCCTTTTCGAGGACGATGTAGATGGCAGCACCCATTAACAAGCTCCTTCAGCCGAAAGCATCAAAGCAAGCCCAGCTTGACTCAGTTTTCAAAAGACTACGTCAGTGCTTTGTCCCTTGTTACCTAACGAAGACTACACATTATCCCTAGGATTCTCGCACTCGATCTGGACGGATTCAAGCGTGGTTTGCTGGTAAAACTGACATTGTGGCGGCATCGTGTACGTTTGGCAAATGATGGGGCCAACTGCTGTCGCAAGTTCAGTCTTCGCAGCGAGTTTTGGTTGTTCGACCCCACCTGTCACTTTTTCGCCATTCGGCAAATTGGTTGAACATGTACCGGCGAATTCAGAAGTTATCGTCAGCTAACATGTTGCGTGGGTATGTGAGTGATTCTTGACGCTCCGGGCCTTCCCTCGATCGCAAAGTCTTAATCTACAGTTACTTGCGAAACCTGTCAGGAGCGTCAACTGGGTGAAGAATCTGACGCTGCGGAACCGCTGTCGCTCCGGAAAGCCGATTGAAGTGGCGCAGCGGAACTTAGAAGCGAAGCGGCACATTCTTCCGGACCGGAACACCTTCGCTTAATGGCACGGCTTGCCAGATCGCGGAGCCAATCTTGGCGTTTTTCCTGATTCGAACTTCAATCGCAGCGGTCAGTTCGTTAGTTTGCACTTCTCCGCCGCAACCCGCGGAAGGCACAGAAGAAGCACAGGCCGGAACTTCGAAAACCTCCTTAAACGTGGGACGGATTTGAAAATCCGTCCGCCTACACCACTGAATCGCATGCTCGCCGACTTGGCTTCTTTGGCTCCCGCGCAGAGTCGTCCTCACGCGTCCCGTGAGGAGTGCCCGCCGCACGGGAAACGTGAGGACAACGCTGAATCGCCCGCCGCCCCGCATTTGAGCCACGACATGACTGAGCAGGCAGCGCTGGCCATGAACAAGCCGGAACCCGAACAACTGACCGAGATCTTTCACGATGAGCCGATCGACGTCAAGGTGCTTGACTACGCCCGAGCGAGATTTCTGGAGGGCGCGGTGGATGACGGCATGCGCGACTTGTTGCCCGTCTTGCAGGCGCGGCGGCTGAAGTCGAGCGAGCCGGAATGGGCCGAATACGTCGAGGTGTGCCTGCGGCATCCGTTGCGCGAGCTGTTGCACCAGGACCCGTTCACGCTGCGGGCGTTCACCAAGCCGCGCGGCTACGCCGGCGACGCCGACCTCTTGGATTTCATCTACGGCCGCGAGGAAGGCTGGCCGGTTCCCGCGGACACCTCCGACCTGGGGCGTAAGATTTTCCAGTTCACGACCGGCAGCGCGGCCTGCGAGGCGGTGCGGGCGCGGCGCGGCTTCATCGCCGACCTCGTCGATCAAGTCGCCGAGGAATTCACCAAGCCGCACGTGTTGTCGATCGCCTCGGGGCATTTGCGCGAAGCCTTGCTGTGCTCGATGGTGAAGCGGCGTCGCTTTGGCCGCTATATGGCGCTCGATTCCGATCCGTTGAGCCTGGAAGAAGTGCAGCGCTGTTACGGCAACCACGGCGTCGTGACCCATCAGGCTACGATTCGCCAGCTCCTTACCCAGCGCGTGGAGCTTGGCCTGTTCGACCTGGTTTACTCGATGGGGTTGTATGACTATCTGCAACTACCGGCGGCGCAGCGCTTGACCGCCGCCCTTTTCGAGCTGCTTCGTCCGCGCGGCCGGCTGCTCTTGGCCAACTTCCTGCCCGGCATCCTCGACGTCGGCTACATGGAGTCCTACATGGGCTGGAAGCTCATTTTCCGCACGCGCCAGGAAATGCTGGCGCTCGCCGAGGAAATCCCGCTTGTCGAGATCCGCGATATCCGCCTGTTTGCGGAAGACAATCAGAACATCATTTTTTTGCAACTGACCAAGCGCTAAGTTGCAAATCCGAAATCCGAATGTCGAAATCCGAAACAATTATCAAATCCAAACAGAAATGACCAGAACAAGAATGGATGTTTTGAGCTTCCTTCTTTGAAGTTTGAATTTGTTTCGGATTTGGTTCTTCGGATTTCGGATTTCCGAGCTACTAAACCCGAAACATAAAGCGCTGCTTGCGTTCAGAGCTTGCCGCTGCTACGCTCGTACTTTTCCAGTTTTCGCGAGGACATCATGGTTCGAATTCTGTCGGTTGCGCTATGCATGTGGGCGTTCTGGTTGGGACAGGCCCAAGGCGGCGAGCCTATCGACGATTTGTTGGCGCGTATCCGCGCCGTCGGCAAAGAAGGCAAAGGCAACGTGGCAGCCGCGCAGGCTTGGCAACGGCTGGTGCAGCGCGGCCCGGACGCCCTGTTGCCGGTCTTGTCGGCTTTGGACGACGCCAGTCCCGCGGCGCGCAACTGGCTACGCTCGGCCGTCGAGGCCATCGGCGACGAGACGCTACGTGCCAAGAAACCGCTTCCCGAAAAGCAACTGGAAGCGTTCATTCAGGACAAGCGTCACGCGGGACACAGCCGACGGCTGGCCTACGAATGGCTGGTGCGCATCGACCCAAAAACTCCCGCGCGGTTGTTGCCCGGCATGCTCGACGATCCGGGCCAAGAGTTGCGCCGCGACGCGGTCGCCGTCGTGCTCGAGCGGGCCAAGAACCTCTTCGACGCCGACGACAAGGCCGGCGCCAAAACGCAGTACCAGAAGGCGCTCGCGCACGCGCGCGACCGCGACCAGCTCAAGCTAGTCGCCGGCCAGCTCAAGAAGCTCGGCATCGACGTCGATCTCACCGCACGCTTCGGCTTTATCACGCGCTGGATGCTGGTTGGCCCGTTTGACAATGTCAAAGGCGTCGGCTTTCAAAATGTGTATCCGCCTGAAAAAGGCGTCGATCTAGCGGCGAAATACACAAGCAAAGACGGCAAGGACATCCGTTGGATTGAACACGAGACGCATGAGCCGCTCGGCATGGTGGACCTCAACAAAGCGATTGGCCACCTGAAGGGCGCGGTCGCGTATGGCTATGCCGTGGTTGAATCGAAGGAAGAACGTCCCGTGGAAATCCGCGCGGGCAGCAACAATGCGATCCGCATATTCCTCAACGGTAAGGAGGTCTTCTTCCGCGAGGAGTACCATCACGGCATGGACATGGACCAGCACGTGGGCAAGGGCGTGCTCAAAGCCGGCAAGAACGAAATCTTGATCAAGGTGTGCCAGAATGAGCAAACTGAAGACTGGGCGCAGCTTTGGTCCTTCCAGTTGCGCGTGTGCGACGCCATCGGCGGGGCGGTGCCGGTGCGCGTGGCGACGTTGACGAGTAAGGAGTAGCGGCTGCATGTTTCGATTGGCTTCCTTTGTGCTTCTTCTTGCCGTTGTCTCCGCCGCTCAGGCTCGAGTGTACTCGCCGCGTGTGTTGTCTGAGCACACTGCGGATGCGTATAGTCTCAAGACCTTTGGGCAGTTTCACCGCTGGCGCGAACTCAAAGGAGACGCACGCGCTTGGGAGATGTATCGCTATCTCGCCGACACGCGCACCGGCTTGTTTCACATGAACGAAGTTTTGGAAGGCGACGACGTGTTGGCCGAGTATCGCAACGTCCGCGATCCCATCAAGATCATCAACGTCTACGGTTACGGCTACTGCGGCATCCTGGGGCCGACGATGGCGGGCATCGGCGAGGGCGCGGGACTGGGCAAGGCAAGGACTCTGGTCTTGCCCGGTTGGCATCACGTGGCCGCCGAGGTTTTCTACGAGGACCGGTGGCATTATCTCGATCTGGACGTGCGCGCTGCCTTTCGCCGTGGCGACGGCACCCTGGCTTCGCTGGCCGACGCCCGGCGCGACGCCTCCCTCTGGACCGGGCGCGGGCCGCTCTTTTTCCCGAATGACCCCTTGCCCGAAACGCGCAAGGTCTACGAAAAGACGGCGATCGAGCACTATCACGGCTTTCACTGGATCGGCCACACCATGGACTACGTGCTGCGCCAGGGCGAGACCTTCACGCGCTGGCACATGCCGCAAGGTGGGCGCTGGCATCATGACGAGGCTTATAACAAGGAGGCATGGCTGGTGAAACTGCTCGAAGAGGAACCGCGCGGCCCGCGCCCCAATCACCGCCATTTCACGATTCACAACCACGGCAATGGCCGTTTCGTGTACCAACCCAACTTGACCAGCGCGTCTTCGGATTTCCTGGACGGAAAATATGACGCGGACAATATCGAGCCGGGCAAGGCGGGCCTGACCCTGATCCGCCCAGGAGCGGGTCATGCAATCTTTGAAGTGCGCTCGCCGTATGTGATTGTGCCCAAGGTCGGCCAATTGGCAACGACGAAGGACGACTGCGAAGCGTCGGTCGTCGAAGTCGATGCCAACGGGACCAGTCTGGCCATCTCGGTGGACAACGGATTGACCTGGCGGGCGTTGGAAACTTCGTCGTGGCCGGCAGTCTGCGATTTGACGCCGCTGGTGCGCGGCAGGTACGGTTACCTTTTGAAAATTAGCCTGCGGGGCGAACCGGAGCACGCGGTCGTTCGCGCTTTGAAGGTAACGACCTGGGTGCAAGTCGCGCCCGCGTCCCTGCCCGGGCTCAGGAAAGGGGTGAATCGCATGGAGTTTCGCGCCGGCGATCACTACGGCTTGCCGACGCGCGTGGTAGAAGTCAGCCCGAGCGCGAACAAACCGAAGGAATTGCTGAAACACCTGGTAGAGAAGCCGGAAGATTATGACCCGGCACGCAAGACCGAACGCATCCGCGGCGCGCTCGTGGCCAAGGTCGAGGCGCCGCCCGGAAGCAAGATCGCCTGGTTCTGTGCCGGCGTCAGCTTTCGCACGCATCAGCGCGCGGGCGCCGAAAAGACTCGCAACAGCATTGCTTTCGCGATCGACGAACCGAAAAACTTTGAAGAGATCTATCGTGCCGCAATCCCCGCCGACAACGCCCACTGGCACTACAACGCCGATCAGGAAGTGAAATTGGATCGGCCCGCAAAAACGCTTTTTGTTCGTTATGTGGGTGATCCCGCGCTCAACAACATTCGCATCTATGCACATTGCCTTGACGAACCATCGTCCAAGCGCGCAGCTTCACCCATCCGCATCAAACACGTTTGGCGGGAAAAAGACCAAGTCAAAAGCAAGGAATTCGAGCTCACGGGCCCAAGCGCTTATGAAATCGTCGCCGAGGTCGAACCGCGCGAAGAGATCATTGAGTTTTCGGTTGCCAGCCAATAAGGTTGGTAATAAAGCTTGCCGACCGCCTTCGCCCATTCTCTAATGACCTCTGCTCATCAAATTGGAGGGAAATCGATGCGTCACTGGATACTTGCTGCATTCATGGGTCTATTGTTGTTGTCCTTGACGTCCGCGCAAGCAGGCGACAAGAAAGGCACAGTCGT
>JAKEHV010000030.1 GCA_022614915.1 Gemmataceae bacterium | reverse complement strand
CCCTCCGGCAGCCACCAACCCCACAGCGGCGCGACGATGAAATTGCCGAGGCAAAACACCATGACCGCCGCGAACAGAACGCTCCACCATTTGCCCACTGGACACTCCTTGGGGATTGTCGATTGCGGATCGTGAATTGCAGATTGACGACAAATCTATCCGCAATCTGCAATCTTCAATCAATGTCAATACCCACGTTGCGCCGCATTTCGCGGTAAGGCAATACGCTCACGAAATTGACCAGGTCCCAGACGCTCTCCGACTTCAACACTTCGGCAAACGGCGTCATGCCGGAGCCGCTGATGCCCGAGTGGACGCGATAGTAGATATCCACGGGCCTTCGGCCGCCGCGAAAGATTCCAAGCGTCAGATCGCGCGGCTTCACCATCGTGCCCCAGACGTCCACCTTGAATAGCGCCTGGCGGCCGTAGTCCTTGTGGCAGCTCACGCAGTTGGCCTTCTCGGCTTCCAGCTTCGGGGGCATGGCCGGCCCACCCTTGTCGTCACCCTTGCCGATAAACAACTGATGCCCGCGCAAGATCGAATTCTTCAATTCCTCGCTCATTACGCGCTCACCATCCTTCTCCTCCCAGTCCTTGTAGGGATACGCTGCCACCTTGATCGCTTTGTCGTCTTTTTGCGAGTTGTACCAATCCTCGATCACCAACCGATGAATAGATGCGATGCCCTCGGACAGGAACTCCTCCCGTTTCCTGTCATCGGTTTCGGTTGTGTCGAGCCCCACGCTGTCCTTTTTCGAGTCGTATTTGAAAACGTTTCGGAGAGTATTGAATTCGACTTTGCCGCGTATGCTGAGATGAATTACATAACTGACGAGATCCTCCAGCTCGGTCGCTGGCAACACGACAAACGACGGCATAGCCGTGCCTTCTACGCCCTGATGCAGGACGCGGAACAGGTCGTCGCGACGCGGCGGTTTGGCGCCAGTCGTCTGATCCACGGACATGAACTTGAACAGGCCTTGCCGGTAGTCACGCGGGTGCGGATTGACCCAACGCGCCGTAGGTCCGCGGCCGTCCCCGGTGACGCCGTGGCAGTGCAGACAATGAATCCGATACAGGCCGGCGCCGCGCTCGAGAGTCACTTCGTCCACCTTGAGCACGTCGCGCATCAGGGAATCGATTTCGCGCACTAGTGGCCGCGCCGGCGAGCCGAAGTAGTAATTGAGATAGTCTTCGAGCAGCCGGCGGTCTTTCTTGTCGATCTTGGCAGGATCGAGGAGTTTCTCCTCGAACAAACTGTCGCGTTTCTCGAAGAGGGGATTGTTCGGATTGAAGACGTCCTTAGCGGATAGCATCGGCAGAACGCCCGGCCGATCCGGCGCAATAGTTTCCGGGGCGATTTCTTTCTCAATCAGAATCAGGGGATCGGAGCGAACCGCGTAGACGATGGCTGCGGAATAAGAGTCGTTGCCGCAGCCCAGCGCTCCCAAAGGGGCGAGTCCGGCGAATAGAAGAATGACGAACGTCTTTTTCATGCGCCCCACCCACAGCTGCCGCCTGCCGATGGCCAAGCGCGCAGATCCTTCCAATCCTTGCACGAATTGGGATTTTGCTTTTTTAGTTGGAGGATGACCCCTGTCAAGCATGCGGGGAAATTTAAGCGGCTGACGCGGCAACTCCTATGCCGCTGACGCTGCCCGGTGTAGAATGGTCATTCGTCTTTCGTACCTTGTACCGGGCTGTGATAAAGGAAGATCGAGGCCTAGCTGACAAGCGCGAATGACTTATTTGAAGTGAGAAGTTCGCAAGGCCGCTTTCCCGGTTTTGGGAATCCGGAGCGTCGTCCATGCTGTATCAATTGTCGCGCCTGATGCAATTTGCCGGGTTGATCATCCTGCCCGTAGCAATTTCCGGAAACGTTGCCGAGAAGCTCGACCTGAAGCAATCGCTCATCCTGTCCTCTATCGGCGTGCTGGTTTTCTTTGGCGGCTGGCTGCTCCAACAAATATCTCGACCCCAATGAAGTCCCCTTTCCATGCGCTTTGGCAGGCAATACGAGCCCGACGCGTTAGCGAGGGCCCGACAATTCCCCGCGCCGGTTCGTCCTTCCGTTGCGTTGTGTCATTGACACTTGGCATGATGATTTGTGAAAGCGTCTGCGCGCAGGCTCAATTGGATGCGCGTCACGTCACGGTGATTGGCGAGAATCTGCAAATCCGCAATCGGCTGCTGGCGATCGATCACTCCGTGTTGTCGTTGAAATCGCCGGAAGAAGTCGCCGGCGTCGTTGGCTTCGGCGCCGCCGGCCATTTCCTCTGCACCGCCGCGGGGTGGGCCCAGTCCATACCTTCCTTGGAGAAATGGGAAAAAGCGCTCGACGAGTATTTGTCATTGATGCACGAGGAAGGCGAGACTCTGGTGCCCGCAGGGCTTTTGTCCAAAAGCTCGTCCGTCCCTCCCCCCAGCGTGCAAGTGCGCCGTCTCGTGCAGGAGCGCCTCTGCACCATGCCTGCTTCCGCGCGCCGGATTTATGAGCGGCGCGTCGAAGTGCGCGCGAAGAAGTTGCTTCAGGAAGGCATCGGCGAGCGCCGGCCTCGGCCGCTCCTGCAACTTGTCGACGAGATGTTTTCAAGCAGCGTCACGGATCAAGCATTGGATTGCCTCGGCGACCTGGCCTTTGAGCGCGGCGATTTTCAAGACGCGCTTTCCTGGTGGCGTCGCTTGGCGCCCTTGCCCAGTGAATCTTCAAACACGCGCTTAGCGCAACTTTCCCATCCGAATTCCACAGTCCCCACTTCGGTCACTCAGGCCAAGGAGATCCTCGCCTTGGGGTTCAGCGGCCAACTCGACCAGGCGCGCAAGGAGTTGGCCGTTTTTCGAAGCATTCATGCAAAGTCGACTGGGAAGTTAGCGGGCCAGAACGGTCCATTGGGCGATCTCTTGGACGATTGGCTGGAAAAAATCGGGCCTAGCGTCGCCGAAAGCAACGAGTCGCCGTGGACGACCTTTGGCGGCAATCCGGCGCGCAACCGCGTCCTGCCCGTGTGCCCTTCCTCGCGCTTGTGGATTGACGGCCCGGCGTGGCGCGTCCGATTAGCCGGCGCGGGCGAACCCGATCTCCTGTTTCCAAAGCTTGGGCCGTCGAAGCGCGTCGCCGTGCATCCGGTGATCGCTCAGGATCGCGTGTTGGTGGCGGACGCCCGCGCCGTCTGGGCGTATCACCTGCTCACGGGCAAGCTCGCATTCCACTTTGATTTGAAGCAAGCCGGCCTGTTGCCACCCAAGGCGACACTCGCGGAGGGCGGCCGCGCGACGCTCACCGTAGCCGGTGGGCAGGTGCTCGCGCGCTTGGGAGTCCAGTCTTTATCGCCCGATAAGAACGCGGGCGGTAAGGAGGAACGCAGCTATTTGGTTGCCTTGGATTTGCAAACCGGGCGAGCCCTTTGGCACAGCGAAGCGCAAACGCCGGAAGGGAAGCCGGCTTTTTTCGAGGGCGCTCCCGTATCCGATGGTCAAAATCACTGGTGCGCCGTCAGTTGGGTGGTGGGCTATCGCACGCGCACCGCCTTGGCGTGTTTCGACTCTGCAGGCCGGCAGCGCTGGTTCCAGGAAGTGCTGGAGGCCCCGGAGTTCGAAGAACAGCAAACTCCTCGGCGACTGCCGCATTTGTGCACGCTGGGCGGCGGTCAACTCTTTCATTGCAATCACGCCGGCGCCGTGGTGGCTCTCGATCCGGCCACCGGACAACGGCTGTGGGCAACGCGCTATCCCAGCCGGGGCCGCGTGACGGCTGACGGCATGCCGTCGCCGCGCGATCTGACGCCCTGCGTTTACGACGGCGGCCGCGTTTTTGTGGCGCCTTTGGATGTGGACGGCCTCTTGAGCCTCGATGCCTTTTCCGGCAGGCTTATTTGGGAGCGCAACTCCATTGAAGTAGTTCATTTGCTCGGTGTGGCGCGTGGGCGAGTCTTTTGCACGACGACGACAGGCATTCAGTGCGTCGATGCGGCGAGCGGCGACGGCCGCGGTTGTTGGCGGCAACCGGTTGAGGGCAAGACTCCGGTCCTAGGGCGCGGCCTGCTCGCGGGCAGTTGGGTGTTTTGGCCCACGCGCGATACAAAACTCCCCTTGCGTGCGCTAACCCTCGACAACGGCGGCCAAGAACTTTTCTCCCAGTCCAAAGGCTTCATTGCGGAGCCCGACTTCTTCGAGCCGACCATGCTGCGCGCGTTGTTGCCGGGAAACATGGCGTTTGGCCAGGGTTGCCTGGCGATTGCCGGCATTGAGGAATTGGCGGTCTATGTGCCCCCGAAGAACTACTTGCCGGAGCGAGAAGAAAAACTCAAGAACAGCACGCGCCGCGCGGCTGATCTCTACGAATTGGCGCAAGCGCAGCACGACGCAGGCAATCGCGCGGCGGCGCACAAGCTCTTCTTACAATTGCGCTCCGCCGATGATCTTTGGCCCCTGCTTGCCGAACGACGCCTTGCGGAACTGGACGGCAAGATGCCGGAGAAACAGTGGCACGACTTGATGCAGAAGTCTGCCGCGCCACTTAATGCACATACCAATTCTTCCACCGCGGCTTCCGCGACGTTAGAACTTCCCTTGGAACGCATTGCCGAGTGGAAGTCAGAACGATTTTGGCCTGTGCTGGGCCAGTTTCTAAGGACGCAAGGAACGCCGTTTATCTACGGCTTGATGGGCGAAACATTGGAAAAACGCGAGGCTACTTCGGGCAAGGTGCTTTGGCGGCAAACCGTTCCGTGGGAAATACACTGGCTTACCGACGACGGGACGGTTACCGTCGCGGCAAGCGCTGCCGGCATCGCTGCCTTTGATGCAGCCTCGGGCAAGCAGTTATGGACATTCCCGCCACGCGATCTGTACGTCGCGCGACTCGGCTTGCAGGACGGCCGGCCATGGTTGATTCGTGACGCCTATGCTCTCAGCGGCTTGCAGCGCGTCGGATCGTTGCTCATCTTCCTCTTGGAAGATCGGCTGCTGGCGGCATTGGATGTCTCGACTGGAAACCTGGCTTGGTGTTCTCCGGCGCCGTACAGCGCGACACGACCGTTGCTCGATGCCGGGCGTTTCTGGCCGCGCTTCCTGGCAACCGAACACATGGTCGTCGCACAAACCAGCGCAAGCCGGGGCCTGATTTTCGACACAAGCACGGGCAAAAACCTCCGGGCCTTCGATACGTCGCACGAACCGTGGCCGCACGCGCCGCTCGCGCTGGGTCGACAGAGCTTTGTCGTCGGCGAAGCAATGGGAGGGGTGCGCTTAGTAAATGGCGAGACCGGCGCGATAGTGTGGCACTATCGGCCGGAAGCAACCTCGTCTTTGACCGGCGCCGCGGCGCGGGTGCTCGGAAACCAACAGCGCTTGCTTGCCTGGATTCCGCGCAATCTTGGCCCGGAGCTGGTTCGCCTGGATTCCGCCACCGGTAAACCCATGTGGTCCGTCTCATTCCAAGCGGACGATGTCGTGCTTGAGTCGACGGTCGAAAATGGCCGTGCCGTTTTCGTCGTCGGCTCGCAGGCGCTGCAAGCGCGCGGACTCGACGACGGGAAGTTGTTATGGCGGCGTGCTTTGCCGTCCACGACTTGTCCCTGGCGTGTGGAGGTCACTGATTCGTGCCTAGTGCTTTGTCCAAGGCCCGCACTCTGCCTGCCGTCGTTGCCTACGCCGGCATCGCTACTTTCTTGGCCTGCGATTCAGAAAGCCCTTTTGCCGCCGCCTCAGAATTGCGCTATTTGGCTGTGCGACCCGAACTCCGGCCAGACGATGCAGCGTTTGCACTTAGGTCCAAGCCGCTCCGGACCATCCATGTGTATATTGCAAGGATCTCTGGTTGTTTCGTGCGAAGGCCGAGTGTCGGTGTTCCGACCGGCAAAGGAATTCAGGTGATGGAACGAGTGAAACCCGATACCATGAGTTGTGATTGGGATTGAATTCAATCCGATGCAGTATTACCTCTTGAGCAACCCCCATGAAAAACGACGGCCCTTTTTCGGTTCAATGCTTCAAGTGCGGCAACACGGTCATGGTGCCGCCGGGCGGCAAACGCCTGTGCAGTTGCGGCGCCTGGATCTCCGCGGATTCCAGCACTGCGACGCCAGCCCTCGCGGAGCAGCTCGGCGACAAAACCAAATGGCCGCGCATCGAAGGCGATCTATCAGCCATCGAACGGCTCAACGACGGCTATCGCCGCATTACGCGCGAACTGTCCAAAGCCATCGTCGGCCAGCAGCGCGTGATCGAGGAATTGCTAATCGCAATCTTCGCGCGTGGTCACTGCCTCTTGGTCGGCGTCCCCGGTTTGGCGAAAACCCTGATGATCCGCACGCTCGCCGACGCCCTCAATCTCAGCTTTAGCCGCATTCAGTTCACGCCGGACCTCATGCCGTCAGACATAACCGGCACGGAGGTGTTGCAGGAAGACAAAGCGACCGGGCAGCGCGTCTTCAAGTT
>JAKEHV010000029.1 GCA_022614915.1 Gemmataceae bacterium | reverse complement strand
GTTGAGGGCCGAAGTGCAAAGTGCTGTGGATAAAGCGCACAGCAGTAATGTTCTGATCATTGCATGTGTCCTCTCTCAAGTGGACTCTGTCATGACAGCGTCCACGCGAGCGCTAAACGACAAGCAAGCGGATTTCCAACGTGCATTGAGCGAGGCGCGCGTTATGATAGCAGCCGCCTTCCTGTGGTGCATGCCAAATCCCAAGGAGACTACGATGAAACGCATCGCTGCCGTTTTGCTCTTGTTCAGTGCCCTGCTCATTCCGCTCGCGCCGGCTGGGGAAAAGAAGGTGCTGCGGGCGGGCATCATCGGCCTGGACACTTCGCACGTCGTCGCCTTTACCCGCATCCTCAACAATCCGAAAAACGAAGGCGACCTGGCCGGCGTCCGCGTCGTGGCAGCCTTCCCCGGCGGCAGCAACGACATACCCGAAAGCTACAAACGCGTCGAAGGCTTTACCAAGGAGCTGCGCGACAAACAGGGCATCGAAATCGTCGGCTCCATCGACGAGCTCTTGACCAAGGTGGATGTGGTCCTTCTGGAAAGCGTCGATGGCCGGCCACACCTGGAGCAGGTCATCCCCGTCCTCAAGGCCGGCAAGATCGTGTTCATCGACAAGCCCATTGCCGGCTCGCTGGCCGACGCCCTGATGATTTTTGAGTTGTCCAAGAAATACAAAGTCCCGGTGTTCTCCAGCTCGTCGCTGCGCTTCTACCCGGGCATCGCCTCCGCGAAAAACAACGACAAGATCGGTGACGTCCTCGGCTGCCTGGCGTACGGCCCGTGCTCCCTGGAGAAGCATCATCCCGATCTGTTCTGGTATGGCGTGCACGGCGTCGAGACCTTGTTCACGATCATGGGCCCCGGTTGCCAGAGCGTCGTCCGCACACACACGGCCGACACCGACGTGGCCACCGGCACGTGGAAGGACGGCCGCATCGGCACCTTCCGCGGCATCCGCAAGGGACCGTCGGGTTACGGCGGAGTGGTGTTTGGCTCGAAAGGCATTCAGCCGATCGACAGCAAGGGTGGCGGGTATGAGCCGCTCGTGAAAGAGATCGCCAAGTTTTTCAAGACAGGCCAACCGCCGGTCAGCGCGGAAGAGACGATCGAGATGTTCGCGTTCATGGAGGCCGCCGACGAGAGCAAGCGCCAAGGCGGCGCACCCGTGATGCTGGAAACCGTGTTGAACAAAGCGCGCGAGATAAACGCGAAGCGAAAATGACAATGCGCTGGTTTACGTTTCGCGCTCGCATAGGCCCAGTCATGACAGGGTACACGCGAGCGCGAAACGTAAACAAAACAATCCAGTCTAAGGGGGGATTCTCATGGTCCGTGTTGTATTCGCGATTGTGTTTCTGGCGGCCGGTCCAAGTATGGTCCGCGCTCAGGAGCTGAGCGCCGCGGAAAAGCAGGAGGGATTCATTTCCCTCATGAACGGCAAGGATTTCTCCGGGTGGCGTTTCGGGCCCGAGTCGGCGTTTACCGAAACGCCCAAGAACTGGAAGGTTGAGGAAGGTCTGATTCGGCTGTCGGGCGGGGGTTCGCCGCACCTGGCTTCGCAGTGGGACTTCGACGATTTCGACGCGCGCTTCGAGTGGCGGGCGGCGAAGAAGGGCTACAACAGCGGCTTCTTCGTCCGCTCGAGCCGCAAGATCGGCAGCAACCAGATCAATCTCGCCGAGAAAGCCGCCGGCAATCTCATGGGCAACAAGAACGGTCCCGGCGTTCCGGAGCTGCAAAATCCGCCAGGTCAATGGAACGAGTGGCGCGTCCTGGCCCAGGGCGAGAAGCTCACCTTCTGGTGCAACGGCAAGCAAGCGTGGGAGGTGACCAACTTCAAGACGCCGCGCGGCTACTTCGGCCTGCAAGCGGAAGGGGCAGCCATGGACTTCCGCAATTTCCGCGTCAAGGAGCTGGGCTACACGCCGCTTACATTCAAGAAGGGCGAGGGCAGTGCCTTGGTGACGGCGCCCGTGGATGCCACGAACGTGATCGTCCGCCTTGAATGGAAGGCGAAGACGCCGGATTCCGTGGCGGTGGCCGGCACCTTCGTCAACCTGGCCGAGGAGAAGCTAAAGAAGGCGACGAATCCGCCGGGCCAGTGGAACTATCTGCAAGTCGAGGTGAACAAGGACAAGCTGCGCGTCTGGATGAACGGCGTGGACGTGGAACCTCGCGACGCGCCCACGACGACACCCGGACCAATCGGCATCAGCGGCGAAATGTTGGAGGTGCAACACGGGCGGCTGAAGAAGCTAAAGTGATTGGAGTTTGGTTCTTGGTCATTTCCCTTCGTTCCAGTAGATCCTGGCGTTTTTCGTCTGGCGCCCGACGGCGATGAGGTCGATCCGGCCGTCGCCGTTGAGGTCGCCGGCGGTCAGGTCTTCGACCGCGACGCCGCCGGCATCGAGGATGTGTCGGGCCCATTTCGCGCCCTTGTCGTCAGTCGCCTTGTAGATGCGCACGCCGCGTCGCTCGATGCCTTTGTCTTTGTCGTTGGG
>JAKEHV010000199.1 GCA_022614915.1 Gemmataceae bacterium | reverse complement strand
GATCAGGTCGTGGAGTTGATCGACCACGCGGTGGCGAAGCATGGGAAGAAAGTGAAGTTCTTGAACTTTCGCGAGGCGCAAGAACGGCTCGATCGGAACTTTCTTGGAGATGAATCGTTGCGGCGTACCAAAACGGGTAGCGACAACGGTATCCGTTGCATTGACCTCAACAACGATGGATTCCTCGATTCACTCATTGGAACTGCAACTATGTCGGAAAGGCCGTTCCAAAACCCTGTCACAGAGACTTGGAAAGACACGCGCATCTGGTCCGCGAAGCACCGATCATGGCGATGTGAACATTTTCCTGTCTTCCTTATGGCTGAGTTTGAAGCTGGAGCAAGGACCGAGTTGCTTGACTTAGGCTTCCGTTTTGGGATCTTGTCCTCGAATGGTTATCCTTTTTTTCTATCACGGTCACCGTTCTTCAAGACCGAATTCGAGAAGGCCTTTGAGTTTAACGGTTATGGATGGGATGTATGGAAATCCGCATTCGAAGGGCTCTCAATCGGCAGTGAACCAATCAAGACGCAAGTCATTTCAGACCCGAAGTCTGACCGTCTCGTTGAAAATCGCTCCCGTTATGTGGATAACGGGGTGCGTTTTCGTGACATTGATGGAGACGGCATCGGCGAAGCAATTGTGAGCAACAAAACTCAACAGGCAATCTTCAAATGGTCGCATCAAGAAAAGAGCTGGACGAAGCTCCCATTCGCCGCTCCACGGGACGTTAGCATTGTTAACCAGATCGGACAAGAAAGCGGGCTGCGCTTTCTCGACCTCAACCACGACGGCAAGCTCGACCTCGTCTTCTCCAACGAAAAGGAATTCGGCATCTACCTCTTCGAGAACATGGAAAAAGGCTGGTCGAAGAAGATCATGGCCGGCAAGCGCGCGGACAAAGACGCGCTGCCGATGATCTCGCGCAAGGGCACGAACAACGGCTTCTGGGTGCACTCCGGGTATTTCTGGTGGGCGAACGAGGACACGATGCTGCTCAAGGACCACGTGGACCGCCGAAATATCCAGGAGTTGTTGCAGCGCTAATTCACAGCCGCGAAAAACGCAAAGGACACAAAGGAGAAATTGATCAGCTTGCCGATTGGGCACTTTTGTGACTTTTGCGTTTTTCGCGGCGAAAGGAGAACGAACGATGGATGACATCATGAAACTGTGCGATCTCGTGCGGCAGACGGGATACGAATTGCACCGGTACCTGGGTTGCGGACATTTGGAGAAGGTTTACGAGAACGGCTTGGCGCACCGCTTGCGCAAGGCCGGTCTCCAAGTCGAGCAACAGTGGCCGTTGCAGGTCTTCGATGAAGACGGCACGCTACTGGGCGACTACGAAGCAGACCTGTTCGTCGCTCAGCGCCTTATCGTAGAACTCAAGGCGTGCCGGGCCATTGCCGACGAGCACGTCGCGCAATTGCTGGGCTACCTCCGCGCCAGCCGCATCGAACACGGCTTACTCATCAACTTCGGCGCTGCCAAATATCAGATCAAGAAATACATCTGGACGCCCAGCCATCATGGATTGGCGGAGTGAGTGTAGCCGCGAAAAACACAAAGGACACAAAATCCAAGCGGCGCCGAAACAGGTCGCACTCTTTTGTGCACTTTGTGTTTTTCGCGGCCGCGACTCAGCGATTTGTTCGTGAAAGCCGACCGAGAACAAGTTGTGCTTCCTGGCTCACGCGGCTACCGGGGGCGCCGGCGGCCAAACGGCGAATCCCATCCAGCGCCGGACCGTCGCCAATTCGCTCCAAAATCTCCAATGCGCGCAGACTCGGAAACTGCTCTTGCCACCAGGCGTCAATTCTTTGCAGTAACGACTCAAGCCGGCGGCGGAACTCCAGAGATGTCGCGCTTTCCAGACTCTTCTTCAAGGCCGTTTCCACTCCATCGTGCAGTTTCTCCAGCTCCGCGAAAGCGCGGCTGCGGACTGCGAATTGATCGTTGCCCAGATCCTGTAAGAGCTTCCTGATTTGGTCTTCCTGGGGGTGCGGCTGGGGTTTGAGTTTCTCCGCTAGGAACGCAGCGCTGACTTGAGGATTCGCGACCAGTGATTCCATGGCCCGATGGGCTGCCGCGCCGTCCAGTTCTTTCAGTGTCTTCCACAAGAATTCGACATCCGCGCGCGTTTCGGGCTTTTTCTTGACTTTGCCGGGATCGAGCACTTTCCAAACCAGCACGCTCCGATCCAAATCACCACACGCAAGCAGCTTGCAGTCGCTTGAGAAGCTTGGTGGGAATATGGAGTATTCTGTGGCTTTCAGCCGCGCCCGGATCTGACCAGTGCAAGTCTCCACGAGCCAGATTTCCGTCACTTCTTTGTCCAACTCGGCTGCTTGAAGAGCCAAAATCCGTTCGTCCGGCGAAAAGACCAACGTCATTCGATGAGCCCGTCGCTGAAGCTCTAGCAGCGGTCGCTCATTGAAGGAAGATACGGTGCCCAGGGCCAACGTGCCGTTCGCCATGCTTCGAGCGTACCAGCGCCCTGTAGGTGCGATGCAATCCACGCCCGCGCCAAAGCGGTCGATCACTTGCAACGCCGGGGGACGTTCCTTCCACGTTCGAGGGTCCGCTTGGTGAAAGGCAAACGTCGTCCGGTCTTCGTCCGTGGTCCTTGTGGACCAATACAGCCAGTCGCCTCCCGTGACAAAACAAGGCCGGCATTGCCCAAATACGCTGTGCGGTCTTTTGCGACCTTCACGCTGAAAGACGACGGTTCCCTTCTCTAGGTCCCACACGGCCAAGCTCCACCAGCCGGACGCGCATAAGAAACGTCCATTCGGATTGAATTGCACGAAGGTTGGATCATCCTGTCCAACCCATGCAAAAGCTTGCCGAGATTTCCCGGTGGCGGCGTCCCAAAGGCGAATTTGGTTGTCTTTTCCGGTAGACGCCAAAATGCCGGCGGACGAATAGGCCAGCGCGCGAACGGCGCCCTCGTGTCCCTCCCACTCGCGCAACGGTTTCTGCTTGTCCACATCCCAAATGGCAATCGTGCCGTCCCAAGCGCCGGCGGCCACCTGCTTGCCGTCCGGAGAAAAGGCGACGCCAAATACGCGGCCGAAATTCGCAAAGCGCGCGGCCCCCAATCGAAAATCGGGTTCCCTCACCTCCGACTTCTTCTTCGCGCCGTTGTTCTTCGTGTCGTCCTGTGCCCAACTGCCGCCGGCCGGACCGAGCCAGCAAAGACCTAGGAGCAAAAGAAAATGCAAGCGGAGCATGGCAACTGTTGGTATCGTGTGAATTGTCTAGTCGATCCCAGCATAAATCCATTCTGGCCGACACCGGAAGCAAACTCCAATGTGAATGCGAAAAAGGAAACGATCCATGTCCAGCATGCGTAAGCCTTTCTCGGTGTATTGGCTGATCGCTTCCATGCTTTTGCCCACGGTGCCGTTCTTGTTTGCGGGCGGCCACCAGGCGCAGGAAGCCAGAGAGCGCGAGGAGGCTCTGAAACGCTTCCAGAAGATCGCCGTCGCGATTCATTACTATCACGAGGAGAATGGCACATTTCCGCCGGCAGCGCTGGTAAGCAAAGACGGCCAAAAGCTGCTGAGCTGGCGGGTGCTGCTCTTGCCCTATTTGGGCGATGAGAAACTGTTTCGCGAATTCCGGCTGACGGAGTCATGGGACAGTCCGCACAACAAGAAGCTGTTGGCCAAGATACCCAAAGTGTACAGTCCGCTTCGAGGCGCCGCGACTGAGGCGGCCGGTGCCACGTCGTTCCAGGTATTTACCGGTCCGCATACACTGTTCGAAGGGGAGCGTGGTTCCCGAATCCAACAGATTCGAGACGGAACGTCAAACACAATCCTGCTCGTGGAGGCCGCCGAGCCGGTGCCTTGGACCAAACCCGTGGACTTACCCTTCGATCCCAAGAAGCCGCTGCCCAAGCTGGGCGCCGCTTTCAAGGGCCGCTTCCTTTTTGCCACCGCCGACGGCGCCGCCCACGTCGGCAAGCGCGACTTTGACGAAGGACAATTGCGCTGGGCCATCATGCGGAATGATGGGATGTCTCTGCGCTTTGAGAGTATCCTGGCAGGCGACAACTAGCGGAGGCGACCATGGCACGATTGCGCTCCACTTTGACCATCGTGCTCTTGTCGTTGCCGGCCGGACTTTTGAGTGGAGCATTGCAAGAGCCCCAAGGGGCAATCGCACTCGCAATCGCACCCCACTCGTCACCGAACGAAGGAATGCCGCTGCCCAAATCGCCCGAGGATTCCCGCAAGGGCATCCAAGTCCGCCCTGGCGGAACATAAAGGAGTTGTTCGTAAGAACTTCCATTGAAAAATGAGGGTGATAGCCCGTTTCAAACGGAAGTCGGTTTTTTCCTTCCGACGAAGTTCTTTCGCGATGACTTGTTGGCATGCGACCAACACCGTTCCAGTCTCTGTTCGACCTCTGTCCTTAATCGCTTCGACAATAGATTGGCGGACAATGTGGCCTGGAACAGGGTTGCAGCGCGGGCGAACGCGCCCACCTTTTCGAAACACGAGGCGGAGCTGACGCGATGCACCGCCGCTTCTTCGACGCGGCCGGCGCCTTCCAGCAAACACGCGACTTCTTCTTCGCATTCACCTGCCCGCAGCCATTCGGCGTCGGCTTCTTTCCTGCCGTAGTCTTCCAAGGCTTGCGCGTGCGACACGAGCCATGAAGCCTCATCAAGCAGTTTCTCAATGACCGCGCCGTTCTTCCTTGTTTTTGGGTTACTCATGTTCCGTTTGCTCCTGTCTATGATGCGACCAATGAATCTTTGGGCGCCTTCTGTCAAAGCAGCAGACGACTACAAAACCATTCCAACCAAGGGGGTTCGCCAATACTTGCGCCCGCTTGTCGTGACAACGTCGTTGCAGGTCCTTTCCGTGCTCTGTGCCGCTGACCTCCAATGCGCAGTGCAGGTCCGGAAGCCAAAAGTCCGCCTTGTCGCCGTGTTGCGTCACTCGCAATCTGCAGTCAGGAATTAATTTCGCAAACAGCAACGCCGCCAAAGCGACTGCCGCTCGCTCTACAATCGGCTTGCGCTGCTCCGTCCGGATCATACGATCCGCCTTGCTTTCGGTCAGTTCGTTCCAAGACACGCGCGCCCGAAATTCATTCCCAATTGCCGACAGCGCTTCGCCGCTGCACTCAACCTCAAATTCGCAGGAAGACCTCCCATGCTTTTTCATAAGGGCGACGGCCATTGCCACCGAGTGTTCCATGAACAACTCCGGATGAGCCGTAATGATTTCCTCGATGGACCAGGCGAACGTGGGCATGCCCGTAAGTTAGCGCAGAGGTTGTTTCATTATAACTGCTTTACGCATTCTATTTGCATGGTTACCATCAAGTCGGTTCTAGTTCGAGTGTTCCATGCTGCTAAAGTTGATTTCAGTCTCGCTTTTGCCTTTCTTGTGCCTGGTGCAGTCCGACGCGCCTACCGCAATGCCCGGCCCCAAGTCGCCCAACGACTCCCTAAAGTGCATTCAAGTCCGCCCCGGCTTCCAAGTGGAACTCATGGCCGCCGAGCCGCTGGTCATGGACCCCATCGCCTTCGCCTTCGGACCCGACGGCATACTCTGGGTCGTTGAAATGGGCGACTACCCCCTCGGCGTCGACGGCAAAGGCAAGTTCGGCGGCAAAGTGAAGTTCTTGCAGAAGTCGAACGAACAGAATCCGCAATACGACAAAGCCACTCTCTTCCTCGACGGCCTCGGCTATCCCACCGGCGTCACGCCTTGGGGCAAAGGCGTCATCGTCACCTGCGCTCCGGACATCTTTTACGCCGAGGATCGCGACGGCGACGGCAAAGCGGACAATAAAGTCGTACTGTTCACCGGTTTCAAGGAAGGCAACCAGCAGCACCGCGTCAACGGCCTCGTCTGGGGTGTGGACAACTGGCTCTACGGTGCGAACGGCGATTCGGGCGGTAATGTAAAGTCGATAAAGACGGGCGCGACGGTCAACATTTCCGGCCGCGACTTTCGCCTTAAGCCCGACGAAGGCCGGTTCGAAGCCGTGACGGGTCAGACGCAGTTTGGCCGTGCGCGTGACGATTGGGGCAATTGGTTCGGAAACAATAACTCGAACCCCATGTTCCATTTCGTGCTCGAGGACCGTTACCTCAAGCGCAATCCGCACCTGTTGCCGCCCGATCCGCGCGTCAATGTCTCGATCAAGCCCGGCGCTGCGCCGGTTTATCCCATTAGCAAAGCGTTGCCGCGCTTCAATGACTTCAACCGCCTGAACCATATCACGTCTGCGTGCAGCACGATCGTCTATCGCGACGATCTTTTCGGCCCGGATTTCATCGGCAACAGCTTCGTCAGCGAGCCGGTGCACAACCTCATCCATCGCGAGATCATGAAGCCCAAAGGCGTCACGTTCACGAGTCAGCGGGCCCCGGACGAGCAAGAGTCGGAGTTTCTGGTGTCAACGGATAACTGGTTCCGGCCGACGATGATCCAGACCGGCCCTGACGGCGCGCTCTGGGTCGCCGACATGTACCGCCTGGTGATCGAGCACCCCGAATGGATTCCCAAGGACTGGCAGAAAAAGCTCGATCTGCGTTCCGGCCACGACAAGGGCCGCATCTATCGTGTTTATCCCGAAGGCAGGAAGCCGCGTGCCATACTCCGCCTGGACAAGATGACGCCGAAAGAGCTGGTCGCAGCCCTGGACAGTCCAAACGGCTGGCAGCGTGATATGGCGCAGCAGCTTTTGGTGACCGGAAAGCACAGGGACGCGATTAGCGCGCTGGAAGAGCTTGCCGAAAACAGTCCTCGGCCGGAGGCGAGGTTGCATGCGCTGATGGCCCTTTATGGAATTGTTGACGGGGTTCCGGAGAAGGTTCTGCTTGCGACGCTTGCGGACAAACACGCAGGGGTTCGGCGTCATGCGGTGCTGTGCTGCGAGCAGTTTGTTGATTTTCTTTCGCACAATGCAGCCAAGGTGTTTCACCAGGCCGGCCAGGACACGGATGCACTCGTGCGCATGCAATACGCCTATGCGCTGGGAGCATTTCGCAAGGATGGACAAGCGAAGCTTTTGGCGGACCTGTTGTTGTCTCAAGAGAACGACCGCTATGTGCAAGCGGCGATTTTGAGTTCCTTGAACAATCAGAACCTCCATCGCTTTTGCCGCGAGTATGTTGCGAAAGCGCGGCAAGCGCGCGTCTCCATTCACACGGCGAATGCACTGTTTCGCATTGCTTTCGGCTTCCAGAACAAAGGCGCCGCTCTCGAGATTGCGGCAGTGGTCGTTGGTGATGTCAAGGTCCCAATGGCGGACAGAGTTGCGCATGTCGACGCGTTTTTGCAAATGCTTGAGAGCCAAGGAGACAGCCTGGCCAACTGGAGCAAGAACCCTCCCGACCCCGGCTGGCGCGCGCCCATTGACGAGATACTCAGATTCCTGAGCCAGGCACGCCAGTTGGCCTTGGACCGCAACACGGCCATGCCTCTAAAGATTCAAGCAGTGCGCCTTCTCGGCCGGTTGCCCGAGCACTACCAAGACGATTGCGACATTTTGCACCGCATGCTGTCATTGCAGATCGCGGATGAATTGCAGATCGCCGCTGTCCAAAGATTGACGCAGATTCCTGATCCAGAGATTTCGGAGACCCTCTTGAAGCAGCTCAAGCACTTCACGCCGGCGGTGCGCTCGCAAGCCATTGATGCCCTCGTGAGTCGTACGCAGGGTTTGCACACCGTGTTGTTGGCCCTTGAACTAAAGCGCATTCTCCCTTCGGAGCTTGATGCAATTCGCCGTCAGAAGCTTTTGGCTGCGGCGACTGGACCGCTGCGCGCTCGTGCCGAGAAAGTCCTGCAAGGCAGCGTCGATGCCGATCGCGCCAAAGTCATCGATGCCTACCGCACCGCACTGGCGAGCCGGGAGCGTGAGCGACCGGAGGCACTGGCGCGCGGCGCCAAGCTGTTCGCCAAAAGCTGCGCCGCCTGCCATCAGCTCGCCGGCGTCGGCCAGGCGGTCGGACCGGACATCGCTTCCGTCGCCGACAAATCGACGGAGGGAATGCTTGCGGCCATCCTCGATCCCAACCGCAACGTTGAGACGCGCTTCGTTCAGTACGTCGCCGTCACCAAAGCGGGCGTGTCGCTGACCGGCGTGCTGGCGAGCGAAACCAGCACCAGCATCAGCATTGCCAGCGCCGACGGCAAGCGCCACGACATCCTGCGCACCGATCTCGACGAGCTTTACAGCACCGGCAAGTCCGCGATGCCCGAGGGTGTGGAGAAGGAAATCACTCCCGAAGAAATGGCCGAATTATTGGCGTATCTCCGAGGGAGTATAGCGAGCGCGAAACGTAAACAGTTTCCGGGCAACGAGCCGGCCTTGGTGAAAGCCGACAAACAAGGCACGCTGCGGCTTCTGCCCGCCAACGCCGCCATCTACGGCAAGACGCTTGTCCTCGAAAAACAGTACGGCAACCTCGGCTACTGGTCGAGCGAAGACGACCAGGCGGTGTGGACGATCGAAGTGCCGGCCGCGGGCAAGTATGCGGTTGAACTCGAATGGGCGTGCCAGAACAGTTCGGCGGGCAACACGTTCGAGCTCTTAGCGGGGATGGAAAAACTTGTCGTCAAAGTCAGCGGCACCGGCACGTGGGACGACTACAGCAAAGCCGCCGTGGGCAGCCTGGTATTGCCGCGCGGAACAGTCGAGATCAGCATGCGCTCCAGGGGAGCGATCCGCGGAGCGCTCATCGACCTTAGGAGCATTCGCTTGACGCCCGCGCCGTGACCTTTGACCAACAAGTGTCATCGACCCAGGCTCCGGAAAATCCTGCTTTATTACATCTGACCGGGGCTGATTGGTCTGTCCCAAAGCGGCAAAAAAGTCTCCTCCTTGTTTTTCTGGCGATTGACGGCTTCCATAAGCAGCAGCATGCCCCGGCATTGCTCGCGGAAGGCGCCTGGAAGGTCGCCTTGCTTCTGCAGGCGGCGGGCGTTTTCGCTGTGCCCTTTGGACGTTTCGCAGGCCGCATCCCATTGGTTTTCGCGAATGCGCTCCTCAAGAGTCGCGGTGGCTTGCACCAGGCGTTGCACGACGGCGACGTCGATGGTGCAGGATGTTTCCCGGTGTATGCGCGGTTCGGTGTTGGAGTAGTCTTCGGGCAACGGCTCGCGATTTTCGCGCAGATTTTGGACCATCAGGCCGGCCAGGCCTGCCAAAAGCGCGATCGCCGCCACGATGAACGTGAACACTTCGCCTTTCACTTCGAAGGCGGTCAGATAGATCGCCGCCACGGCCAGCACGATGCCCAGAAACAAGGAGGCGAGCGGCCAGGGGATGCGGCGCACGTAGTCGCCCAGCGATTTTGCCTTTTTCGGCGCGAAGGCCGCGCCGGCGTCGGGCAGTTGCACGTCGGGATTGCTGGGCGTCGGAGCGGGGGCGGTGCGCTCGTTCACTTGCACGACGATGGCGGTGATGTTGTCCGGGCCGCCTTGCAGATTGGCCAGATGGATCAGAAACTGGCACGCTTCCTCAGGGGGCAGCACGCTGGCGACCGTGCCGATCTCGCGGTCCGACACCGGTCCGGACAGCCCGTCGCTGCACAGAACGAAACAATCGCCGGGCTCGACGGAGTGCGGGCCTTCCACGTCCACCTGCACCAAGGGCTCCGGGCCGAGCGAGCGCACGATGACGTTGGCCGGCACGCCTTGCAATTCCTCCGGTTGCTTCTTCTGCCGGCGGGCCAATTCCCACAGTAAGCTATGGTCGAAGCTGAGCTGTTCGATGCGTCCGTCGCGCACGCGATAACAGCGCGAGTCGCCGACATGGCCGACCCAGGCGCCTTCCGGACGGAGCACCAGCGCGGTGCCGGTCGTGCCCATGCCGGCGAATTCGCGATTTTGCTGGCCGCGGTTGTGGATGGTGAGGTTGGTTTCGACGAAGGCTTTGCGCAAAGCGGGCACCGGGCCGTCGTGAGCATATTTGGAATAGATGTGGGGAATGGTGTCGGCGGCCAGCTTGCTGGCCAATTCGCCCACCGCGTGCGCACCCATGCCGTCCGCGACGAGGAACACATGGCCGCGCGTTTGCCATTGTTCGGCGTCGTTGGCCGGCAATGTGGCGTGGGAATCCTGGTTATGGCTGCGACGAACACCCACGTCGCTCAGACTTGCGTAATCAATGAGGTCCAACCCGCTCACCCAGTTTATCCGTCGGCTTCACTTTGGTCATCTTCGTATGCTACACCCGCGTTTCCTACAAGACAACCCGTTGCGTCGGAGCCGCGCCCGTAAGGAAGCGGATCGCCTGGCAGTAACCGCTTCCTTACGGGCGCGGCTCGGACTCCTGCATTGACTTCGCCGACGGCGAAAGATATATCCCTTTGCCCTTTTTGGTGTAACGATTTCGTTTACCGGGTCACCAGCATGAATCCGCGGGCTTCATGGGCTGTTTGGTTTGCCGGCGCGGCGATGGGCCTGGCCTGCGCCGGCTGCGTCGAGCGCCGTTTCGTCATCACCACCGAACCGCCGGGCGCGATCGTCTACAACGAGGCGGGCAATCCGATCGGCGGGGCGCCCACCGACAAGCCGTTCACGTACTACGGCAAGTACCGCTTCACGCTGGTGAAAGACGGCGCCGAAACGATGATCGTCGAGGAAAACGTCAAAGCGCCCTGGTATCAGTGGATCGGCTTGGACTTTGTCAGCGAGAATCTCTTGCCTTGGACGTTTCGCGACATCCGCCGGTTCCACTATCAACTTCAGCCCAAACAGCTCGTGCCTCCCGAAGCGGTGCTGCAGGAAGCACAAAACCTGCGTGGCCGAGGCCAGACCATCGGCATACCGCTTGCCGATCCCGGCACGTCGCCGTCCGGACCGCTCATGCTGCCAATTCCATAGTTCAACGCAGGATTGGCGAGCCGTACGCCGTAAGGCGTCGGGTGCGTCGCCTGACGACGCACCCGGCCGCTCACGCGGCTCGGCTCGCCAAGCGCCTTCTTAGTTGAATTCAACCCCTTGGCCGAAGCCGCGCCACTTGGCGAACGGCTTCCGCCGCACGTTCGGCCTGGTCGGCGCTGACATCGAGATGCGTGCAGGCGCGGATCCGGTGCGGCCCGAAACAAAAGACGCTCACGCCCATCTCCTGCAATCCCGTGGCGAATTGCTTGGCTGTCCCCCATTCCGGATCGACGTGAAACCAGATGAGATTCGTGTGCACTTCCGGCGGCTGGAGCTTTAAGCACGGCGATTCGGCGACCGCATTGGCGATCGTTTGGGCATTGCGATGGTCGTCGGCCAATCGGTCGATGTGGTGGTCGAGGGCATGAAGCGCGGCGGCGGCGACGACGCCGGCTTGACGCATGCCGCCGCCGAACAATTTTCGGACGCGCCGGCCCTTGGCGATGAGCTCGCGCGATCCCACTAACGCCGAGCCCAGCGGTGCTCCCAATCCCTTGCTGAAGCAGACCGAGACCGTGTCGAAGTGCTTTGCCCAATACGGTCCCGAGATGCCCGTGGCGACGATGGCGTTCCACAAACGCGCGCCGTCCAGGTGCATAGCCAAACCGTGTTGGCGGGCCCAGCGGCTGATGGCTTCGACCTTGTCAATGGGATAAATCCTGCCGCCGCCGTAGTTGTGGGTGTTTTCCAGGCACACCAGGCGGGTGCGGACCTGGTGCGAGTCGTGGATGTTGCGGATCTTGTCATGGAGCTGCGCCAAATCGAGGATGCCAAATTCGCCTTCGAAAGTTCGGCAAGTTACGCCGGAATGGACCGCCGGCCCGCCCGCTTCATTGTCATAAATGTGACAGCGCGCGTCGCAGAGCAGCTCGTCGCCCGGCTGGGTGTGCGCTTTGACGCCGATCTGGTTGGACATGGTGCCCGACGGGACAAACAAGGCCGCTTCCTTGCCGAGATAATCCGCGACGCGTTCTTCCAGCCGGTTGACGGTTGGGTCTTCGCCGAAAACGTCGTCGCCGACTTCGGCTTGGGCCATGGCGGCGCGCATCGCGGGCGTGGGGCGGGTTACGGTGTCGCTACGAAGATCGATGAGGTCGTGCATAGCTGGTATTTTCGCGATTGGTACGTAAACCAGCAATGACTTTTCGTGCCGAGGTGCGCATGCATCGACCCGCGCTCGACGAATTCTTGGCACTTGCCAAGGGCCACAGCCTGGTGCCCGTATATCGCCAACTGATCGGCGACACGCTTACGCCCGTGACTGCGTTCCGCAAAATCCAAGACGGCGCCTGGTCCTTCCTCTTCGAGAGCGTAGTGGGCGGCGAGCGCGTGGGCCGCTACAGTTTTGTCGGCGCGGGACCGTTCTTGCGGTTTCAAGCTTGCGACCGTCGCGTCGAAATCGAGCACGTCGCTTCGGGTAAGATTGAAAAACGGACGCACGCCGATCCGCTCAGGCTTTTGGAGGAACGGCTCGGCCAAGAGCGCGCTCCGAGTTTGCCGGGGCTGCCGCGGTTCTTAGGGGGAGCTGTCGGCTACGCCGGGTATGACACGGTGCGTTACGTCGAGCGTCTGGAAAAACCGCCTGTCGACGACCGCGGCCTGCCCGATCTTTCGTTCGCTTTCTACGATCGGATGGTGATTTTCGACCACATCAACAAGACCCTGGCGGCCGTGGCCCATGCTCATGTCGATCGCGCCGATCCCAAAAAGAGTTACCGCGAAGCCTGCGCCCGCGTCGATGCGCTGGTGCAAAAGCTCCAAACCGCGCCCGCCGACCTGCCGCTTACCGATATTGCGCCGGGCGGGACCGCGCGTCGCAATTACGAATCCAACTTTGCTCCGGGGCAATTCGAGAGGATTGTCGAAAAGGCCAAGGAATACATCCTGGCCGGCGACGTTTTTCAAGTCGTTCTGAGCCAACGCCTGAAGACAACGACCACGGCCAATCCGTTCGACGTCTACCGTACTCTGCGCGTCGTGAATCCCAGTCCCTTCATGTTCTACGTCCAAGCGGGTCCGGAACTCGCGCTCGTCGGCAGCTCACCGGAGATCATGGTGCGCGTCGAGGGCGATTTGGCGACGATTCGGCCGTTGGCAGGCACGCGCCGGCGTGGCAAGAACGAAGACGAAGATCGGCAGCTGGCCGAGGAATTGCTTGCCGACCCCAAAGAACGAGCGGAGCACATCATGCTGGTCGACTTGGGCCGTAACGATGTCGGCCGGGTCGCGCGCTATGGCACGGTGCAGATTGCCGACGTGATGAGCGTGGAGCGTTACAGTCACGTCATGCATATTTGCAGCAACGTGACCGGCCGCCTGCAACCGGGAAAGTCCGCGTTCGACGCCTTGCGCTCGTGTCTGCCGGCCGGCACGCTTTCCGGTGCGCCGAAAGTGCGGGCCATGGAGATCATCGACGAACTGGAGCCGCATCGCCGCGGACCCTATGGCGGCGCGGTCGGCTATGTCGATTTCTCCGGCAACATGGACACGTGCATCGCGCTAAGGACGATTGTCTTTCAAGGACAAACGGCGTACTTTCAAGCCGGCGCCGGCATCGTCGCCGACAGTGTGCCCGAGCGCGAGCGCGAGGAAACCCTGAACAAGGCGATGGGCTTGCTGCGGGCGCTGGAAATCGCCGAGCAGGCTTGACCGTTCATTGACACTCAGTTGGAAAAACGCATCGGGTGGCATGCATGCCACCCGGCGCTTCCCTTTAGGTTTCATAATGGCCAACGACGAATTAGATTGCCTGACCTGCGGCGCCTGTTGCGTTTCGCCGTTTCTGGGCCAAGGCTATGTTCCTTTGGAGCCGGAGGAAGAGGAGCGTCTGGGACGCCTGGGACTCCCGGTTTTGCAGATCGTCGCCGGGCCCGCGGAGGAACGCTTGACGCTGCTCGGCACGAAGATCAATAACCAGCGCCATCGCGTGTGCATTGCCCTCGAGGGTGTGGTAACAGAGAAAGTGCACTGCGCCATCTACGAAGCCCGGCCCGAGCATTGTCGCCGCTTCGAGCGCGGCAGTCCCGAATGTCTGCAGGCGCGTGCCAGCCTGGGATTGGAACTGTAGGACAGGTTTTCAACCTGTCCTGGCTGCGGACAGGTTGGAAATCTGTCCTACGAAGCCGACTAAAGGAAAGGCCCGAAGCGCCTCGCGACGCTTCGGGCCAGGGGGGAAGTAGGAACGGGCGACACTGGAGCTCTAAGATTTCCTTGCTTGCGCGTCGGGCTCGTGTCCCTCGCTTGCGCGGCGGGCTACTTTTTCTTTTCCACGTTACCGTACTGCACGGAGCCGTTGCGATTGCCTTGGGTTTGCAGGATTTGCAGGACCCGGCCGTCGAAGCTGTTGGCGGCGGCGTTCTTGGTGTCTTCTGACAGTTTTTTCTGAATAAACTCGTTGCGCTGCTTGTCCAGCGCGAGGGCCTGAGTGCTTAATTCCTTGCGGCGATCTTCGAGTTTCTTCAAGTAGGCCTTTTGTTCGTCGAGCGTGAGCTTCTGTAATTCGGGCGGCAACTCGTCTTTCTTCAGGTTTTCGAGCTTGACCGTGCCGTTTTGCACGTTGGTCAAAAGGTCGTAGGCGACGCCGCCGCCGAAGTTGCGCGCGTTGAAGGCGGCCCGCTCGGCGGCCGCTCCCGCCGGCAGCGCCTCGTTCAGCTTGGCCTTTTCCTTGCCCGCTTGCTGCGTCGTCGGCGCGCCGAACACCAGCGTCGTTTTGGAAATCTCGGTGTTGATCTTGGCGAGGTCGTTGTCGAACGGCGTTGCGGTGACGACAATGGGCCCGCCCGATTGATCGATCTGGACGTAGGAGCCTTCGGCGAGCCGGCAAATGTCCTTCCAGTATTTCTGCGTGCCCGCGATGTTGCCGCATTGCACCGTGTTGATAATGATGTCGTTCGTGACGGCGATTTTGCAGGTGTCCGGATATTTGACGTCGTCGGGATAGTTCATGTGCGGCGGGGCGTCGCCCACGAGGAAGATCATCTTCAAAGTCTTTTTGTCCTTGCTCCAGTTGATCTTGGTGACGGCTTCGTTCAGGGCCTGGTTGACGCTCTCCGGAGTGTCGCCGCCGCCCTGCGCCTGGAAACTCATCAGGTTCTGGTAAACGCCGTCCAGGTCTTCGGTGAGATCGAAGATTTTGGTCACATACTGGTCGCCGCGATCACGGTAGGCGACGAGGCCGATCTTGACGTTGGGCGTCGGGTTTCCGGCGGCGATCTGGTTGCTGATGCTCCAGATCTTTTGCTTGGCGGCGCTGATGAGGCCGCCCATGCTGCCGGTGGTGTCGAGGCAAAAGACGACTTCGACTTGAGGTTTTTTGGAGTTCTTCGGGGGCTCTTGGGCGCCGAGCGCGGTACTCAAGAAAACGCCGCTCACAAGGACGCAGGCCCATTGCGCGAATTGGCGGAACATATCTACCTCCGGTTCGTATTTGTCGGCAACTTCACAGGTACGACGAAGGGAGGCGGGAATTGGATTGCGGCATCCCATCGTAGGACAGGTTGAAAACCTGTCCTACGAAAAGCGCAACAAAAAACCGGGCAGGAGAGTCGCCTCGCCGGCCCGGTCTCGCAAGCTTGGATGTGCCCGCTACTTTGCGTCTTTCTTCTTGCCGCCGGTCACGCGAATCTCAGTGATGTTCTTGTTGTCGGCGTCGGTGATGATGCGAACGTTGACTCCTTTGCCGTCCTTGCCGCCCTTCGTGAAGAGCTCGTTCTTCAACCCGCCGTCGATCGGATCGCCGGCTTCCGATTTCTTCGTTTCTGGGTTGGTTTTGCCTTTGACGACCTTGACCTTTTCGATGGCGGTCATCGTTATTTCGTCGCCCTTCTCCCCTTTCTTGACCCTGTGGAAGGTAATCTTGTTGCCATCCACCTTGGTGATGAGAGCGTTGAATTCGTCCGCCGCGACGAAGCCAATGCCCAAAAACAGAATGATCCCTGCGACAGCGACTTTCCTCATGAGACTACTCCCCAGATGTAACCGGCGTCCTCTCCCCGCCCCAGTGCGAGCAAAGTGAGCCGAGTCTTTCCAAGTGCATGTGCGAGCCAAAAAAGACAATGGACCCATTCCCCCGATATGCCCCCAACGGGAACAGGACACCACTTCTGAAACTCTGGCGAGAACGGAAAGTTCCGTTCCTAAATGCTTTTTTATTGCTTGGCGTCCCTATCCTACGCCCCGGACGATAACTGACAACCCCTGCCGTATTGTGGGCCAATCACCCTTCCGTCCAGGTGAGCACCACTTTGCCGCAATTCCGCGCGGCCATGGCGTCGAAGCCCTTTTGAAACTCCGTAAAAGGAAAGCGGTGCGTAATGACCGGGCCGATATCCAGACCGGATTGCAGCATCACGGTCATCTGATACCAGGTTTCGTACATCTCGCGCCCATAAATGCCTTTGAGCGTGAGCATGTTGAAGATAACCAGGTTCCAGTCAATGGCAAACTCTTTTTCCGGAATTCCCAAGATGGCGATCTTGCCGCCGTGGCACATGTTGCCGAGCATGTCGCGGAAGGCGGCCGCATTGCCCGACATCTCCAGGCCGACGTCGAAGCCTTCCTTCATGTGCAGTTGCTGTTGCACATCCGCCAGCGGCGTTGCCCGCGGATCGACCGCGAGCGTGGCGCCCATTTTTTTCGCCAGTCCCAAGCGATACGGGTTGAGGTCGGTGACGACGACATGGCGCGCTCCGGCGTGGCGGACCACAGCGGCCGCCATGCAGCCGATAGGCCCCGCGCCGGTAATCAGCACGTCTTCGCCCAAGAGATGAAACGACAACGCCGTGTGCACCGCGTTGCCGAACGGATCGAAGATGGCTTGCACGTCGCGCGGGATGGCGGGATCGTGCACCCAAACATTGGTCATCGGCAAGGCCAGATACTCGGCGAACGCGCCGGCGCGGTTGACGCCGATGCCTTTGGTGTCTTTGCACAAGTGCCGGCGGCCCGCCAAACAATTGCGGCAGCGGCCGCACACGACATGCCCCTCGCCGCTGACGATCTCGCCGACATGAAAGTCCTTGACGTTGTTGCCGACCTCGACGATTTGGCCGACAAACTCATGGCCGACAACCATGGGCACGGGAATGGTCTTTTGCGCCCACGCGTCCCATTTGTAGATATGCAAGTCCGTGCCGCAGATGCCCGTCCGCAGGATCCGGATCAAGACATCATTGATGCCGACGGACGGAATCGGCACGTCGTCCAGCCAAAGACCCGGCTCGGATTTTTTCTTGACCAGGGCTTGCATTGTCTTGGGCATGTCGATTCACCGCACTCCAAAAACCAAAGCGGCGGAAAAGCGCCGCACTCCAAATCAGATTGCTTCGGGGCCGCGCTCGCCGGTGCGGATGCGAATGCAATCTTCAAGCGGTAGGATAAAGATCTTGCCGTCGCCGATGCGGCCTTCCGGTCCCGAGCGCGCCGCCTCCATGATGGCGTTGACCGTCGGCTCCACGAAATCCTCGTTGACCGCGATTTGCAACTGCACCTTTTGCAGCAAGTTCACGGTCACCTCGTGGCCGCGGTACACCTCCGAGTGTCCTTTCTGCCGGCCGAAGCCCTGCACGTCCACGATGGTCAAGCGAAAGACCTCAACCTTGTTAAGGGCTTCCTTGACCGCTTCGACTTTGGACGGCTGGATGATCGCAAGGATGAGTTTCATGACAGACGAATCTCACTAGTAGCGGCGCTGGAGAAGACTGGCGAACCTCCGTTGCTGTATTTTGTATGGAACTTATCGCTGATATTAGCAACTCGGCATTTGCTCCATTGCGCCTGCCCGGTTAGACTCGAACCATCGCTATTCGGCTTATCGAAAGGGTGCGCTGCCATGAATCGATTCTATTGCCTCGCAGTTGCTTGTTCGTCGCTTGTCCTCACGAGTACGGCGCGCGCCCAAGAGACGCCGCCGGCCGGACTTCCGCCCGGCGCCGTCGCCAGGCTCGGCGACGAACGCTTCTGGCACGGCACGACGATTCGGGCCGTCGCGTTTGCGCCGGGCGACAAGATGCTCGCCACCTTCGGCGTCGACAATCGCATTGCCATCTGGAACACGGAAAACGGCAAACGCTTGCACTCCATCAGCGTCGTCAAGGAGAAACTGGACGTCAAAGACCGCATCTTCCTGCCTGCTTCCGTGCCGGCACTCTTGTTCAGCGGCGATGCCAAAACCCTTGCGCTGGCCGACTGGGCGAGCGGCGCCTGCTACGTCTTCGATGTCGACGCCGGCAAGGAAACCGCGCGCCTGTCGCTGGCAAGCGCGGACGCCATGCCGAAGCCGGCCCTCGCAGCCCCCGGTGTAGCTGCTCGCCGCGCTCCGGGGCCCATTGCCCTGTCGCCGGACGGGCGCTTCCTTGCCATGACCCATATTGAAGATCACGCCGTCGTCGTGCTCCAGGCCGCCGACAAAAAGGAAGTGCATCGGTTCAAAGGCCACGAGGGCGGCGCGAGCGCGCTGGCCTTTGCGCCGGACGGCCAGACGCTGGCGAGCGGCGGCGAAGATCAAACGCTGCGCTTGTGGAGCTTGCGCGACGGCAAACTGCTTCGGACGTGGCCCGCCCATCGCTCTTTGGTGCAAGAGGTCCAGTTTACCCCTGACGGCAAACGTCTCTTGTCCGCGTCCATGGACGGCACGCTGCGACTATGGGACGCCGGCCAAGGGACGCTGGTGCGCCAAGTCGTCTGGAAGCCGGACAACCTGGTGGAAACGCCGCAAGAAGGCGTCGTCGCCAGCCGTTCGATCAAACTCGATTTCAATGGCATCTGGTTCGATCCTTCAGGCCGCCGCCTGGGATGTTGTTATGGCGTCCAAATGGGAACCACTGGCTTCTTCATGGACGCGGTTGCGGAGTTTGATGCCCAAACAGGCAAGGAGCTGTCGCGGCGGAGCACGTTCGGTTCAACGTCGGCTGCGACCACGACGATTGACGGCTTGGTCTTGCGCGCCACCGCCGCGGCGCGCATCAACGCCGTCGGCGCGACCCGCCAGGTGCTGGCGCGCGTCACACCTTCGCACCATGTGCAATTGGTCTCTTTGGAAACGGGCGCGACGATCGCGCCGACACCTGGGCTGGGCGGCCCGTGCGCTGACGTCGAAATGACCGGCAACCTTGTGGCTCTGGTGCGCGGCGGAGATCCGGCTGTCTATCTTTGGAATTGGAAGACAAAAGAGCCTCTCAAGCCGCTGCAAGGCCATACGGGCCAGCCGTCCTTTCTTGCCTTCACACGCGGTGGCAAGCACTTGGTTTCGGCGTCCGCGGACGTCGCCGATCATTCCTTCAGCGTTTGGAATGTCGCCGGGCAGAGCGAAGAGCGGCAAATCCCCGGCTTCCATCCCGGCATTGCGCCGAACTCGAATCAGTTCACGGCCAAGGCGATCCCGTCGCTGCACCGCCCCGCGCTTTCTCCCGACGGGCAATTGCTTGCCTTTCGCGACACCACCGGCAAGCTGCGCGTCGTTCGCATCGACACCGGCGCGGATGCCGCCACATTCGATTTCACTTGGAAGTCGGAAGGCTGCGTCGCTTTCTCCGCCCAAGGGCAGCGCTTGATTGTCAGCGAAGGCTGGAATTCACGGCGCTTTGCCGGCGTGGTCGTAGGCGGCGTGGCGGCCAAAGCGAAACGCGACACCGAGTGTGCCCTGCGCATCTTCGACGTC
>JAKEHV010000198.1 GCA_022614915.1 Gemmataceae bacterium | reverse complement strand
GGCTGGTTATTCACGCCGACATGATGTCACATTGCGGCAGCAGGCGCAATACTGTACACAAGTATTCTCGAGGCGCAAATTACGTGCCGAACACGATTGGAACTGACATGGCTATGCACAGAAAATCGAATTGCGTGACATAGGCATACCCTTCGCCTTGTTAGTTTGTACTAACAATCTAATTTGCCATCCCAACGATCTACTTGGCGCAAGTGGCGACTTTTTGCCCCGTCGCTCATTTCGTGACCTATAGTTGAAGCGCCCTTTTCAAATGAGGCCTCCTATGGATCAATTTCCGCAATCGCCGACTGCCGAACGCTCATATCCCATTGGCATTGTGGTGCTGCCCGCTTTTCTGGGCGCGCTCCTTTGGCTGATCGCAATGATCGGCGGGTATTGAGATTCGCAGGTTCGTCTCCACACTTCGGCTGAAGACCGCTTGCTGAGACAGCGCGGTTCAAGTTACGGCATTCTCTCTCTCGGTAGTTTTTGCGTGCGCACGTCGCCCATCCGGCGTTTCGGATGCCTGTTGGGGTCTTTTTCCAGGGGTTGACACTCCGGCGCCTCGGGAGGAATAGAATGCGTGCAATCAATTCACGGCGTCTACAAGGTGACCTATGCGCACACACAAGCAACGCGTCTTGTTCCTCCTGTTCGCCTTTTTACCAGTAACGGCTAGCGCCCAGGAGCCCGGCGCATCCGATTTCGCGGACTCCGGCGGCGTCAAGATTCACTATCGCGAAATGGGCAAAGGTCCGCTGGTCATCCTTATCCACGGCTTCCCGGATTTTTGGTATTCCTGGCGCGATCAGATGCCCGAGCTTGCCAAGAGTTTCCGCGCCGTCGCCATCGATCAGCGCGGCTACAACCTGAGCGGCAAGCCCGAAGGCGTGGACAATTACAAGATCGACAAGCTCGTCGGCGACGTGGCTGCGGTGATCAAGCATCTGAAGGAGGAGAAAGCCGTGCTCGTTGGCCACGACTGGGGCGGGATTGTCGCCTGGTCGTTCGCCATGGCCCATCCGGAGATGACGGATCGCCTCGTCGTGCTCAACTGCCCGCATCCCAACGGCATCCTTCGCGAGTTGGCCACCAACCCCGAGCAGCAAAAGAACAGCCAATACGCGCGCGACTTCCAGCAGCCGGACGCCGCCAAGAAGCTGAAACCGGAGTTCCTGGCCTTCTGGGTGAAGGAGGCGGACGCCCGCGCGAAATACATCGAAGCGTTCAAGCGCTCGTCGCTGGAAGGGATGCTCAACTATTACAAGGCAAATTATCCGCGCGAGCCGTACAAGCTTGACAAGCCGTTGCCGCCGGTGAAGTGCCGCACGCTCGTGATCCACGGCCTGGGCGACATCTATCTCTTGCCGGGAGCGCTCAACGACACCTGGAAGTGGGTGGAAAAGGACCTGACGCTGGTGACCGTGCCGGGCGCGGGCCACTTCGTGCACCGCGACCGGCCGGAGTTCGTGACGCGCACGATGGTGCGCTGGCTGACAGAGCAGTCGGACAAGTGAACATCCTCACCTTTGGTTGACCTCATGTTCCTCGGCTACAACACCAACGGCTTCGCGCATCACCGCCTTGAGGACACCTTGGAAATCCTCGCGGAGCTCGGTTATCAAAGCGTCGCCATCACGATCGATCATCATGCCTTGAATCCCATTGAACCGAATCTTCCGGGTCGCGTCGACACGGTCCGCAAACAGCTCGAACGCTTGAACCTGCGCTCAGTAGTGGAAACCGGGGCGCGGTTTCTGCTCGATCCGCGCCGCAAGCACCAGCCGACGCTGCTGAGCCCTACTTTGGAAGAGCGCGAGCGCCGCCTCAGCTTTCTATGTCAATGCGTCCAAATCGCCCGCGAGCTGGGAGCAAGTGCGGTTAGCTTCTGGTCCGGCACTCCGACGGATCAGGTCCCTCTCGAAGCGTTGATGCAACGTCTTTTGGAAGGCTGCTGGCGGCTTTGCGAGTTTGCCGAGACGAGCAACGTTCGGCTCGCTTTTGAGCCCGAGCCGGGCATGTTCATCGACACGATGACGCAATACGAAACGCTGTTCGAGCAGATGCGCTCTCCCTGGTTTGGCCTGACGCTCGATGTCGGACATTTGCATTGCATGGGCGAGGCGGTCCCGGAGAACATCCTGCGTTGGAAGGAGGTGCTTTGGAACGTGCACATTGACGACATGTGCAAGGGTGTTCACGAACATCTCATGTTTGGCGAGGGGGAGATAGAATTCAAAGCGGTATTCGCCGCCCTGAACCATGCGGGCTACAAGGGCGACGTCTGCGTGGAATTGAGCCGGCATAGCCACAGCGCGGTGGAGGCGGCGCGGACGGCGCTGCAGTTTTTGAAGGACTTTGTTCGTAACTTACACAATTCTATCACTTTATGACAACATGACGAATACAGCAAAAATGGCTAATCTGCGGTAGTTGACGAGTTTGTCGAAACCAAATTGAGATCAGTAGGTCAGAAACACACTTTCAGTCTCAACTTAACTTCTCTATCCTTCCGAAATACCCATCAACACTATCTTTGGTGGAAAAGAAAAGGCGTGATCGGCACAAAAGGAGCAATCGGACGCCAATACGAACAGGCTTACGTATCCTTCCTATTTTACTGTTGACACCCCTTTTCTCTGCTTTTACTATCCTAAAGAAAGCAAAAATACCCAGTGAAAACAAGGCCTCGAAACAGGATGTCAAGAGGGTGAATCTCAGGAGGGTGAATCTCAGGACGGGAAAGACAGCAAGGGCTCCAGGCCTTTAGGGGTTCTTTCCATAGTGCGTGGGTTGGCTTCCCTTTTTTCTACCAGCTGGAGGTTTCCAAGATGTACAGCGTTGTGTTGATGATGGCCCTGAGCGGCGGCGCTGAAGCCCCTGACCTGGGGCACGGCTGCCGAGGAGGATGCGACGGGGCTGGTTGCCATGGCGGGCTCTTTAGCGGTGGCTTGTTCCATCGCGGCGGTGGCTGTCATGGCGGTGGCGGTTGCGCCGGCGCGGTTGCTTGCCACGGCGGCGGCGGCTGCTTCGGCGGCGGACACGGCTGCCACGGCGGCTTGTTCCGTGGCCACGGTTGTCACGGCGGCGGCTTGTTCAGCGGCCACGGTTGCCATGGTGGTGGCCTGTTCAGCGGCCACGGTTGCCACGGCGGCGGTCTGTTCAGTCGCCACGGCTGCCACGGCGGCGGCGGCTGCGCCGGCGGTTGCGGCGGCGGCGTTGCTTGCCATGGCGGCGGCGCTTGCCATGGCGGCGGCCGTTGCCACGGCGGCGGCGGCTGCCACGGCCGATTGTTCGGCGGCGGACTGTTCCATCGCGGTCATGGTTGCGCCGGCGGTTGCGCTGGTGGCGCCTGCCACGGTGGCGCCGGCTGTGACGGCGGCTGCACGGGCGGAACTCCCTCCACCGATCCTAAAGTGATGCCCAAGAAGGGTGGCGAGAAGGCGACCGAAGCCAACAACAGCAACGCTCCGGCCACTATCGTGGTCACCTTGCCGGCCGACGCCTCCTTGACCGTGGATGGCAATGCCACCACCTCGACGACCGAACGTCGCACGTTCATCACCCCGGAACTCGAGACGAGTGCCGACTACGTCTACACGCTCCGGGCTGAAATCGTTCGCGAAGGTCGCTCCATCGTTCAAACCCAGCAGATTACCGTTCGCGGTGGTCAGACGACGGAAGTTCCGTTTAACTTATCCGCTCAGGGCGTCGCCAGCCGCTAACACTAGCCCGACGCACGAGCGCGGGTTTGTTACTCGGCAACCGGAACGGAAGGCGTTTGTCTGGAGCAAAAAGGGTGACGTCTTCCCAGGCGAGTTCGCAAGGGATGTAATGGAACGAGAAAGGGGGAGAACCTGGTTCTCCCCCTTTTTTTTTTTCGCGCACGCCGAACAAGTCGCTCTAGCAGACTGGCCACGCGAATGACGGGTCTGCCGAGCTGTCGTATCATCCCGCATAAGCCGGCATCACGATTCGGGACGTCATGTTCCTTGCAGCCGCCAAGTTAGTTCAATGTTCGGCGCCAAACGTAACATTTCAAGCCCGTCTTCATGATGACGGTAGCGAGGATACTGTTTCCTCGTTGGCGAGCTCCTGGAGTTCACGCTCCAGCCTCTCCAACAATTCGGCACAGACATTGTCCGAATCGTTGCGAAAGGAATCGACCAGTATCGTCGCGATTTTTACGATAAGAGAATCGGCGCGTTCGCCAGGATGAGAACACTCGAACGCATATTCCACGAATCCCAGATAACGTGGATAGTATTCCCGCGCGCTGTCCCGGATTCTGTCGCAGGCCGTCTTCAAGGAAAGACCTTGGTGCGCGAGCGCATGGATTATCCGATCGAACACCACCTTGAAGCGCGCCCGCTTTGCGACTTCTTGCTTAAGTTGCGCCGACCGTTCGGCGTCCCAGTCGACGAACTCGATCCAATTCTGTTCGGCCACAAATCCCGCGCGCATGCGCATTGAGGCGCGCCATACCACAAAACAAAGAACACAAATCAAGATTGCCCAACCGAGCTTTTTCATCACTTATTCCTTTGGTCGAACGCGGCGTACGCACGCACCGGCACTGAATCGTCGCCGCAATCCGACTGTTGTCCAGTCCCTCGCTCGCGCTTCGGGCTGGTGTTATCTTCCCCTTCACTCTAAAAGAGGCGGCACGACCGCTCGCTATTGCGGAAGAAAGAAAAGATTTGCGGAAGGCCTAAGATACGCATGTTCAAGCGCGAGAGCCTTGTCATGGCGGCCAAGAAAACAACGACCCCCGCTAGCCTTTCGACGTTGCGCGAGCGCATGCGCCGCCTCGGCAATCCCGACGCCGCGCGCGGCGCCTTACGCTTCTTCAAGACAGGTCCAGGCCAATACGGTGAAGGCGACGTCTTTCTTGGCCTGTCTGCGAAAGCCATGCACGCCTTGTCGAAGGAGTTTCGCACGCTGCCCTTGGCCCAGGTGAAGGAGTTGTTGCAATCGGCGATTCACGACGAGCGCGGCGTTGCCTTACTTATCCTGGTGCGCGCGTTCGAAAAGGCGGGCAAGCCGGCCCAGAAGCAATTGTTCGATTTCTATCTGGCGCACACGGACCATATCAATAATTGGGACCTGGTCGACTGTTCGGCGCCGTACATCGTCGGCGAATATCTCCTTGGACGCGGCCGGCAGCGCCTGCGCCGTCTGGCGAAATCGAAAAGCGTGTGGGAGCGCCGCATCGCCATGGTCGCCACGCTGCGCTTCATCCGCGCCGGCGAAGTCGCCGATTCCTTGGCCATCGCGGAAATGCTCTTGGACGACGAGCACGACCTCATTCACAAGGCGGCCGGTTGGATGCTGCGCGAGGTCGGCAAGCGCGACACGCCGGCTCTTATGCGCTTTCTCGAGAAACACCGCTTGAACATGCCGCGCACCATGCTGCGCTACGCCATCGAGCGGTTTCCACCAAAAATGCGCCAGCGCTTTCTTGCGAAGGACTGATGGTTTTCGTTTAGCGTTCGCTGCATGCTGCACGGGTGGAGCATCCCGAACGCTTTCGAGAATCAGTTTGCAACTGAACTTCAAAACGGACTTGTTCATTCTCAATTCCTGTGAAGTGCCGGCGAACCTGTCGAATTGTATCGTGTCTGGAATTGGGGTGGAATCGTTTTCCGCTTTGTCGCCCGATGTCGCATGAGTCGGTTTATGATTGATTTCAAGGCAGCTTGTGAGGCCGTGCTTCGCGATCCTCGTTATCTGCAAAACTTGGATTGGGGCGAACCGCGTTCCGGCCATCCGGAAGGAACGGTGCGCGCGCATATCAAAGAGTTGGAAAGGAATCTCGCGCGTTTACGGTCACGGCTGTCCGAAGCAGAGTATTGGAAGCTAAAGCTGCTGATTCACACGCATGACACCTTCAAATCCGAGGCGCGGCCCGGCGCCGCCATCACCAGTTCCCGGAGTCATGCTTCTTTGGCACGCGCTTTCTTGGCGGAGTATTGTCCGGACCCCGACTTGCTCGCCATGGTGCAATACCACGACGAGCCGTTTGCACTGTGGCGGCAAGTCCAGGACAAAGGCCAATGCAACGCGAAGCGCCTGGAGGCATTGCTCGACAACATCAGAGATTGGAATTTGTTCTTGGCATTCAACATCATCGACGGCTGCACCGAAGGCAAGAGCCGCGATCCGTTGCTTTGGTTCTTCAGGGAATTGGAAGGAAAGGTAGCATCGGACTTCTCGGCACTGGACATTCTGTAAGGTGGCTTTGAATCATGAAATCCACAATCCACTTCTACAGCACCAAGGACGAATACGGCTGCTTTTCCAACTTCGCCCCCTACCCGATCGTGCTGAAAGGGAAGACTTGGCCTACGGCGGAGCAACGTCTCAGTCCTTCGTCTTTCCCCCTCGTTTCGCTTGCCATATGCTGATTACGAGAGTCGTCCGCCGACATTTTTGGGTTTCTTGGAATTCGCCATGCGGCATGTCCTTTCCGCCTTGGTTCAGAATCAGCCCGGCGTACTCGCCCACGTTTCGGGCATGCTCGCCTCGCGCGGCTTCAACATCGACAGCCTCGCGGTCGGCGAAACCGAGGACCCGCTGCTTTCGCGCATGACGTTTGTCGTGCACGGCGACGATACGGTTCTCGAGCAGGTGCGCAAGCAGCTCGACAAGATCGTCACGATTGTTCGCGTCGACGACATCAGCAGCGAAAACTATGTCGAGCGCGATCTCATGCTGATCAAAGTGCAGGCGAATTCCGCCCAGCGCACGGAGATCGCGCTGTTGGTCGAGATGTTTCGCGGCCGGGTCGTGGATGTTTCCGCCGTGGACATCATGATCGAAATCTCGGGCACGGAAAGCAAGATCGTCGCGTTCATCGAGATGATGCGGCCATTCGGGATCCTGGAATTGGCGCGCACCGGTCGAATTGCGCTGGTGCGGGGCAGGCCGATGAGCAAGGAGGCCCAATGAGTACCCGCGTGGGAGGCCCCCTCCCCCCTCCCCCCTCTCCCCCGCAGGGGCGAGGGGAAGAAAACGTGCAAATCTACTCGTCACGGCCCATTCGTCCGGACTTGTTGGCGACATTGCAAAGGCTGCGGCCCGGTCAGAGGATCCGCATCACGCAAATTGTCCGCGTCGGCTTGAAGTCTTGGCCCGCGGTGGTAACCGGTGTGTTTCGCCATGCCGATTCGCTGGCGACAGGGCTCGCCACCGACCGGCTGCCCCAGGACGACATCATCGTGCCCTTGATCCACTTCACCAAAGAGCCGCACGGCGAGCTTTCGAGCGTCGCCCTGGACGAACAATCGCAAATTGAAATCCTGGACGAAGCGAAATAAGATTAGGCCAACTCCAGGAGTCCGCCATGCGCCGCTTGCTTATCAAGCTCGTCGTGCCGTTGTGTTTCTGCGCGTTGCCGTTTCTGGCCGCGGCGCTGATCGCGGTGTGCATTCCGCGCGACGCCGTCAACTTCTACTTTGTGCATTTCGGCACGATGGACGGTCTGATCATTGGACTGGGACTGGTGCTATTCCTTCTGCAAATGCTGCTGTGCTGGCGGGCGCTGCGCTGGCAAGGAACCGGCTTCGACGAAGGGGCGGACCGCTGGATCACGCACCTGGGCCAGGCCGCCGAATGGTTTCCTCTCTTGGGGCTCTTGGGCACGGTCGCCGGTATCTTGCAAACATTCTCCGCGCTGGGCAAAATGCCGGACCCTTCGAGTACCTTTCGGGCCCAGGTGATTTTCGAGAAATACTCTCCCGCCATCACCGCCACCGGCAGCGGCTTGTTCATGGCCCTGTTGAATATTCTTCCGTCGTGGATGGTCATCATCGGTCGCGATCTGATTCTTACCTTGGGCGGCAGCAGTCGGGCTGCATCTCCCCTCGCCCCCACGGGGAGAGGGGAGGGGCCATGATCCAGATGCCGCGCCGTTCGGTCACGCGTTTTTTCATTCCGCTGATCGACGTGCTCTTGTTGCTCTTTTGCATCTTCCTGCTCATGCCCATCGTCAACGAGGAAGAGCTCAAGAGCAAAAACGAATCCGCCGCTGAATTGACCGACTCGGTCGCTTCCCTCGAACGGTTATTGCAAGCGCGCACGCAAGAGCTCACGCGGCTGGAAGACCTCCGACCAGCGCTCGACGAGCTGGAACGACTGCGCGAGGAAGTGGCCCGCTTGAAAAAAGACCGCAAGGACGTGGTGCAGCGAACCTATTTCCAAATCCTCGATGTCGATTCCAAAGGCAACCTGTACTATATCGACCCCTTGCGCCCGGACGCACCCAAGCTCTTGATTGCCAATGAAGAATCGGCCCAGACTTTGATCGAGCGCCATCAGCGCGCCGCCGCCGGGCAGGAAGTGTATTACTATTTCCTGTACCCGCGGCCCGAGACCGGCTTTCCGACGCTGGCCCAGGAAAGGCAGTTCAAGGCCTGGTTCGCCGCGGTGGCCCATTCCTTGAAGGAGAGGCCATGATAGCCGCGGCGCTATGGGCGTTGGATTTGACGACGCCGATCTTCGTCGTGCTGCGCTTCGTGGCGGCGGTGGGCGGCGCATTCGCGGGCTGGTTCGCCGGTCCGCCGCTAGCGCGGTTCCTGTGCCGGCTCGCCTTTCATCGCCCGCTGCCCGGCTGGCTGCGGCCCGTGACGCGCTTGGCCGGCTCGCTCCTGTTCGCGTTCTTGGTCTATTTCTTCCTCCCCCTAGGCGGCGGGCCCGGCTTCGGCTGGGGACCGGGCGCGGGCGGCGCGCCGGGGCCCGGCCAGGGCACCGGCAAGCAAAATGGCGTCGTCTCGAGCAATGGAAAAAACGAGGGCAAAGATCCGTCCGGCGGCAAAGACAAGAAAGCGCCGTCCACGCTGGTGCGCGAGCCGGTCGACATTGAACTAATAGGCGGCGAGCGCTACAAAGGAGACGGCCGTTATTACTTGATGCGTCGCAAAGAGCCGCCGCGGACTTTGGACGAAGTCGAGGCGTTTTTCAAGGAACACAAGGACCGGCTCGAAGTGCATATTATCCTGACCGAAGAAAGCGTGGGAACGCGGCAAGGAGCGCTGGGACGGCTGCGCGAGTTGACCCAGAAATACAAGATTCCGACCGTAGACCTTAATGGTGCGGAGCAATGAACGTTGAACTGTGATCGTTGAACGTTGAACGATGTACGATGAACGATGAACGATGAAAGCTGATCGCTGAAAGTCATGAACGATTCGTTACGCATCGTTTTGTTTGGGGCCGCATCCGCGGGCAAATCGTCCTTGTTGGGCGCTCTGGTGCAAGCCGCGCAGATGCATCCCGAGGCGCTGGGCGCCACGCTTGCGGAACCGGGTGAGTTGACCGACCTGCACAAGCAAACCTACAGCAACAAGCTCGAGCGGACGCAATCCGAAGTGGTCTCGTATCCCGTGGTATTCCAGCAAGACGGCGGCAAGCTCGACGCGACGCTCGTTGATTGCAACGGACAATTAGCGAACGAGTATCTCAAGGGTGAACAATCGTTGGAAGATAAGGCGGCGCTGGCCCAAGCCGTGCGCGACGCCGATGCCGTCCTGTTGGCGCTCGACGCCGCGGTGGCTCAGAACGAGTTCGAACAGCAATTCCAGATGTTCGGCGAATTCTTGCGCTTGTTCCAGGAACAGCGCAGCCGGCATGCTGACGTAGCGGGCTTGCCGGTTTATCTCGTATTGACGAAGTGCGATCTATTGGCCCAGAAGGACGATACCTCCAGCCGATGGCTCGAGCGCATTGAGGAAGGCAAACGCCGCGCGGACAACAAGTTGCAAGTGTTTCTTGCCCGCGCAGGGAACCAGGCGCCCTTTGGCAAAATCGATTTGCACCTTTGGGCGACGGCAATTCGCCGGCCGGCGCTGGCGGACCGCGCGGCCAAGGCAAACGAGCCTTTCGGCGTGGCCGAGCTGTTTCGTCAGGCACTCGACTCCGCGCGGGGCTTTCACGAGCAGCGCACTCACGCGCATCAACGGCTGCATTTCGTCGTGGCCAGCCTGATTGCGCTCATCGCGATCATGGGTCTCGTGGCTGCCGGATTTTTCCTGACCCGGCCCAGCGCCGATGTCACCGCCCTCGAAGCATCCATTCGCCATTTGCTGCCGGCACAGAGCTCGGCCGCGGAACGCCTGCGCGACCCGATCGAGGACAGGATCAAGGAACTGACAAAGATACAAAACAGCCCGCATTTCGCCAAGCTCGCACCGGAGTTGCAAGATGAAGTGCGCGCTGGCCGCGAAGAGATGACGGCCTACCAGGCGCTGGCGAGTCAACTGGAGAAATTGCAGCCGATCCGCTTTCTGCAAAAGGAATCGGACATCGAGAAAAACGCCAAGCTGCTCGATAGCCTGGCGGTGCCGGAACCGTACACCGATGCCTGGAGCGGCACGCGGCTTGCCAAGCGCATCGAGCAATACCGCAAAGAGCTGGCGAGCCTCAAGAACGCCGTGGCCGCAGAGCAAACCTGGATTCAGGAACAGATCAAGCAAGGTGAAAAGCTGCGCGACCAGCCCATTGCCGGCGCGGGCACCAAGGAACGCGACAAGTGGTTCCAAGAAGTGGACGCGTATCTGAAACGGCAGACACGCTATTTGGACACCGAGCGCGTGCCCGAATTGCCGGCGATGACTTATCGCGAGCTGTATGACTTTCAATCGTTGCGCCGGGCCCGCGACGACTGGGCCCAAATCAAGACCAAACTGCGCGAAATACGAAACAATTTAAAATAGAATAGGGCTGGGTGGCATGCTTTCGCCGATCCTTGGCAAGAACAGCGAACTCTGGACCACCACGGCGAAAGCATGCTGAAGCGCCACGTAACCTGGCGCATCAGCATGCCTTGGCGGTGCTGGCTTCGGGTTTGCTTTACTTGCAAGGATCCGCCAAGGCATGCCACCCAACTTTGGGCACTTCTCGTAAGAAGCTAAGAAACGAGGAGCAGTCTGATGAAGCACTCTTACTTATCGGCCTGTGTCTCTTTGTTACTTTTGATGAGCCACTCCACGTTCCTTTCCGCCGGCGAACAGAGGCAGAAACCCAATATCATCTTCATCCTTGCCGACGACCTGGGTTACGGCGACGTCGGCTGCTACGGCCAAAAGAAAATCAAGACCCCCAACCTCGACAAGCTCGCGGCGCGTGGCATGCGCTTTACCCAGTTCTATTCCGGCAGCACCGTGTGCGCCCCAAGCCGATCGGCGCTCATGCAGGGCCAGCACACCGGCCATTGCACCGTGCGCGGCAACGCCCTGGTGCCGCTCCGGCCTGACGACGTCACCGTGGCGACTCTCCTCAAGCGCCTGGGCTACGTCACCGGCCTTATCGGCAAGTGGGGCCTGGGCGAGCCCGGCACGAGCGGCATGCCCAATCGCCAAGGCTTCGATTACTTCTTCGGCTATTTGAATCAGCACCACGCGCATAACTCCTACCCCGACTATCTTTGGCGAAACGAGGAGAAAGTCGCTATCGAAGGCAACGTGGTGAAAGACAACGTGGCTTCGACGAAGGCTGTCTATTCGCAAGATCTCTTCAACAAGGAAGCGCTTGAATTCATCGAGAAAAACAAGGCGAAACCTTTCTTTCTCTACTACGCCGTCACGATTCCGCACGCCAACAACGAGCGCGGCAAGCTGGAAAAGAACGGCATGGAAGTGCCCAGCGACGAGCCCTATTCGAAGGAGCCCTGGCCGCAGCCGCAAAAGAATCACGCCGCCATGATCACTTACTTGGACCGCGACATCGGCAAGCTCATGGACAAGTTGCGCGAGCTGGGCTTGGAAGAGGACACGATCGTTCTGTTTTCGAGCGACAACGGCCCGCACCGCGAAGGGGGCGGCGATCCGTTGTTTTTCCAAAGCGCAGGACCGTTGCGCGGCTTCAAGCGCTCGCTGCACGACGGCGGCGTCCGCGTCCCGTTCATCGTCGCCTGGCCGGGCCGCATCAAACCGGGCTCAACTAGCGATCACATTGGCGCCTTCTGGGACTTTCTGCCGACCGCGGTCGAAATCGCAGGCGGCAAGGCGGCCGACAAGATCGACGGCATCTCCTTCTTGCCTACGCTACTGGGCAAAGAGCAGAAGCAGCACGACTTGCTGTATTGGGAGTTTTTCGAAGGCGGTTTCCAACAAGCAGTGCGCATGGGCAAATGGAAAGCGATCCGACCCAAGCTGGGCGGGCCGTTGGAGCTTTATGATCTGGAAAAAGACATCGGCGAAAAGACGGACATTGCACCGCGGCACGCCGACGTAGTCGCCCGCATCGAGGAATACCTGCGGCAAGCGCGAACGGAGTCGCCGGATTTCCCGGTCAAGAAGGGAAAGAAATGAACCCCAGGCCCGTTCACGGGCCTTTCGCGGAGCGTGTAGGCCCGCCGTTGACGGCGGGTTAAGGAGGCCACCGGTCGCCGCCCGAGCCTCGTTCACGAGGCTTCTCGGTGTTGGGCTTAAGCCATGCTGGGCCGGCACTCACTCACTGGCTCAAGCCGAACAGCGAGAAGCCCGGTGAACCGGGCTCTGCTGTCATAGTCCCAGCCCGGAACCCGCCGTCAACGGCGGGCCTAGACGCTGCGCGAAAGCCCGGTGAACCGGGCTGAGCCGTGCCTGAATACTGGCGCGATGTGTTGACAGGCGGGATGCCGCTTATTCCTCCGCGCGCTCGCGCACATTGAATTCCAATTTCCAGCGCTCTTTGCCGTCGCGACTATGGCACCAGAGCTCGAGCGTGCCCACTTCCGTGACCTTGCTGTGCAAGTGCACGGGCACGGTGCGGCCTTCTTTGCCCGGCGCTTCGAGTGTGGTTGTCAGTGGGGCCAGCTCTTCGATTTCGCCGTGCCATTCCTCCAGCAAGAGACCCGCCGTATCGTTGCGGCGCTGCGTGGATCCCAAAAAGCGGAAGACGGCCGGTTCGCCGACGACCAGGCCGAATTCTTGCTTGGGCAAATCCGCTTCGGTTCCTTCCTCCATGCCGAAGGGGACGACGCAAAGTGCCTTGAGCGGCGGCGCCGCGCCCGGGACGGCCGGGAGCGAGGTTTCGATGCCGATGTAATAGCTGCGGGCCGCGCCGCCGCGAATGCGAATGCCCTTGCCGCGCCGCACCAGACCGTAATACGCGGCGCCGGCGGCGACGGCGCGATCCAAATCCATGGCGGGCAGTTCGCGAACTCCGCCTTTGCGCCAGTCGTTGAGCACTGCCAGCATCCGCTCGCGCAGCGGTCCCGCCTTGAAGACGCCGCCGTTAAACAGCACCGCCGCCGGCTGGCTTTTGTGTTTGCGTTTCGCGCTTTTCACCCCTCGCCCCTGGGGGGGAGAGGGGCCGGGGGTGAGGGGGCCTCCAAGAGGTTTCTGTTGCAACACCTCCGTGTGCCGCGCCAAGAACTGCGCCAGGTGTTTGCTGACAGCCGGGTCGGCGGCGTAAGGCAAGCCGATTTCCTGGAAACCGGCGGCGCGTTGCCTTTGCGGCTCGGCGTCGGGAGGACAGTGCGGGAAGAAACCGTCGACCAAGACCTTTTCAACGTCGCCGCGCGACAACTCGCCTTTGATCGTGCCGCCGATGACCTTGCTGCCCCGGCCCAGCACCGTGACGGGAGCGGATTCCTGTGTCGCGTTGCCCAGCATCGTCTCCTTGGCCAATCGACAACTATGCCAGAGCATGTGCATCTGGCCCTGGTCGAGCTTAACGCCCTTCTTGGCGAACTCGGCGGCGGCATGGTGGGCCAGCGCCAGATCCATGTTGTCGCCGCCCAACAAGATATGATCGCCCACCGCCACGCGCGTGAGCACAAGCTGGCCGGCCTCCTCGCTGACGGCGATGAGCGACAGGTCGGTGGTGCCGCCGCCGACATCGCAGACAAGAACCACGTCACCGACCTCGACCTGATCGCGCCATTGGTCGTGCGACGTGTCAAGCCAATGATAAAACGCGGCTTGCGGCTCCTCGAGCAGCGTGAGTTTTTCCAAGCCCGCCGCCCGCGCTGCTTCGACGCTGAGTTCGCGCGCGACGGCGTCGAACGATGCCGGCACGGTCAGGATGATGTCCTGATTCTCGAGGCGATGGTCGGCAACGTCCTTGGCGATGTGATGGTTCCAAGCGTCGACGAGGTGCCGCAAACAGTGGGTGCTCGCTTCAACCGGCGAAACCCGCCGGCCGCTTTCCGGCGCCTTCCACGGCAATATGGGCTGCTTGCGATCGACGCCGGGGTGGCACAGCCACGACTTGGCAGATGAGACGAGGCGAGTGGGGACCTGGCTGCCGAAGTTGCGCGCGAATTCGCCGACGCAATAAGCGCGGCTGCTTGCCCAAGGCAGATTCAAGGCGCCTGTAGGCTGTTCGTTTGGGCCGGGCAAGTAAAGAAAGGAGGGCAGCAGCGGGCGATCTTCCACCACGCCGGCATGGACGATTTGTGGAAGTTGCAGGTGCTGAAGCATCGCCGCGTCGCCCGCGCCGGTATCGCAGTAGGCGAGGGCACAGTTGGTGGTGCCAAGATCGATGCCGACAACAAAACGGGAAAGAGTCACGGAGCAAATCCCTCTGGACTAGTCAGGATTTTGGGACGGAGGTGAAGACGGCAGGGTGCTTGGAATGGGCTTGCGCTGTTCTTTCATGGTTCGGGCGAGGACATACGTTGCCGCCGCCAACGCGAAGATCAAAGCGCCGAAGCCGCCGCCGAATAAGATGCCGTGGAAGAGAAAGGCATTCAAATTGGATCGTTCTTCGCCTTGCAGGCCGTCCATGATGACCCAGCTTGTGCCCCTGGGGTCGGCGCGACCCTGCACCGGCATCCCGGTAAGCCAGGAACCCAAGGTCCGAGTCCCAACCGACTGGGCGGGCTCATTGCTATGAAAGGCGAAAGCCAGCGCGCATCCCAGTATCGTCCCCAGCACCCAGCCGGCAAAAGCGCCCAAAAGAGTTTTGGCCATAACCGCCTCCTTCGAGAGCAATGAAATGATTGACCCTGACAATCTAGATTCTAACGCACCGGTCCATCAGGACCTGTTTGCGGTTCGACTCTTGCAGCGACTTCTGCAACACTCCCGCTGCGCCGGCCAGCGCGCCGACGAAGGCGGCGAATCCGCCTCCGAACAGAATCCCGTGAAAGAGAAAGGCATTCAAATTGGATCGTTCCTGTTCCTCCTGCGATGGAACGTTCCAGAGCACAGGAGTCGGTGTTGCCAGGTCGATTGGGCCGGAGATATCGATCAAAACGGATGTGCTTGAGGATTGTGCCGCGCCGCCTTGGATGGGCAACCACTTCATAATCGTCTGGGACGGAGTGATGCGATAGAGCGCGAACGCCAGCGCACAACCGAGGATTGCCCCAAGCATCAAACCGACGAATGCACCGAGGAAAGTCCTGCACATCGCCCGCTCCTTTTGACGTCTTGCGAACTAGGACGCGCATTTCGGAGGTCGGGATTCCGCTCCTGACCGAAACGCCGCCGACGCAATCTCACCAAGAGGACAGGAACGGAATCCTATCCTACGTGATTATTGTAACTCAGTACGTCTATTGGGCGGCGCCTGTTCGGTGTTCGACTTCCCAATCGCTTTGACAATGGCGCCCGCGGCGCCGACTACCGCGCCCACGACGGCGCCAAACCCAGCGCCCAAGAGACTCCCCTGGAAAAAGTAAGCCCAATTATCAGACGATCCAATGAAGCCGGGCGGATTGTTGACGTTCCACACCGAGGGCCCGCCGGCCTGCATGCGCGTGATCCAAAACGCCCAGACGCAGCCAAAAACGGCGCCAACGAACAGGCCGACGAGCGCGAGCAGCAAGGATCGTGTCATAGCCTTATTCTACGGCAATTCGACTTCCGCCGGCTGTATGACGAAGTGATCTTGGCCTTCCGGCAACGGGCTGAGCTTCACCTCCTGCACGCGCCAACCGGGGTGCCGCAGCGTGCCTTTGAACGGCGGCCGCCCGGTCACATTGCCGATCAATTGGATCGCGGACGGGTCGAAGCGGTCCGCTACTTCCACCTGGTCGCCTTCCTGTTCCGGCAACACATGGGCGAGCACCAGGTGCTCACGAAGCGCTTTTTGGCATTTGCGATGGATGTCACGCACCCCCGCGCCGATCTGTGCATCGGAATTGCCTTCAATATCCTCCATGAGGAAGTCGAACAACCGGCCTTCGCGCTGGAGCAGCGTCAAGATCCGAACCGGCTCCGGATTGGGTTTACGCGGTTCCGGCGGCTTGGGCGGCTGGTTCAGCTCATCGACCTTGGCGGCGAACTCCGGATCGCGCAGCCAGCGCCGGGCAATTCTTCGGCCGGCGAAGTAACTGCCCAAGCTGCCGGCGGTTGCGACGGCGTAAAGCAGCCATAACAAGACGACAGTCGCGATAGTGGCCGGGATGACGATGACGGGATCGTTCATGAAGCAACCTTAGTCCGCTGTTCGTAGAGATTATCGAGAGTTGCCGCTGGAATGGTAGTAGCGCTCCGGGAGCGCACACCGCGGCTTGCAAGGGACTCAGCGTTTTCGTTTCAACTGGCATAAGCGCGATGAAACGAATCCGATTCTGTAAGTCACGGCAAACAGAGAACTTACAGGATTCGTTTCAGTGTGATACAGACACCCACCCTGTTGAAACGAATGAAACGAATTGGAACGAAATGAAACGAAATGAAACGAATGAAACGAATCGACACGAATTGAAACAAGTAATCAATTCTGACCGCGACAGTTGAAAACTCTTGTCCTCGCATGATTACATCGCTTTCACCGGTCCGGCAACGCCATACAGCCGCGCCCGTTGGTCGATCAGCCGCGCCCAGGCGCGGTGCGTGGCCGGTTCGCACATGGCGTCGCCGACGCGAAACACCGGCGGGGCGCTGCGCGTGAGGATTTGCTCGGCCATCTGCAGGTCGCGGGCGGACACCTTGTATTGCTCCTCGATCAGCGGCACCTGCTTGGGATGAATGGCGGTCTTGCCGAACAGGCCGTGGGCCAGGTCGGCGCGCACTTCACGCTGGAGCAGGCGCGGGCTGTCGAGATAATCGAAAACGGGCGCGGTGAGGTTGAAGCCGTGCGGCCGAAAGACCGTGACGAGGCGGGAGACGGCGACGCCGAGCGCTGTGCCGTAGAGGGTGCGGCCGCGCGGGCGGCGCATGCCCAGGAGTTGAAAGAGGTCGTTGCCGCCGATGCGCAGCGACAGGATGCGCCGCCGCATGCGTTGGCGCAACAAGAGGTCACAAAGCTCGATCATTGCGCGCGGGTCAAACGCTTCAATCGTTTCCAACGTCATCATGAGCTCGGGCTGCCAGCTCGCTCGGCCGTTCGCCGCGTGGGGCGTCGGGGCGGACAAAACGTCCAGGTACTCATCGAGGTTGCGCCGGCTGAATTTGGGCAAGACGAAGCCCGTGAGTTTTTCCACGCTGCCCATTTGCAAGAGCGTCCGCAGGATTGCCGGATTGCGGACGCGCACAAATCGAAGCAGCTCGCCAGGCGCCAGGCGCTGCAATAGTTGCTCGATGTTCGTCAAAGCGCGCGGCAATTCGCGCTGGGCCACGGCGTCTTCCGTGCAGAAAATGACCGAGCGCAAAAACGGGAACTTGTCGCGGCTCGCGATGGGCGCCAGATCCGGCCGAGTGGCGGGCACGTACAGCGAGGCGCCAAGCTGCAGGTAGCGGGGCGTCATCCGTCGATCTCCTCGATCAGGGCGGCGGCGCGGTAGGGCAACGAGGGATCGACCAGAGTCGGCACGTTTTTCTCCTGGGCCAGCACGCGCAAGTGGGCCACGTCGGGCGCATTGGGATCGCGCAACAAAAGCCGATCCGGAACGCGCCGGAGCAGCACGCGCGTCGCCTCGCCGATGCCCGGCTTGACATGGTTCAAGTCGCGAATGTTAAAGCGTTTTTGCATGTCTTGCAAGAAAGTTGTACTCAAAACGCGCCATTCGGCTTGTTGGGCGGCCGATATTCCCGGAACAGTTTGCTCAATTTCACGGATGCGGGCCGCCTCCTCGTACATCCGATCGACAAACCAGCGCGACAAATCATGAGGCTCAAACTGTTCATAGAAGAGGCAGGCGTGCATGTCACCTCGGCCTACAACCTGTTCATTGAGCACCGACCGGCTTATTAAGCCGCTGATCGTGCAACCCAAAACCGACGAGGGGATGAGATAGTCTTCGTTGGTCGCCGCCGCCTTGGCCGCCCCGCACAGGTCGGCTACCGCGAAAAGACCCGGATCGATCTCATGCTCGCGCGTCGGGATGGTATTCCCTCGCTCGCGCGTCGGGATGATATTCCCTCGCTCGCGCGTCGGGCTAGTGTTCTTTTCGTTGAACGCGGTGATGGATTTGCGCAATTCGCGGGCGATCACTCCTTTTCCCGTCCAGCCGTCGACGAATGCGATCGAGTCGGCCGGATGATGACCCAGGATGAATGACAAGGCCACTTCGTCAATGCCACGGTCGCGGATGATGGAGATCGAGTAGTGCATTGCTTTCCGGACGAGCAAGCGCCTCAGGATGCGGCCCGCGATCGCGCCGATGGGCGTGCCGGCGCGGGCCAAAGAGACCAACGTAATCGCGCCGGCAGGACGCGCCTCGCTGATAAGGCGCGCCAAGGTCAGCAGGTGCCGCGCAAAGCGCTCTTGCACTCGTTCGAGCGCTTCGTGGAATACGCGCAGGTAAAGCGGCGAAGGCAATCCCTCGGCGCTAATCATCGCGCTGTAATGGCGCTGCCCGGACTGGATGAGGCGCTCCTTTTCCGCAACCGGCGTCGGCTTGATCCGCGCCGGCTTGAGCAGAAACACGACATCCTCGGAATCATAACTGCCGCTGAACATGAGTCAACCGCATCGCTAACAACTGGGTGGCATGCATGCCACCCGGCGTTTGATCGTTTTGTTAACACTACCGACAGTAGCAGGCCTGAGGCCGGATTTCTTGCGATTCCGCTACGGCTCGGCCGGCAACGCCTCGACCAACTGTGACCGGCTCGGCATCATCAGGAAATCGCATTGTTTGAGAAACGGCACGTCGGTCAAACTGTCGCCCACGCCGATACTGACGACGTGGGCGAAGTGTTTCTCGAGCACGTAGGCCACGGCGTGCTCCTTGCCGAGAAAGCGCGGCACGATCGACAAGTTGTTGCCGTTTTGATGCAGGAAAAACGCGGACAAATCAAGATTCGACAAGTGCTCCGCGCGGATGCGACCAAGCGCGTCCTCGTTGCCGTCGGGATGCTTCATTACAATGTAGAGCGGCATGTCAAAGTCGTGGATGAGCCGTGCGCTGACTCCCAGGTTTTTCCGCGCAATAAACTCCTGCACGGATTCGAGCAAGGCATGGAGAGTTCCGCCGGCCGCCTCCGCTTGCGGGCGAATCCGCGCCTCCCAGTCGCGGTCCGGCGAACCGTCCGGCATGAGCACGACGCCGCCGAAATCGAGGATTGCCAGCGAGCGAAACGGCACGCGCACCCGGCGAAAGGCGTCGAGATTGCGGGCCGTCACCGGGATGACCTCAGCGCACTGTTCGAACATTTCAAGCAGCCGTACTTGTTTGCCCGTCATGAAGGAGTTGGGCCTGCCGTCGCGGGCAAAGGCGGCCGGCCGGCGCTCTTCGTCCTTCGGGCACTTGGGCAGCGTCTGAAACAACGTGTCGTCCAGGTCGAGAAAAACGCAAACCCGCATTCGGCACCTTAGAAGAAAAGCGCAGTCGCTCCGAGCATTTGCGGCAGCCGATGCGACTTGGGCAAAGGCCGCGTCTCGTAGCCTATGAGCACGCGGTCGTATTTCTTATCCACGAGGTTGTAAACGTAATTGGCAATCTCGTCGTGATAGTTATCGATGAATTCGAGCGCACTTGCGATGCCGTCGCCGGCCAGCACCGGTGAGCGCGTCGTCGACTGATAGTGCACGTCCCAGCCCAATTCTTCCAGGCGGCGGGCGAAGAGGTACGGCGGATGCGCGAACTCACCGGTGCCAAGAACCAGCACGCGCTCGCCGCCGCCCAGGTCCGCTTCACGTATGAGGCGTTCGAAATCCGGCGTTCGGGGCCCGCACAGACCCAGACGGCCGCTTTCGACTCCCAAATACGCGTCCTTGAAATCGTCGCGGCCGGTCAAGTCCGGCGCCGGTCCAGGATCAAAGGCTGGATCGGGGATAAACTCCAGCGACCCCTCCAAGAGCTGATGAAACTCGACCCCGCAGCCAAGCCGACGTACTATTTCCGCGCGGCGTTCGCCGCTCAACCAGTTGGTCAGGCAGGCAAACAACACGGTGTGCAGGCGCGGATAGATGCGCAAGTATTCGACCGTCAGGCCTTCGAGCGTGCGGCCCGTAGTCAGCTCATCGTCCACGAGAATCAGTGTCCGCGCCGTTTCGAAGATGTGTTGTGCGCGCGGCTCGGTCGGCAGATACAACAAATGCTCCGTGGCGTGGCTATGACTCTCGCGGAAGGACAGCGCCAACGGACGTTCCAAGCGATAGCGCGTCGAATGCAGGAATAATAGATCGCTGCGGCCGCTTTGACGCAGTATTTCCTCGTAAACGCCTTGGCCCAAACCGACAGCCGTCTCCGCGAGCGCCACGACCAAGACAGGACCCGGCGCACGCACAAGATCGCGCGCCAGTGACACATGTGTGTGTTGCATGAGCGAAGGACGGACCGGAATGTGTTTGCCGAGGACTTTGCTGATGACCAAGAAACCGCGTTTGCGGTTGCGGCGGCTGCCAAAGGCGCAAAGTTCATCGAGCGGCATCTTGGCGTGGCGCACGGAAAGCTCGAGCGTACCGGCGCGGAGACGAATCAGGCGCTGTTCGTTGGGGGCGTTCATAGCAGGATGGCTTTGTTGACCTGGCCGACGCGCAGGCCGGTGCGCGGTTTGGGCACGTCTTCGGGGCCGGCGGCGCCGAGCGCCAGGCGCACGGCCCAATAGGGAAAGGCGACGCCGGACAGGCACGCGTAGTGCAGCCCGCCCGACGGCCGCGGATTAATCTCGAGCAGATACGGAGTGCCGTCGCAGTCGCGAAACTGGATGTTGAAGATCCCGTTCAGGCCAAAATGCGCCGTCAAGCGCCGGGCCATCTCTTCGATTGGCGGATTGTCTTCGAGGAGTTGTCCACCCTCGGTTCCCATGGGCTTACGGCGCACCACGCAACAGACCAGCCGTCCATGTTGGGCCAAGCAATCGACGCTCCGCTCCGGGCCAGGCAAGTACTGCATGACCACCAGATCTCGAAATCTCGGCTGTTGGCCCAGAAACTGCCGCGTCTCCGGGAGGCCGATCGTCACGGGAGCGCCATTCAATAGTCGATCCAAAGCAGTGCCGCGCTCGCTTAGAATGCGAAAACCGAGACCGAACATCGATACCGCCGGCTTGAAGCAAACCGAGCGCTGGCAGCCGCACAGCCAGGCGTGCGCCTCGTCGAATTCCGCCAGTGTGTTGACGACGCGATAATCCGGCAGCGGCGCGAGTCCCGCGGGAATCGCGGCATAGAGTGCGGCCTTGCTCTCCATGAGTTTCAAGACATCCGCCTCGGCGGCATAAACCAGGCGAACGCCAAGATCATGGAAGTGTTGCCGTGCGCGCACGATTTGGCGCTGCATCTTGCCCAAGAAAAGAACATCCACCGCGTGCTTGCGAACGGTGTCCCGACAGAAATCCAAGTAGGCGTCCGTCGTCGGGCCGCGTGGTTCGATGGCATTAGCGTCACTTATGCGAAACGCCGGAAAATCCGGATTCGTGTGCGTGCAGAGAATGTGAAGTCCCCTCACCCCCGACCCCTCTCCCCAAGGGCGAGGGGAGTAAGAAGCGGCAGCGGCGCGCAAAGTTTCGATCAGGTTGTAGGTGCTGGACAGACTCTTGTTGAACCAGACCGTGACTGGCCGCATGATTGCCGATTGTACTTGCTCAGCGTTTTCTCGCCAACACTGCATCCAATGGCGCCGTGGTGACTTGTCCCGATACATCCACGAACCCGACCTGCGTCAAGAGGGCCTCGTATTCTTTGAGCGTTCGTTCCTTTCCTTCCGTGCATGTCAGCATGTTCAAATCTTGCATGTGCGCCCAGAGCGGGCCATTCTTATCCTCACCCAGCAGTTTTTCCGCGAGCAGCAAACCGCCGCCGGATGGCAATCGTTCGTAAATGCGCGCCAAGAGCTTTAGGATCTTGGCTTCGGTCCAATCGTGGAGGATGCGGCCAAGCGCGTAGAGATCGCCCTGGGGCAAGGGATCGCTAAAGAAGTCGCCCGCCAATAGGTCGATGCGGTCCGCCACGCGCGAAGCGCCGACTATCTCACGCGCCAAAGGCAGTGCTTCGGCCAGGTCGAACACCGCGCCGCGCAGGTTGGGGTAGCGCTCGCAGGCGGCAATAACCAGATGCCCGGTCGCGCCGCCCAAGTCTATCATGCGACGGAAACTGCCGAGGTCAAACGTGGCGACCACTTGCGGCGAACTCAAGAGGCCGAAGCCGTGCATGCCCAACAGGAATTCGCGCTTGGCGTCTTCGTTGCGGAAGAAGTTGGAAAAGAGCGCGCCGTCCCAACCGAAGGTTTGCTTCCAGCGATGTCCGCCCTCGCGCACCGCGTGTTCGAGATTGCCCCAAAGATTCCAAAGGAAATCGTTGGAGAAACGGAGATAGCCCGTGAGCCGCTGCGGACTGGATTTGCACAAATAGGTCGCAGCGACAGGTGTGTTGGCGTAGCGCTCCCCTTGACGCTCCAGCAGTTGCAGACAGGTGCAGGCGTTGAGCAAGCGTTCGAGCGCGTCGGAATTCGCGTTGAGTTCCTCGGCAAGTTCGGCGGCCGTCTGCGGTCCGTCAACCAGCGCGTCGAAAACACCAAGGGCGACCGCGGCGAACAATACCTTGGAACGGCGGAAGGCTTCGAGGAGATCGAGAACGAGGGTGGGATCGGGTTGCATGTGGATTCATTGTACGAAACGCACGCCAATGCTATGTCCCCGCCGCCTCCAGTACCTAGCCGCGGCTTTGCGCGCAATCTTAGCAAGTTTGCGCGCCTCGTGTACAATAGTTTTGATCAACACGAAGGAAGAAGGAAGCCGCCGCATGACGCGCACGCCGCTCGATCCGGAAACCTATCTCGCCAACCTGACCCCCGCCCAGCGCGAAGCTGTCTTGCACCTGGACGGGCCGCTCTTGATCGTCGCCGGGCCCGGCAGCGGCAAGACCCGCGTCATCACCTGCCGGGTGGCGCACCTCATTGCCCAAGGCGTCCGGCCTTACCATATCCTGGCGATCACTTTCACCAACAAGGCCGCGAACGAGATGCGGCAGCGCGTGGCCGCCCTTTTGCCCAACGCCGGCGTCTGGATCAGCACGTTTCACAGCTTCGGCGTGCGGCTCTTGCGGCAATACGGCGAGCGGCTCGATCTGGACCGCAACTTCACGATTTACGATCAGGCCGACCGCGTGCGCATGGTGAAGGCCGCTCTGGACGTGGCCAACATCGACAACAACCGCTTCACGCCGGAGACCATCCAGGGCGCGATCAGCAAGGCCAAGAACCAGCTCCTGACACCGGACAAGTTTGCCGGCACGGCCAAGGACTACTTTTCGCAAGTCGTCGCGAAGGTTTATCCCATCTACGAGAAGAAGATGCGCTCCGCCAACGCGCTCGACTTCGACGATCTATTGCTTTGGCCGGCGCTAGCGCTCAAGAACAACCAAGAGTTGCGCGCCGAGCTGGACGCGCGCTTTCGCTTCGTGCTCATCGACGAGTATCAAGACACCAACAAGGCGCAGTATGCCATCGCCCGCGGCTTGTCGGTCGATCATCCGAACTTGTGCGTCGTGGGCGATCCGGACCAGTCGATTTACAAGTGGCGCGGGGCCGACATCAAGAACATCCTCGATTTCGAAGACGACTTTCCGCACGCCAAAGTCATCACCTTGTCGGAGAACTTCCGCAGCACCAAGGCCATTCTCGCCGCCGCCGACAGCGTGATTGTGCATAACCGGCAGCGCAAGCCCAAGCCGCTGCACACGGCCAACGCGACCGGCAATCCGGTGCACGTCCTGCAATTTGAAAATGGCGTCGAGGAAGCGGAACAGATCGTCAAAGAGATGCGCGCGACGGTGGCTGCGGGCAAGCGCCATTACCGCGACTTCGCCGTTTTCTTGCGTATCAACGCGCTGACGCGCATGTTGGAATCCGCATTCATCCGCCAGAAGGTGCCGTTCCAGATTGTGCGCGGCCTGGCCTTTTTCGAACGCAAGGAAAACAAAGACATCCTGGCCTACTTGCGGCTCTTGCTCAATCCGCGCGACGATGTATCCTTTGAGCGCATCGTCAACGAGCCCGCGCGCGGCATCGGCAAAACTTCTTTGGAACACCTGGCGAACTACGCCGAGCCACGTGATTTGAGCCTGCTTGGGGCTGCCGCCGAGGTGGACAGGATTCCGGCCATCAAAGGCAAGGCAGCCGCGGGGCTCAAAAGCTTTGTGCTCTTGATCAAAGAACTGCAACAGCTGCTTTCCGCCACGCCGGATGAAGTGATCCGTCAGGTGCTCGACCGCACCGGTTATCGCAAGATGCTCAAAGAAAGCGACGAGGAGGAGGATCAAGAGCGGCTGGCCAATATCGAAGAACTTATCACGGCGGCCCGTCAATTCCATGAAGAGGACCAAAGCCGCACCCTGGCCGATTTCCTGGAGAACATCACGCTGGCCAGCGACGTGGACGGCTGGGACGAAAAGCAGGACTGCGTCGCGGTGATGACTTTGCACGCAGCCAAAGGGCTGGAGTTCCCCGTCGTTTATATGGTGGCGTGCGAGCAGGGCTTATTGCCGCACGAGCGCAGCCTGGGCAACAACGCCGACATCGAGGAAGAACGGCGGCTGGCCTTCGTCGGCCTAACGCGCGCAAAAGAAGAACTGTATTTGACGCACGCCAAGCTGCGTGAATTCCGCGGCCAGATCAACTATGCCGTGCCGAGTATGTTCATGAACGAGCTGCCCCAGGAGGGCGTGGAACACAAAGACCTATCCGAAAGCTCGAACCGCTACCGCGCTGCGGATTACTGGCGGAAGGAAACCTCGGCGGCCAGCAAGGAATGGTTTGACGCCGGGCTTGACTTGGCCACGCTCAAACGCCAGAAAGAGAGAGTCGGCGACGGGCCGGGCAAGGGCTATCGCGAAGGGATGACCGTGGAGCACGAGAAATACGGCCGCGGCAAGATCACCGAAGTGAGCGGCCACGGTGCGTTGCGGAAGATCAAGATTCGCTTCACCGGCGGCGAGCGGGCGTTCATCGCCGAGAAGGCGAAGCTCACCATTGTCGGCAAGACTTGAAAGGGACGATCCATGCAAATCACAATTCTATCCGCTGCGTTTTTGTTCGTGCCGCCGCCGGTCCAACAGAGGCCGGGGTTTCCTAGCGGACCGCAACCGATTTTCGCGGTGGTCGCCGGCGTGGAACCGGCGGCCGGCACGATCCAGGTGCGCCGTTTGGAGGCCGTCCAGGTTGCGGTGAATGTGCCGGAATCCGTGCAAGTGAATGGCCAAGCCATCACCATCATGCGCACGGCGTACCGCCAAGAGTCGCGCATGGTGGAAGTCGTCTATTCCTTGGACAAATCCCAAGCCCAGACGGCCGGCGGCAAAATGCTCGCCAAGGAGGAAATCGGCAAGCACCTGCGGCCGGGCAGCGTCATTTTGTTAAGCGCCGACGGCCGCCCAGTCGATCCTGTATACCTCAGGGCCATTCAAACCGATACGGTCATCCTGGTGGTTGCCGGTCCCACCATGTCGCAACCGCTGCCGTCGCCCAAGCCGCCGTTGCCGCCGCTCATTGAATTAAAGAAGTAACGATAAATCTCCCCTCGCCCCTAGGGAGAGGGGTCGGGGGTGGGTGAGGGCCCATCCATGTTCACCCTGAGCGCTTTTGCCGACGAGATTTCCCCCGATCCAGAGGTCCAGATCGACGTACTGAAATCCTGCGGCGTCCGGCATATCGAATTCCGCTCTATCTTAGGCACGAACGTGCTCAGGCTTTCCGATTTGCAGATTCAGGAATTCAAGTCGCTCATGGACAAGAATGGCTTCAAGCTGAGCGCTATCGGCTCGCCCATAGGCAAGATCCGCATCGACGAGCCGTTTGAGCCGCACTTGGACAAGCTCAAGCGAGCTATCGAATTGTGCAAAGTATTTGGCACGTCCAACATCCGCATCTTCAGTTACTATCCCGCAAAGTACATGGACTGGGATGACTGCGATGACTACCGGCGTGAAGTGCTCGATCGCATGTGGCAAAAGTGCAGGCTCGCCCAGAAAGCGGGCGTGCTTCTGTTGCACGAAAACGAGCACCGCATCTACGGCGACGCGCCCGAGCGCGTAGTCGATCTAATGAACACCGTGCTGAATCAGTTTCAGGAGCCGCCCTTGTTCGCCGTCTACGACGCCGCCAACTATGTTTTCTGCGGCTACGACCCATGGGACGGCTGGCAGAAGACAAAGCAGTGGACCCGGCATTTTCACATCAAGGATTGGAAAAAGGGCGCCCAGCACGGCAGCTTGGCGGGCGAAGGCGAAGGGCAGATTCCGCGCGTGATCGCCGATGCGGTAAAGATGGGCTACGACGGCTTCGCCACGCTGGAGCCTCATCTGTTGGGGGGCGGGCCGACCGGCGGCGTGACCGGCCCTGAGTTGTTTCCCAAAGCTGTAGAATCATTCAAGAAAATACTGGAAAACGCCGGCGCAAAGTACCAATAGTCGAGAGCTTGTTTACGTTTCGCTCCGACCATGCAATGAATAACTGCACAGTCGGCTTGAGCGCGAAACGTAAACGGGACAGTTTCTTTCTCCTTGTGAATACCAAGCTTCAAACCGTCCACGTCCGCGTCAACGACGCCGCCACCGGCAAGCCAACGCCGTGCCGCGTGCGCTTCACAGATGCTGCGGGAAACTACTACGCGCCGCTCGGCAGGCTCGTGGACTTTGCCCTGGGACCCAACTGCGATGTCGGCGGTAACGTTCAGATCGGCGATAAAAAATATGCCTACATCGACGGCACGTGCGAAATCGATCTTCCGCCCGGCAGAATTCTCGCCGAAATCAGCAAAGGGCCGGAGTACACCCCTCTCGCGGACACGATCGACTTGGCCCCCGGCAAGTTGGCGTTGCGCTTCGTCCTCGAACGCTGGATCAACCTGCGCGAGCGCGGCTGGTATGCCGGCGACACGCGGGCGCACTGCCTTTCTCCGCATGCGGCTCTCTTGGAGGCCCAGGCTGAGGATATAGCTGTCGTCAATCTGCTCATTCAACAAATGCCGGTGATGGACATGGATGGATCCACGCCCGGAAGCGAGTCTTCGAGCCTGCGAGATCGACGCACAGCAAATGCCTTCCCCAACATACTCGCCTTCAGCGGCCAAAAGCCGATCCTGGAAGCGCCCGGGCACCTGGTGGCGGTCAATAGCCATAACGTGCATCCCGCGCTCGGAAGCCTGGGCCTGTTACATTGCCACCGTTTGGTTTTCCCGCTTACTTCCGGACAGATCGACGAGCTCGGCGACTGGACTCTGGACGATTGGTGCGACCAATGCCATCGTAAGAATGGACTGGTGGTCTGGACGAATCTAGGGCATGGGACCGACGATTTTGCATTTGGGGAACCCTTGGCCGCTTTGCTTTTGGGCAAAATCGATGCACTGGAGATCGACGAGGTTCACCTCGATCCCGTGATGTTGGCTCGGATGGCCCTCGTTTTTCAGTGCTTACATTTCCCGTTAGCGCTGGTCGGCGCGAGCGCGAAGGATCGGAATCAAAAAGTCCTGGGCCGCATGCGCACCTTTGCGCGGCTCTTGCCGAGCGCCGAGTTTTCCTACTCCAATTGGATTGAAGCGGTTCGCGCCGGGCGAACGTTCGTGACGAACGGGCCGCTTCTGGATCTCGAAATCGACGGGCATGGACCGGGCTCGATTGTTCCACTTGCAACCGGGAAAGAGTCGTTTTGGGTGCGGGCCGAAGCGAAAAGCCTCGCGCCGTTCGACCTCCTCGAACTGCTCAAAAACAACGATGTCGTGGAGAGTGTGACGCCAAGCGGCTATCCCTCGGTCGCACGCATGGAAGGCGAGTACAAGGCAAACGACACCGTAAACCTGGCGATTCGCTGCGTGGGGAACAACTCATTGCCGACTCGGCCTTTTCCGCAACCGCTCTTGGCGCAAACCACGCCGATCCAAGTTCGCCGAGAGAACCGGCCGCTCGCAATCACGCACGAGGCGGGCCGAAGGCTCGAAAAGCCGCTGGCCGATCTGCTCCAGTGGATTCAGGATAAAGCGACGGCCACTCCAAAACAACGCGAGCGTGCGGCGGCTATCGTTCAGGCGGCCATCGATACGTTGAGAAAACGCGCCGATTCGTAGCCAGGCGCGAAATCTGGGTCGTTTGACAACGAGCATATTGTCGCGTAACATTTCCATAACGCTAATGCACCAAACGAACATGTATTTCGTCCATCAACCCCCGATCGCCATTACCGCCGCGCAGGGAGTGCGCCACATCGTTCTGTTTTCTGGAGGCTAGGCTCGGGGCGGAATCGTCGTGTTTGCATAATGCAAGCCCTGGAGCATTCCTCCGGGGCTTCGTCGTTTTCCAATCACTATCCACTGACCACTACCCACTGACCACTGTTATGGCATGCATCCAAATCTACGACACCACTCTCCGCGACGGCAGCCAGGGCGAAGGCGTCAACTTCTCCTTGCACGACAAATTGCTCATCACGCGCCGGCTCGACGAGCTGGGCGTCGATTACGTCGAAGGCGGCTACCCGCTTTCCAACCCCAAGGACTTTGAGTATTTCCAGGAAGTCCGCAAGCTTGCCTTAAAGCACGCCCAAGTATGCGCGTTCGGCATGACCCGCCGCAAGAACTGCAAGCCCGAAGACGACACCTGTCTGCGCGCGCTCTTGGATTCACTGGCGCCCGTCGTGACCATCGTCGGCAAGACGTGGGACTTCCAGGTGCGCGAAGTCATCGGCGCGACGCTCGAAGAAAACCTGCGCATGATCGCCGACTCCGTTGCTTACTGCAAAGCGCATGGCCGCGAAGTGATTTACGACGCCGAACACTTTTTCGATGGCTTCAAGCACAACAGCGAATACGCGCTGGCAACACTCAAGGCCGCGCGCGACGCGGGCGCCGCCGTGCTCGTCTTGTGCGACACCAACGGCGGCACGCTGCCCGAGGAAATCGCCGAGCGCACGGAGAAAGTCGTCAAAGCCTTCGCCGGCACGGCGATCGGCATCCATTGTCACAATGATTGCGACGTCGCCGTCGCCAACAGCCTGGCGGCGGTCGCCCAAGGGGCCACGCAAGTGCAGGGCACGATCAACGGCATCGGCGAGCGCTGCGGCAACGTCGATTTGGTCAGCGTCATCGCCAACCTGGCGCTCAAGCGCGGCTACGACGTGCTTCGGCCCGGCAGCCTGCGCCATCTCACCGAGGTGTCGCGCTACGTCTACGAAATCGCGAATATGAATTTCCGCTCGAACCAGCCTTTCGTCGGCACGAGCGCTTTCGCGCATAAGGGCGGCATGCACGCGCACGCGGTCGCCAAGAGCACCGCCACCTACGAGCACATCGATCCCGGCAGTGTCGGCAACGAGCGCCGCATCTTGATCAGCGAGTTGTCCGGTCAATCCAGCATCGTGGCCAAGACGACCAAATACGACATCCAAAACGACAAGGCCATGATGGCGAAGATCATGAACCTGGTGCAAGATCTGGAGAACGAGGGCTACGAATTTGAAGCGGCGGAAGCGTCGTTTGACTTGCTTGTGAAAAAGGCGCTTGGGACGTACAAGCCAAAGTTCGAACGGCTAGCGTATCGCGTCAATGTCGAGACCGGCGCCGAAGGCCAAACTGTCACTGAAGCAACCGTGAAGATTCGCGTCAATGTTCCCCTCGCCTCGGGGGTGATAGGGGGTGAGGGGGTTACCCAACATACAGTAAGCGAGGGCGATGGCCCCGTGAACGCGCTCGACGGCGCTTTGCGCAAGGCGCTGCAACAGGCGTATCCGGGCCTGGCCCAGATGCAACTCGTCGATTACAAGGTACGAGTCGTCAACTCGAAGGCCGGGACCGCCGCGCGCGTCCGCGTGGTCATCGAGTCGCGCGACCACGCCGACGTTTGGGGCACGGTAGGGGTTTCAGAGAATATTATCGAAGCAAGCTGGCTGGCGCTCGTGGATAGCTTCGAGTACAAATTGTTCAAGGATGGCGAGGATACGAGCTTGTGAACCTAAGATGGCAATAATTACCAATATGGATTGCATCGTTCATGTGTGTGGGTGCAATGCAATCCATTCCTCCAAAGGTCAGTGTCCGAGCCGCCCCGTGAGGAAGCGAGGCACAGTCAAGGCACTCGTTTGCCGCGCGCCAGGTTCATGAAGTATTGCTGGATGGCGGCGGAGTATTCGGGCGGCAATGTGCCGGTGACAGCTTGACGGATGAGATCGCGTTGGCGCGGCGGCAGGTGCAGGAACGAGCCGTCACCGTGGACATTCGAGAGCTGGGACGGCGTGTTGCTGACCCTGCCGTCCGCGACACGGTTGCCGCTGCCCTGGCCAGGGTTCTTCTCCGAACCTGGTCCCATTTGCTGTGACCAACCGATGCCTAATCCGGCGCTTTGACCTTGTCCCTGCCCTTGGCCTTTACTCTGGCCTAGTCCTTGGCCCTGCCCCTGGGATTGTCCCGGACCGGCGGCTTGGCTGCCGCTGCCGGGGTTGGCGGCGGCGAGCGCGGACTGAAGCGCCGCCAGCGCCTGTTGCATCTTGGCCATGGCCTGCTGCTGCGACTTCCCCGCGGCGCCGGCTTGTCCCTTGCTCAGCTGCTGGCCCGCTTGCACTAACTGCCCGGCGGCGGCTTGCAGCGGCGCCTGAATGTTCGCCGGCGCCTGAGCTTGCGCCTGACCCAGTGAAGCCTGAGCGCCTTCCGTGGCCTTTAGCGATTGCTTCATTGCATTGGCGGCATTCGTCGACGCTGGCTGCGACTGGCTGGCGGCTTGCGCATTCTGCATCGCTACGTTCGTTTGCTCGATAGCTTTTTGCAACTGTTGCATGGCCCCGGCCAAGTCCACCTGGGCCGCCTGCTTCTGTTTCTCGAGCTGGGCAATTTGCTCCGAAAGTTGCTTCTGCAATTCCAGCAATTGGCTTGTCGCCTCCGACTGCGCGAGCTGCGCATAGGGCGTGGCGTTGGCTGCTAACTCCGCCATGGCTGTTTCCATGGACTTTTGCGCCGCGCTGAGCTTTGGCGCGAGCGCCGGCGCCGCGCCGGAGAGCGGCTTGGCCACGTCTTCTGCGGCGAAAAGCGCCTTGGCTTGCTCCAGGCTCAGGGTCTTGTTGGCGGCTGCGCTATTCGACTTCAGTGTTTCGCCGCTTAATTCCGACTGCTTGTCGATGGCATGCGCTAGCTTAAGTTGTGCTTCATGAAGCGCCGCCAATTTGTCGGTCAGGGGGTGAAGAATTCGCGCCAGCTCGATGAGTTCGCCGGCTGTCTGGAGTTGGAGCTTGTTGCCGAGCTTCCATTGCTTGAGGCGTTCTTCGGGATAGCCGGCCGCCAGAAGCCTATTGCGGGCCTTGGCCAGGCTTTCGGTCGGCTTAGTTTTCGTGACGAATTCTTCGGCCATGGCCAAGCGCTTCTGATGCTCGGCGCTCGGATGGGGACGAAGCATGGTCACCTTCTGCCAGAGTGTGCGCAAACGCTCGGACAGGTCTTCCTGATGGTCCCCTTGGGCGCGGATGCCAAGACCCACGTTGCGTGTCGGCTTCGAAATATCTTTCCCATTGAGCAAATCGTCAGCCTCGAAGAGAAGATCGGCTGTCTGCAGATAGCGCTGGCGCTGCTCGTGAGCCAAAGCTTCCACGCGGCGGGCGGCTTCTTCCAGATCGCGGACGGCTTCATAGCGGGCCAATAGACCGCGCAGCGTCGTCACGACCGAGCGATGCCAGCGATAGGCTTTTTCCACTTCGGCGTCCGCGGTTTTCGAATCAACAAGCGCCTTTTCCAAATGCACTACCACTTGCAACATCTCGCGTTCGCTGAGGCCGGCGAGTGCGGCGCTCAGCTCCTCGAAGAGACGCTTTTGATCGACCGGATCGAGTTGGTAGAAATCCAGGACGCGCAGCATGGTTTGCAGCCGGCGCGCCACCTGGGCGGCGTCGGCTTGGATTTGCTGTTGCTGCCGCTTCTGCGCCGCGGCATCGAATTGTGCGAAGGCAACGGCCGTCCAGAACGCCGTGATGAAGGGAGCTAGATAGAAGGCGCGTCCCATAACCAACTCCTCTGTTACATCACTCCCGTTCACCGTCTGCGCGAATGGACAGAATTGCGATGACTTGGCTGCGATCGGCGCTGAGCACTAGCACGGCGCGCTGTCCGGCCGCCAACTGGTCGATGCTGATGTTGTCGCGGCCCAGGCGAATCGGCGTGTCGGCGGCCAGCGTGAATTTCCTTTCGCCCGCGACGATGGTGCGGCTGCCAGCGTCCACTTTGGAGAGTATCGTTCGCAGCACCGGCGGGTAGACTTCCAAACGCGTCACCGTCTTCTTATCCTCGGCGACAAATGCGCCGACGCGCATGGGTTTGGCCAGATCCTTGATCTGTAGGTCTTTGGTCATACCTTCGAAAACCCACTGGATCTTTACTTCTTTGGAAAGCACAAAACTCTGGACCCAGGGATCTTCATTACCGCCGATGAGCAGTTCGATGTGGTTCTTCTCCGGGCCCACGTCGATGAGCACGCCTGACCATTGCGCTCGACCGGGGCGATCCACTTCCTTGTCGCGCTTGCCTTCGATGCCGGGGCGCTCTTCGCCGCGGGTCATCGCCAGCACGGTGGCGCGATCCAGGGACAGCGTCAGTTGCACGCGCTGGCCTGCTGCGAAGTCGCCGAGCTTGCTCGGTTTGCCATTCAACATCAGTTTGGCGTCCTTGGCGACGTCGAGGACGCGTGCTTGGCGTTCAGCCTTGAAGCTCAGTTTGTTGACGTCGGGCAACACTTGATCCAGCTCCACGTTGAGGACGGGCATTTGCACGCGGATGGCTTCGACGTCGTCCAGCTTGGAGAGTTGCAAGAAAACGAGTGTGCCTTGGCGCAGTTCATTGAGCTTCAAGGTGTGGCCGGTGTTGGTTGTGACCGGGATGTCCTTCTTAGCGAGGCTGTAGGTTTGCTCGCCGCGATCGCCGTCGCGGGCGCCGGCGACGGTGACTGTACCTTTCTCCAGGTCGACGCTCTTGAGCAACCAGCGCACGCCCGGCACCTCGCCGTCGCGCGGCCGCTTATCGCCTTCCTTGGGCCGCTCGCCGTCTTTCTTGCCTTTTTCCTGGGCGCGCTCGCCGTCCTTTTTGCGCTCGCCGACCGCCAAGCGGTCGGCTTGGGGAACAGGAACTTCCAAGCCGACCGCTTGGCGGCCGGCCATGGCGCTTTGTGCGATCCAGGACGAACCGAGGCCGAGGACCGTGACGAGACACAACCCGATGAGCGAGGTCTTGATTTTAGCGATTAGCATGGCGTTCATTACTCCTTGGGCGAGCTGGAGGACGGAGTCGGAAAGCAAAGAAACGCTGCCGGCGGCGTAGGCCAAGCCGGACTGCACGGT
>JAKEHV010000197.1 GCA_022614915.1 Gemmataceae bacterium | reverse complement strand
GCCATGCCGCGCCTGTTGTCGCGCATCAAGCCGTGCCTGCTCATGAGCCCGCTGTCGGTGAGCCAATTCCTGCCGGCCGACGCCGCCAAGCTGCACTTTGACGTCGTCGTTTTTGACGAAGCGTCGCAAATCGTGCCCGAGGACGCGGTCGGCGCGATCTACCGCGGCAAGCAAGTCGTGATCGCCGGCGACAACCGTCAACTGCCGCCGACCACGTTTTTCCAGCAATTGGCCGACGAAGGCGACGACGAGGCGGATGAGGAACTAGCGCCATACGAAAGCGTATTGGATGCCAGCTTGGCCGCGGGGTTGCCGCAGCGGCTGTTGCGCTGGCACTATCGCAGCCGGCACGAACATTTGATCGCCTTTTCCAACGAGCGCTTCTATGAAGGCAAGTTGATCACATTCCCGGCGGCCGTGCGGAGTTCACCGGAGCTGGGAGTCTATTTCCATTACGTAAGCGACGGCGTCTATGACCGCGGCGGCAAGCGCGACAACCCGCGCGAAGCGCAAGTCGTCGCCGACCTCGTGCTCGACCATTTCCGCAAGCACCCGGACAGAACGCTCGGCGTCATCGCTTTCAGCTATCCGCAAATGGACGCCATCGAGGACGAATTGGAACGGCGTCTGCGCCAACATCCCGATCTGGAAAAGTACTTTGGCGAAGACCGGCTGGAGGGCTTCTTCATCAAGAATCTGGAAACCGTGCAGGGCGACGAGCGCGACGTCATCTTCTTGAGCGTGGGCTACGGCAAAGACGCAAGCGGCAAGCTCGTGCTCAACTTTGGCCCGCTCAATCGCGAAAGCGGCGCCCGCCGGCTTAACGTCGCCGTCACCCGCGCCCGCAAGAAACTGATCGTCGTCAGCTCCATCAAGGCCGCCGACATCGCCCGCGCCGGCCCGCCGCCGGACAGCGTCGCCCATTTGCACCATTATCTCGACTTCGCCGAACGCGGCCTGAGCGCGCTGCGGCCCAAGGACGCCGAAAAACCCCTCGCCCAACCCGCGCTGGCGAGTGATGTCGCAGCAGTCTTGCGCGACTTGGGATACCAGACGGCGGCCAACGTCGGCTGCGGACCGCTGCGAATTGATCTGGGCGTCGTCGATCCCAAACTGCCTGAATCGTTCCTCTTGGGCATTGAATTCGACGGCCCAGGCTACGCACACGCCGGCACCGCGCGCGACCGCGACCGCTTACGCCCGGCCATGCTGGAGCAACTTGGCTGGAGACTGCACCGCCTGTGGGCTACGGATTGGCGCCAGCTGCGACAGCAAGAGGTCGAGCGGCTTAAGCAAGCATTGCACGGCGGAACGGGCTGACGAAGTACAAATCCTCGATTTCATAAATCCACAGGGCAAGAGGCGACTTCTAACCGTCTAACTATAGTAGACCCCACGCTCCGCGTGGGGATGGCCTGTCGACCGATTGACGGAATCCAAATTGAATGCGCTACACGTCTGCCCCACGCGGAGCGTGGAGTCTACTATAGTCTCATACTCAAGAGGAGCATCTCATGCAGGCGAAAGAAGCCATGGCTCTGGCACTTCAAGACACGCGCAACACGCTGACGATGTATTTCGGCGACCTATCCGATGCGGATTTGCAAACACGGCCGGTCCCAGCGGCGAACAACATCGCCTGGCAAATGGGGCATCTCATCAATTCCGAGGTGTTTTTGGGGAAGGATGTGCCCGGCGCATCCTATCCGGAGTTGCCGGCCAAGCTGAAAGGCCAGTACAACAACGAAGCGTCCAAAGGCGTCCCAAAGGCGGGATACCTCAGTAAGGCCGAATACTTGGAGTGGTTCAACAACGTCCGCAACGCCACCATCGCCAACGTCGCGCGGCTGTCCGATGCGGATTTCGACAAGCCCAACACGGGGCCGATGGGGAAGTTTGCCCCGAGCATTGGAGCGCTAGTGATGTTGATCTCCAATCACACGCTCATGCACGCCGGACAGTTCACCGTGACCCGGCGCGCCCTCAACAAACCCGTGGTGTTTTAGTTATCCACGAAAGTACACGAAAACGCACGCAATAGCACTGCACTATTATTTCGTGTTCTTTCGTGTGATTTCGTGGACGAGCAACATGATGAATCCACCGGAATACAACGTCACGGGCATCGACTCTTCGCGGCGCGAGCACTTCGTCTATCGCGGACCGATCATCGATATTCACGCCCATGTGACGCTGACGCGGCCCGGCGATGCCGCTGCCGAGAAAGTGCCCGCGAGCATGAGCCAAGCCGAGTCGATGCTGCAAACGGGCCGCGAGTTCGGCATCGTACACACGACGTCGATGTGTCCGCCGGAAGACATTGCCCCTTTGCGCGAGCGGTTTGGCGGCAAGCTTACTTTCAACGGCCCAATCTCCAAGAAGACCATCGACGAGCCGGACGACGCAGCCTATGGCTTACTCGACCGTTTTCTGCAAGCGGGCGTCAAGATCATCAAGTACTGGTCGGCGCCGCGCGGACGCGAACGCGGCTTGTTGGTTGATGCTCCGTGGCGAATTGACTGCACCAAGCGGGCCATTGCGGCGGGCATTGGCATCTTCATGGTGCACGTCGCCGACCCGGATGTTTGGTTTCAAAAGGTGTACGCGGACGCCGCCAAGTTTGGCACCAAAGCCGATCAGTATGTTGGCCTGGAAAGGATGTTGCAGCTTTTCCCAAATGTGACCTGGATCGGCGCGCACATGGGGGGCGACAGCGAGCACCCGGACCACTTGGAAGCGCTCTTGGACAAGTACCCGAATCTCTGCTTCGACACGAGCGCTACGAAATGGCAGGTGCGTGAGGTGTCGCCCCGGCGCGAGGCGATCCGCAGCCTCGTTTGTCGATATCCGGAGCGGTTCTTGTTCGGCACCGATCTCGTGACCCGCCACGACCTTGCGCGCGAACATTACGTCAGCCGCTATTGGTGCCAGCGCACGCTTTGGGAAAGCAACTGGGAAGGGATCAGTCCGATCGCCGATCCGGATTATACGCCCCAAGAAGGCGGAGCCTCGACGCCTACCTTGCGCGGCGTTGGCTTGCCGCTCGAGGTGCTGGACCAGGTGTATTACGCGAACGCGGAACGGCTCTTGGGTATGACTTGAAGCTCTACGACAGACTTGCACGCCGCTTGCGGCTTCGCGCTCGCTGGGGGGATTAATTGAAATCCACAACCAGCGAGCGCGAAGCCGCAAGCGGGGTGAATTACGCCATTATCTCCCGAACCACATTACCATGCACGTCCGTTAGCCGGAAATCTCTGCCGGCATAGCGGTACGTCAAGCGTTCATGATCCAGCCCCAGAAGATGCAACAAAGTGGCGTGCAGGTCATGTACGTGGACGCGGTTTTCGACGGCGCGGTAGCCGAACTCGTCGGTAGCGCCGTAGGAGATGCCGCCCTTGACGCCTCCGCCCGCAAGACACACGGTGAAACCCCAGTGGTTGTGATCGCGGCCGTTGGCGGGCCTACCGTTCATGAGCTCCACCGATGGCGTGCGACCAAACTCGCCGCCGCAAATCACCAGTGTCTCTTCAAATAGTCCCAGCCGCTTGAGGTCCGACAACAACGCTGCGATGGGGCGGTCGATCTCGCGCGCCAGGCGGCGATGATTGGGCTCGATGTTGTCGTGGCTGTCCCAGGGCTGCACGTCGCCGTGGTAGCACTGCACGAAGCGGACGCCGCGCTCGACGAGCCGGCGCGCGATCAAGAGCTGCCGGCCTTGCACGTGGTCGCCATATGCCTGGCGAACGCGCGGCGGCTCGCGGTTGACATCGAAGGCGTCGCTGGCTTCCATTTGCATGCGATAGGCCAGCTCGAACGATTGGATGCGCGCTTCCAGGTGCGCGTCTTCGGCTCGCGTTTGCTGGTGCCGGCGATTAAGCTGCGTTAAAAGATCGAGCTGCCGGCGCTGGTCGTCGCGCGACAAGTGCGGGTTGCGAATGTTGTCAATCAGCCGCTCGATGCTGGTCTGGCGCGTGTCAATGTGCGTGCCCTGATAAATGCCGGGCAGGAACGCCGAGCGCCAGTTGGACGAATCGGCGACCGGCAATCCCGGGCACAGCGCGACGAAGCCGGGCAGGTTCTGGTTTTCGGTGCCGATGCCGTAGGTGATCCAAGCGCCCATGCTAGGCCGCGACAGTCTTTCGTCGCCGCAATTCATGAGCCGCATCGACTGCTCATGGTTGGGCGTGTTGGCGTACATTGAGCGGATGACGCACATGTCGTCGATGTGTGCCGAAGCGGTCTTGTCAAAAAGCTCGCTGATTTCGATGCCGCATTGGCCGTACCGGCGAAAACGGAACGGGGAGGGCAGGGCGGCGCCGGTGGCGCGCTCGGTGGTCAGGTTGCCTGTCGGCAGCGTGCGGCCTTCGTAGCGGCGCAAAAGCGGTTTAGGATCAAAGGTATCGACCTGCGACGGCCCGCCGTTGAGATAGATGTGGATGACGTGCTTGGCTTTGGCGGAAAAGTGCGTGGGCCGCGGCGCTAAGGGATTGCGTGGATCGGGCGGCGTGACGGCGGCCGATTCACCGGTGTCGTGCAAGAGGCCATACAATCCCAAAAGGCCCAAGCCCGTGCCGGTGCGTCTGAGGAAATCACGGCGAGTTTGCATGACCATCACCGGTTCGCGGATTCATCGTTTCACACTCACGGCACGCTGCGATGGTAAGGACGAAGCGAACGCGAAACGATGAATCAGAGTCACTGTCAATCCACAAACAAGAATTCGTTAGTCAACGATAATACCTGAGCATACTGCTGCCATGGCGTCAATGGCCTACCTCCGGCCTTTTCGACTTCGGCGACAAACTGTAAGCCCGCCTCCATTTCCGCGCGGTCCGCGCTTCGTGCAAAAACCAAACGATAAAGTGCAACCACACGCGCGCCGTCCGTTTCGCTTTCCGTGCGGGCGGCAAGCGCTTTCGCCTGCTCGATCAGGAACGGCGAATTAAGGCCGAATAGCGCCTGCTGCGGCACCGTCGTCAGAGGCCGGCGCTCGGCGGATTGGTCCGGACTGGCGAAGTCGAAGGCGCGGAACAAATTGGGCAGGGTTTGGCGGTCCACAAAGGCGTACACGCTGCGGCGCGCGTTTTTCGGATCGTTGACGATGTCCACGGGCCGGCCGCCTACTTTCAAGTCCAATCGTCCCGATACGGCGAGATAGGCGTCGCGCATGGCCTCGAAATCGAGCCGGCGACGGTGCATGCGCCACAGGAGCTTGTTTTCCGGATCGATCTTGCGGCACTCGGGGCGATCGACGCCGGCCTGCTGATACGTCTGAGAATGGATGATGTGGCGGTGCAGTTTTTTCAAGGACCAGCCGTCCTGCATGAAGTTCCACGCCAGCCAGTCGAGCAATTCAGGATGCGACGGCGGCGTGCTGCGCGCTCCAAAATCGCTCGGCGTGGAGACGAGCGGTTCGCCAAAGTGATGCATCCAAACGCGGTTGACGAGCACGCGGCTCGTGAGCGGATTATCCGGCGAAGCAATCGCTTTGGCCAAATCGAGTCGGCCGCTGCCATG
>JAKEHV010000196.1 GCA_022614915.1 Gemmataceae bacterium | reverse complement strand
TGGCTCGTGAACGCGGCCGTCTTGCTTGGAATTCTGCTTCTCATGATCGGCGCCAATGTGTTCTACCTGGTGCTTCGCCCCACCAAGCGCTGGCCATGGTTCGCGGGACTGCTTCTAACGCTAGCGGCCGGCTGGTTCCTGACGATCCCGGAAGAATGGCCGCGCGGCGCTTATCTTATGGGCACGTTCGCTTTGCTTGTCGGCCCGATTTTCTTCTCGAGCGTGTTGTTCGCGAGCTATTTTGCCCACAGCGAGCCGGACCGGGCACTGGGCTGGAACATCGCCGGGGCGATGGCGGGGGGCCTGTTGGAGAACCTGTCGCTGCTTCTGGGTTTCCGCAACCTGCTGCTAGTGATCGCCTTACTATACGCGACGGCAGTCTCGGGCAAGCCATCCGTTCGCCAATAGTTCTCACTAACAACAGGGGGGTGTGCCTATGCATGAAGTGGCAAGAACGAGAATTTCGAGATTTGCAAACTGTTTTAGCGAAACACTTTATGACAAGCTTCCCGTTCTTGCCACTGGGGTGTAAAAAGTGGCAAGAACGAGCCGTTCTTGCCACTTGCGAAACGACGCGGGATTGAACTCCGATTCTGTCCGGGTGGGTGCCGGTCGGTCAGAACCGGAGTTCTAACACACGTTGAGGGGGGTATACCTGTGTGTGGCTTGTCGCTCCGGAAAGGCCGTCGTTGAACACGATCGGCTACGTATGCACCGCGTCGAACATCACCAGCGACATGGGCCCAAACGTGACCACCGGCAGCCAGGCGGCCAGGGCGGGGGTGAGGAATTCCTGGTCGCCCAAATGTTTGCAGAAGAAAACGGAAACAAAGAATAGGCCACAAAGGACCAGGCACAGGCCGGCGCTGATGAAGATGTTGCGGTTCTGGTCGCGCAAAATGATCGACAGGCCCATGAACACGAGCAGCATGCCGAGGATGGGCCGCGTAAAGCGCATGTGAAAGACGACGGCCACCGCGGCGACCTGGGTGCTGTGTGTTTTTGCCAGCTCGCGCTTCAAGTCACTGGTCGAGCGATAGATGAACCAGTTCTTGAGCCGGGTGATGGCCTCAAAGTCGATGTCGTGGGTTTTGAGGAAGTACTTGCCGGGTGCGATCGGCGTCAGCACGTCGACGCGCGCGTTGGCCGGCACCTCCGCGGGCACCGCCCCGGTGAGCATCCAGCCGCCGGAGCGTTCCGGGTCGCTGGGGTCCGCCGGGATATAGCGGGCTTCTCTGACTTGCAGCGTCAAAATGCGATCGAAGCCGATCTTGGCCGGAAAATTGACGGCAAAGTCCACGATCTTGTATTCGTCGCGATAGGCCGCTCGCCCGGTGATGTGGATGCCGTTGCTCTCGAAGCCGCCTTGCACGATCAGCTGTCGCGATTTGTCGCCCGTGCGGTCCTCAGCGGTGTATACGTCGATTTGCGGCAGCACAAGTTCCTGATTGAGGATGGCAAGACCCAGCACCAGACACGACGCGATCAAGATCGGCCGGACCACGCGCCGCGTCGAAACCCCTGCCGAAAGCAAGGGCAGCATTTCGTTGTTTTTCTGCATCCAGGCGACGGTGAACATGGCCGCGAGCAGAACGACGGCCTCGCACAGCCGGTCGAAGATTTGCGTGGTCTTGATGCCGTAAAACGTGACGATGCGTTCGAGCAGATTGCCGTCTTTCGACAGGGCGAACTCGTCGATGTTGGTGAACATGTCGACGATGATGACCAGGCCGATCAGGCTGACAAGACAGACGATGTACGCCTTGAGAAAGCTGTACGTCAATTGGCGATCCAGCAAAGTAAACATAGCTGCCGATCCATCGTAGACTCCACGCTCCGCGTGGAGCACTCACCCCACGCGGAGCGTGGGGACTACTCTTTGCGCGAAGTAAGCCGGCCCGGAACCAGGCGTTGGCCGGCGACAGGCCGAACCGAGCGCGGCTCGTAGCCCAGGATGTATTGCACGATGTACGGGTTGGCCGACGTGCTCATGGTCTCGCCGAAGCCGTGGTTTTTGAGCTCGCGCAAGGCGTCGTCCTTCGACCAGCCCTCGTACTCCATGCGATAAAGAGCGACGAGACAGCCGGTGCGATGCAGGCCGGCCCGGCAGTGAATCAGTATGGGGTAGTTGTTCGGATTATCCATGAGGGCGAGGAAGCGTTCGATCGTCGCCGGCTGCTTTTCGGGATAGTCCCAGGGATAAGTCAATTCCACCGGCAGGAACTCCATCTTTGCCCCCGCCGCGCTCACGACCTCGCTTTCCTTGGTGGTGGCTGTCGTGAAGTAATGGTTCCACAGGTCGGGATCGGGGGCTTCATCCTGCAGGTTGAGCACCGTTTTGATCTTGTACTTTTGGATGGCTTCGCGAAAGCCCTCCGCCGTCAGGCAGCCGCTGCGGTAGAACTTACCCTCCACGACGGTCCGCAGCCGTTTGCCGTGCGTGTAGATGTTGCGATAGTGAATTGTCGGAACCAGAATCATCAACAAGGCGATTGCCAATCCCGCCGTCCATCGCCAAAACGTCGTCATGCGTTTGCCCCCCTACCGCCGTAATACAAACGTCCCCGCTTGTCCAATCGAGCAAGCAAGGACGCTTGCTCTACGAAAAACGGCGACCGGGCAGATAATGGCGACTTTTGGGAGAATTGACAAGGCGTCCTGCGCAGCCCGGAGGACGAGGCAAAATGGGAATTCAAGGCGAGCCGGGAACGTAAGCGACCGGAGCTTTTCGCTACTCTTTGACCGGCACATTCACCGCTTGCAGCACTTCCTGGGTGGCGTCGTCTTGCACGAAGGCCACAACGCTTAGGTTGCGCAAACGCATGGGCCGTTGGCTGTCGAGGAAAGGCACTTCGGCGCGGGCATAGTCATCCAGGTATTTGGTCAGCTTTTGCCGCAGCTCGCCGAGATCGACGACGGCGGAGTGCCCCGCGACGCGATTGGGCAGAGCGAAGCCGGCCGCGCCGCCCGGAAAAGCGCGCACCACCCGATGATGATAGGTGAGGCCATTGCGGCCTTTGTAACGCACCCAATCTTCGACCAGGGCGAAGCGCAGTTTCACCTTCTCGCCGGGTTTGTCGAGATCGGTGACAGTGGCCTTGATCTCCACCTTGTCCCCCTTACGGAGCGCGCTAGCTTGAACTTGCACAGCCGTCGGCGTTTCCAAGATGGGATTGGCGACGCGTTGATATTCCTGGAACAAGTCAGGAGCTTCCTCCCTGCTGCCGCCGCCGATGGTCGCGACTTTGCCGCTGAAGAAAATGGACGGCGTGCCGCGGATCTTATCGTCGTAGAATTCGGCGCGGGCCTCGCAATCGCCATTGGTCAAGGCGTCCGGTCCGGGAATGTGCAAGTGGTACTGTAACAGAACGACGTCGGAAGGCGCGTACGCTTTGGAGAGGGCGTCGAAGCCCAAGTCCGCGCCGACGCAGGGCGGACATTGCGCTCCGGTGAACAGCTCGACCAGCGCCGCTCGATTGCTTTTCGCCTTGCGACCGGGAAACTTCTCCAACTTGAAGTCCAGCGACTTGGCCGCATAGGCCTGATAGGCGTCGTCTTCCAGCTTGTCCAAGCGGCCGTCCACTTCCTTGGCCTGATCGGGTTGACCGGCGCGGCGCAAAGCGTCGCCCAAGGCTGTGAGGACGCGCAACCGGGCGTCGAGCGGCGCGGACGCGTCGAGCAACTTTTCCGCCTTGCGCGCGGTTTCGACCGCCGCCGCGCCGAAGCCCTCTTGTTCCACAAGCGCGTCGATCAATTTAAGGGCCACGTCGAGCTGCCAGCGCGGACCATAGAGCTCTCCCGAGCGCAAGGCGATTTCCGCCCATTCTTGCGCGTCTTTGGCCGTGGCTTTGTTGTCTTTGGCATTGCGAATCATGCTGAGGGCGGCGGCAAATACGCGCGGATCGTTCGGCGTTCGCATCAGGATCTCGCGATCGAGTTCCGCGGGGTTTTGAGCCGGCGTTGCCTCGAGAATGGCCGGGATCATCTGCCCGGCCCGCGCTAGCGACCCGAAGATCTTCTTAGCGCCGGCGCGGGGCAGCTTGCCCTCGAAGGTAAACACCGGGCCGTTCTTGATCCGCAGCGTGAACAAGAGCAGGTCGCCGCTCGTCTTTGCTTCTTCCAAGCGCGTGGGCGGGATCTTCGCAATGGATTCGACAGTGCCCGACAACTTGCCGCCTTTGCTCTCCAGGTGCAACAGCCAAAAGGAAACTTGGCTGCCGTCTTCCAAGATGGTGACCTTCCAATTGCCGGCAATGCCCTCGTCCCCCGCGCGGGCCCAGGAAACGAGCATGAACAATGAAATCAAACCGGCCACGACGCGCGACATGGAGTTGTCCTTTCGGATGTTGAGATACTGCTACACTATAGACGATTGCCGACACTGCCTGCATCCAAAAACCTCAATCGACTGGTAGCCGAAGTCGTGAGACTTCGGAAGGATTTGTCGCGACCGAAGTCTCACGACTTCGGCTACGTTGATAGATTACGTTTCGTCGCGGCGCACGGTCTCGGGCGAGAACGCCGGCAGGCAAACGGCAATATACTCCGCGCCGTCGGCGTCTGGCGTGCTGTAGCGCACCCACTCGCCCGGATGCGCGATCACCGCCTGCCCGGCGCAGACATCGAGCGCGCCGCCCCGGTACTCCACGCGCAGCAATCCCTTGAGCACAATCGTGAACTCCTCGAACTCGGGCGTCTGGCCAGGCTCCACCCAGCCGCCCGGGCTGCGCATGTGCGCCACGCTGGCCGCTTCGGTCCGCGAATTGACGCGGCCAATATACTCGTCGATCAATTTCGGCTTGTTCCCCGCAGCCTGAATGCGCGTCGGTTGGCCGATGTGCGTGGGCATCGAAATCCTCCTTTGCTGCTTAATATAAGTCAATCTGCCCCTTGCGACCCGTCTCGTCAACGGCATAATACATGGCATCGTGAACGAGGCGGGGAGGCGCCATGGCTATCCAAAAGAAGCATTGCCTCTTGGTCGTGGACGACGAGCCCGATCTGGTGCAAAGCGTGAAGGACCTCTTGCGCTTCGACTACAAAGTGCTGACCGCCACCCGCGCCACCGAAGCCCTCAAGATCGTTCAGAATGAGAAAATCCACATCGTCATGACCGACCAGCGCATGCCCGAGATGACGGGCGTGGAGTTTCTCAAACATCTGAAGGAATCCCATCCTGAAGCCGTCCGGCTGCTCTTTACTGCCTACGCCGATCTGAACGCGGTCACCGACGCGATCAACCAGGGCAACGTCTACCGCTATATCTCCAAGCCGTGGGAATCAGAAGAGCTTAAGTCGATTCTGCGGCAAGCGGTCGATTACTACGATTTGCAGGAGGAACGCCGGCAGTTGATCCGCGAAGTGCAGGAAAAGAACCTGCAGTTGGAGAAAGCCAACGTCGACCTGCGCCAGGCCAACGAATTAAAGAAAGCGTTCATCCGTGTGGCCAGCCACGAACTGCGGACGCCGCTCACGATTGTCATGGGGCTTTCGGAGTTAGCGCATGGTTCGCCGGCCGCGCAGGAGCCGTTCCGCGACTGGATGGGGCAAATGCACAAGGCTAGTGTCCGCCTGAATGAGCGCGTCAATCAGGTCGTGAAGATGCTGCAAGCCGAGAAATACGAACGGACTTTGCAGCCGCGGACCACTGATGTGGCGGGTCTGCTGCGCGCGGCGGCGGCCGAAGTGGATTCCTTCGTGAAGCAACGCGGGCACGAGTTTCAAGTGGAAGCGGCGGCCGAAGTGGGGTCCGTGTGGGCGGAGCCGGACAAGATACATGACAGCCTGGTGCAATTGTTGGTCAACGCCATCAAGTTCACGCCGGACGGCGGCCGCATCCGCCTGAGCGCCCGCCGCAGCGACGGGCAGGTTGAAATCGCGGTGACCGACAACGGCACCGGCATCGACGCCGCCAGCCTGTCGCGCATTTTCGAGCCCTTTTTCACGCGCTTCGACGTGTCGCGCCATTCGTCCGGCGATTTCGAGTTCGACCGCCGCGGCTTGGGACTGGGATTGGCGATGGTGAAGCTGTTCGTTGAAATGCACGGCGGCAAGGTCGCCGCCCAAAGTCA
>JAKEHV010000028.1 GCA_022614915.1 Gemmataceae bacterium | reverse complement strand
TCGGCAAGCCCCATCTTCATTTCCAAAGCGGCATGCTGCTCCTTGCGCGGACCGTCGAAGGGGACGGCGGCGTTGCGGAAACGCGGCGTGCGCCGCAGCAGCAATACGACTTTGCCGGCGACGTCGATGCCTTGGTAGTCGTCGTAGTTGATTTCCTTCGCGATGGCGCCGTAGCCGGCAAAGACAATCGGCGCCGACACCGTGCCGCGGGCGGACAAACCCAATACTTGAAAGTCGACGCCTTGTTTGAGTTCAATGGCTTGCCCGAGAGGACCTTTCAACGTCAGCTTGCTCGGCCCTTTTTCCTTGCCGGGACCGAAATAATAATTGAACGGCTGAAAATACGACTTCTCGACGCCGCCCGGCTTGACGCCGATGCCTGCAAACGTCTTGGCGATGTAGTCGGCGGCCTTGTGGATGCCTTGGGTCTCGATGCCCCGGCCTTCGCATTCGTCGCTGGCCAAGTACTTCAAATCCTCCAGCATGCGGGCTTCGCTGGCTTCGTTATTGGCCAGCGCCCAGCCGGTCCATACGGAAGCCAGCGCGATAAGACAGATAAGAACCTTCGGAAGAGTGAACAAGCGGCGAGTCATGTAGTTCTCCGGCAATGGATGAAGGTTGTCCGCTTATATTAGACGATTGCACGGCCAGATCAAAGTGGCAAGTCTCCAAGTCGTCCCCTCGCTCCTGGGGGGAGAGGGGTTGGGGGTGAGGGGGCGACAAACTCGCGAAAGTTGACGAGCCGCACTCGTAATGAAGTCTGCTGCTCCACGAGCTGCGGAAAGTACCCATCGACGACCCGGTCTTGCGACAATTGCCGCCAGTCGGCTCGCTCCGGCGCGGAAATGGACTTGAGCAGCAGCAATTCCGCTGCCCCCACCACCTGCGCCAGCCGCAGCGCCAGGGAATCGCTGGTCACGTCCCATGTATGCGGCAAATGCTCGGCATACTCCTCGTCGGCAACCGCGAACGAGTACGGCTCGGCAATCGCCCATCCAGGAAAGTCGCCAGCCCTCGGCCATTCCAGGACCGGCAGCTCCGGCAAGAGCGCGCGCAAAAACTGTGCGTTTACCGCGAGCGCGTGAATGGCCAGCCAATGCGACGCTTCCTCACCGAGACGCTGGGCGCGATCCATGGCGCGGACAGCGTTGGCCGCCGGCCCGCCGCCGGGAAACAGTAAGCCGCGCGGACCCAACCCGGCGATCAAGTCACGCAGCCGGCCACCCAGGCGCGGCAGGTCGTACAAGCTCCCACCTACCTTCACGATGATCATCTTTGAGTCGCAACGCATCACAATTCAGCCGCGAGCATGGCCACGGCATACGCGCAGCCCGCTTCCGACGCTTCGGGGCTCCACAAGCGTTCCAGCGCGACAGGCGCGAGATCGAGTTCGGCCAAGCACTGACGCGCCAGGAATACGCCGCTGCCTGCCAATAGCGCTGGCACCGGTCGCGGTTGGTCGGCGAAGTTGTTCTCTAGCGCTTGCCGCAATCCTTGGCGCAAGCGCTCGTGCTGTTGCTCGTGAATCCAACGGGCAAGCTGCAGCGTTTCTTCCTTGAGCACGATCTGTCCATCGCCGCCCAGCATCCGCGCCAGCCGCACGTGGGCCCAATGCTTGGTGGCGGGCCGCCCGTCCGCCGTGGCGACGTCGTTTTCATTCTCGGGCAGTTGATCGAGCAAGAGATAGGCGTCGAGCGTGGTCGCGAAAAACTCGGCGGCGAGCGGTCTGTTGCTTGGGAAAGCGCAGACGGGCGTCCGGCGCACGCCCATGTAAAGGAGTTCGCCGGCCGCCAGACGCTCGTAGTCGGTCCAGCCTTTGGGTTGGGGTTTGCCATTGGAGAGCGGCACGAGGTCCGTGGTCGTGGAGCCGATGTCGAGCAGCAATGCCGGACCGGCAGGAGCGAAGCGGCCGACGAACAATGCCAGCGCTAGCCAATTCATCGAGGCCACGCGCCAAGGCTCGTGCCGCGCGTCCGCGAGAGAAATAAACTCACCCGGCGATGCCCATACTAAAACCGGCGTTTCGTGGGCCACTTCCGCCACGCTGTGCGCGATTGCCCGCACCCCTTCCCAGCGGTTGGCGTAGCAATCGCACAGCTCGCCCGTCATGGTCAGGGCCAGCGCGTCATAGGCGGCGATGCCGTCCACGAGTCGACCCAAGGCGGCGCTTAGCTCACTCGGTTTTTTCCAAAGCGGAAACGGAACGATGCGGGCCGTGCCGGCCGTATGCGCCGCCTTCAGGTTCGCGCCGCCGATGTCCAAGCCAAGGATGCGTTTCATTCCAATTTCATTCCGCTCAGCCACCACAGCCCCAGCGGCGCGAGCGGCCAGAGGAGTAGCGCGAGGCCGAACGTGTGCGTCCAGGGCAGCACCCAGCGGCCGATCAAGCCGATCACATAGAGCAAGAAGGCCAAACCGCCCATCGACGCCATGAAGATCACATAGCCCATCAAGACGCCGTTTTTGAAATCCGACGAACTCATGAACTCAGGCAATGTGCCCAGCCCACGCCACAAAAGCCAGATCGAATACAAGAGGCCCACCAGCCAAGCCAGGCCCAGCAGCCATTCGCCGGAGGTGAGCTCGCGCTGCCGGCCCAGCAGTTTCTGATTGAAATAGAACATCGGCCAGAACAGCACGATGCCAAGCGGCAAGAATAACAGAAACGGAAAGATGCGGGCGAACGACGCGACGAACGCGGACACGTCAATCTGCGATGGGATGGCGCGCAGCCCGCCTACGTCGGCCAAGAGAGCGGACACGCCGATTCCCAGAAACAGGAACAGATAATCGAATAGCCGTGGCCGTGTGGCGACCGGCGTCGGCCGCGATCCTTGGGGCGCAGCGGCCATGGGCCGGGGTTGCGGCAACCCCATTCTCGGCGCGGGTTGGCTCATGCCTGTGATGCTAAAGCACTTCTTCGTTGCAAACAAGAGGCTACACAACTCGTTGCTCAATGTTGAAAGTGGAATGGCGATCGTTGAACCTCGCGAGTGACTTGGGTGGCATGCCTTGGCGGCTCGTGTGCAAGGACAACGAACTCGGGACCAGCACCGCCAAGGCATGTAAAAGCGCCACGCAACTTGGCGCTTCCGCATGCTTTCGCCGTGCTGGTCCGAAGTGCGCAGCCGTTGCAAAGGATCGGCGAAAGCATGCCACCCAACAGTGAATAGAATGTACGAAGAACATGGCGGAATACTGCATGAGTACACGCTATCTCGTCGGCATCGACCTGGGCACCACGAACAGCGCCCTCGCCTATATCGACTTGCAGGAACCAAAGCGGGGCGCGGCGCCGGTCGTACATCCCTTCCGCATGCCGCAACTGGTCGCGCCTGGTGAAACCGCGCCGCGCGAATTGCTGCCCTCCTTCCTCTACCTGCCCGGCAGCCATGACCTGCCGGCGGGCGCGACCGCCCTGCCGTGGGACACTAGCCCGACGCGCGAGCGAGGGGACGCTAGCCCGACGCGCGAGCGAGGGGACACTGCCCCGCTCCCTCACGGTCGCGGCTCGGACGCTCCTCCCAAACGCGGCTCCGACGGCGCGCCCAAAGACGTGTTCGCGGTCGGAGAGTTCGCGCGCAATCATGGCGCCCGCATCCCCGGCCGGTTGGTTACGTCCGCCAAGTCCTGGTTGTGCCATGCCGGCGTCGATCGCTCCGCGCCGCTTCTGCCTTGGAGCGCGCCGCCGGACGTCGAGCGCCTTTCTCCCGTGGAAGCGTCGATGCGCTATTTGCGCCACATGGCCGACGCCTGGAACCATGTCATGGCGCAAGGCAAACCAGCACATCGCTTGGAAAACCTTCCCGTGGTACTGACCGTGCCCGCGTCCTTCGACGACATGGCGCGGACACTGACGGTCGAAGCGGCGCGGAGAGCGGGCTTGGAAAATGCGACCCTTCTGGAGGAACCGCAGGCCGCCTTCTATTGCTGGCTGGCGACGCATTCCCAACAGGAGGCGAATCGGCTCAAAGCGGACGATCAGTGCCTGGTAATCGACGTGGGCGGCGGCACCACCGACTTCAGCCTCATCCAGGCTGTCGAGCAAGAGGGGGAACTCGGCTTCGTGCGCCAAGCGGTCGGCGATCACTTGCTCTTGGGCGGCGACAACATGGACCTCGCCCTGGCCAAATTCGTCGAAACCAAGCTGCCTGCCGCCGGCCGGCTCGACGCCGCCCAGTACGGCACGCTCACCCAAGCTTGCCGCCAGGCGAAAGAGACGCTGCTCCAGCCCGACCCCCCCGCCTCCTATTCGGTCACGGTCATGGGCCGCGGCCGACAGGTCATCGGCGGCTTGTTGCACACCAGCCTCGCCCCCGACGAAGTGCGCAAAACCCTGCTCGACGGCTTCTTCCCGACGACGCCCTTCGACGCCGAACCCGAGCGCGGCCGCCGCACCGGTCTCCACGAGATGGGCCTGCCCTATGTCGCCGACCCGGCCATCACCAAGCATCTCGCTTCGTTCTTGCGCAAGCATCAACATGCCGCCCCCTCACCCCCGACCCCTCTCCCTCAGGGCGAGGGGAGACCGAGGACCCCGTCACCCCCGACCCCTCTCCCTCAGGGCGAGGGGAGACTGCCGCACCCCTCACCCCCGACACCTCTCCCTCCAGGGCAAGGAGTGTATGCCCATCCGGCGTGCGTACTTTTCAACGGCGGCGTCTTTCAACCTGCCATACTCCGCGACCGCATCATCGACGTGCTGGCGTCGTGGTTCGGCACATCTCAAGAAAAGTGGTCGCCGCTAGTGCTGACCAATCCCTCGCTGGATTTGGCGGTCGCATTGGGCGCCGCCTATTTCGCCTGGCTGCGGCACTCGGGCGGCAAGCGCATCGGCGGCGGCATCGCGCGCTCCTATTACCTCGGCGTCCAAGGCGACGCCCAAGCCGAAGGAAAAACCACGCTCGTCTGTATCGTGCCGCAACATCTGGAAGAAGGCCAGGAGATCGTCCTCGCTAAACCGGAAATGGAGCTGGCACTGGGCCAACCGGTTCTGTTCCCGCTATACACATCGACCATTCGCGGCGACGACAAAGCGGGCGACATTTTGCAAGTCGCGCCGACGCAGCTTTTGCAGTTGCCGCCCTTGCACACCATTCTGCGCGGCGGCAAACGCAGCGGCACGCGCAGCGTCCCCGTCATCCTTTCGGCCCGCTGCACGGAAATCGGCACGCTGGAACTCCACTGTGTCGCCCGCGACGGCAACAATCGCTGGCGGCTCGAGTTCAACGTCCGCGACATCGTCAAAGAGCCCGAGGAAACCGCCGGTGAAGGCGACGACGCCAAGCAAGCGCTGACTGACGTCTGGCCCGAAGACCAGGTGCAGGCCGCGGGAAAGCTGATCCGCGGTACATACCTCTCTGCTCCCCTCGCCCCTGGGGGGAGAGGGGTTGGGGGTGAGGGGGTGAATCCCCATCAGTTGACGAAGACTCTCGAAGCCGCCCTCGACGCCGGCCGCGACAAGTGGCCGAGTGGCCTGTGCCGGCGTCTTTGGGACTTTCTCGCCGAGACCGCGGACCGCCGCCGTCAGTCGCCTGGGCATCTAAGCCGTTGGTACAACCTCGTCGGCTTCTGCCTCCGGCCCGGCTTCGGCGATCCTTTAGACCGCTTTCGGGTCGAGCAGCTTTGGAAGATCATGCACGCGCCGCGCAGCACTCCCCTCGCCCCTGGGGGGAGAGGGGCAAAGACGATGGGCCCGCCCGAGGGCGGCGCGGATTTCTGGATCATGTGGCGACGCGTCGCGGGCGGCCTCAATCTGCAATTGCAAAACACGCTCTTGAACCGTTTGCGCTCCGTGCTCCTGCCGGCCAAAGCGAAGAATGTCGCCAAGCCTGCGGCCAATGAGCTTGCGGAAATGTGGCGCGCCGCCGCCGCCCTCGAACGCATCGACGTGAAAATGAAGGAACAGCTCGGCCCGCCGCTCCTCAAGTTGTGCAAGCGCAGCCCCGTGCCGCCCTACGCTTTCTGGGCGCTCACGCGCCTGGGCGCCCGCGTCCTCCTCTACGGGCCCTTAAACGCCGTCGTCCACCCGCAAACGGCTCAAGCCTGGCTCGATGCGATCGCCGGCTTCGAACCGGGCAACGCCAGCGAACGGATGGCGTGGGCGTTCTGTATGGCGCAGCTTGCGCGCCGTAGCGGTCAGCGCGCCCTCGACATTGACGACAGCCATCGGGAAACTGTCTTGGCCGCCTTGCGGACCCAATCGGTGCCAGGGCATTGGATTCAGATGGTGGAGGAAGTGGCCGAGCTGGAATCGGACGAACAGAGCCAGATGTTCGGCGAGGCGTTGCCGGTGGGGTTGCGGATAATTCAGAGTGCGGAATGAAACAGTTTACGCCAAATGGCGGCGCGGCATTGACAACGTCAAGGCTGTTACAGAGAAAAGTAATGTTCTCAGACGTAATCCCCATCACCAGCAATCGGCAAGTTGATTCGGAGGCCGCATGAGAATTGAAAGTATCGAAGTCCGGAATTTCAAGAAGTTTGCGCAACAGGCGATCGAATTCCATCGACAATTCACTTTGCTCGTCGGCGAAAATGGATCGGGCAAAACTAGCATCCTCGATGCGCTGGCCGTTGCTTTGGGCGTTTGGCTTGTAGACGTTCCTGATTCCGATCTGGCGAATAGCCGACGTTCAATCGACCCAGCAGAAATCCGCCTCGAGCCAACCAAACAGGGCGACAGAACGCTTTTTCGCGAAGTCACGACCGGTGTGATAGTCAAAGCTGTCGGTCAAATACAGAATAGTAACGTCACCTGGGCTCGCCAAATTGGGCACGGCAAGAGAACTACAAACAATGTTGAAGCAAAGGATGCACTGGACGTTATCTCAGACTGTTATAAACGCGCTAATGCGGAGGAAAAGATCATTCTTCCCGTGATCGCTTATTACGGCGCTGGGCGCGCCTGGCTGGCCCATCGAGACCGTAGCTTCAAGAAAAAAACCAAAACTAATGGACCAGCGCGACGCTGGGCAGCGTTCTATGATTGCCTCAACGAACGCATACGACTTACCGACTTGGCCGAGTGGTTTCAAAGCGAGGCGATTGCGGCGGTTAACCGTGGTGGGCGCTTTCGGCCGGGATTTGAGGTGGTGCGCCGCGCGGCTCTACGATGTATTCCTGGCGCGGACGGCATGTGGTTCGATGGAGATCGAAAAGAAATCGTGCTATCCATAAGCGGTCATGCCCAGCCATTCGGCAACTTAAGTGCGGGCCAGCGCATGATGTTGGCGCTCGTGGCCGACATTGCAATCAAGACAGTGACGCAAAACAATTTCCTGGTACCGCCCGATTCGTTGACAACAGAGGATGAGCCACTTCCGCGTGTACTGAAGCAGACGCCTGGCGTCGTGCTTATCGACGAACTTGACGTGCACCTGCATCCCCGCTGGCAACGGCGTGTTGCCACCGATCTCAAGACAACATTTCCGCAGATTCAGTTTGTGTGTACAACGCACTCTCCGCAGGTAATCGGTGAAGTGAAGCCAGATGAGATTCGGCTGCTGGATGAATCGCATGTCGGGCAGGAACCAGCGCACTCGTTTGGATTGGATTCGAATGCCATTCTCGAAGAACTGATGGACGCCGAGTCGAGAACGCCTGAGATTCGAAATCTCATTGAACAGATCGAACAATCGTTGGAAGAGGGTGATCTTGAGGCGGCGCGGTCTGGCCTCCAACGGCTGAAGGAACTTCAATACGGCGATACTCGCGACACTGCACGGATTGAGGCCACAATCAACAACCTGGAGGCTCTATCGAATGCGGGAGATTAGGTCCCAATCTGAGCCCATAGCCTTGACGCAGTGGCGCGCCCAAAGCCAGGCCGACATCAATTTCGGTTATGATTTGATGCCAGTGGAACTCAGGGCGACGGTCAAAGTCGCACTCGTCCGGGAACAGCGTGGGCTGTGCGCCTATACAGGAATCGGGATCGATTCAAACAACTCGCATATCGAACACTTGACTCCGCAAGAGCATTGTCAAAATGGGGAAGATGTCAGTTACGCAAACTTGGTAGCGTGTTATCCCAGTCCAAACTCCGGCTATGTAGCTTACGGCGCACACAAGAAGGCCAACTGGCCCTCGCCTGATGAGCGGCACTTGTTCGTTTCACCACGATCGCAAGGATGTGAGGACCGATTCGCCTTTAACCTGCGCGGCGAAATGGCGGCAGCAAACGATTGTGATGGAGCCGCCAAGGTAACGATACAAAAACTCGGTCTCAACCATCAAGGATTGCAAGCTCGCCGCCAAGCGGCGATCAATGCGACTCTAGAATTTCGCGGGAAAAAGACAGCGTCGCTAGATCTGAAGCTGGCCAAACGGAGACTAGGAGGCCTTGTACAGGCCGAGGCGGGCTCTCAAGAACTCGAACCGTTCTGCTTTGTCCTGAAGCAAGCTCTAGGAAAACACATCAAAAGACTCGAAGGAATCAAGGAATCGAAACAAAGAAAGAAATAAAAAAACCGCAAAGAATCCAGAATATGTGGAAGAGAAATGCTGCATTTACTCTCCTTTAGGCAGGGATTGAGTGCCTGAAAGGCGACTCGAGCATGCAACTTCGAAAACTCAGCACTCTGGCCGGCGAGCTGCGGCGACTGTTCAGGCCCCCGTCAGGGGAGGACGGCTCCGACGCCGAATTGCTGCAACGTTATGTGCGCCATGGAGATGGGACGGCAATTGAAATACTGGTGGCCCGGCATGCGGGTCTGGTCCTGGGCGTCAGCCGCCGGGTTCTGGGTGACGGCAACGACGCCGACGATGCATTTCAAGCCACTTTCTTGACCCTGATTCGAAAAGCCAAAAACATTCGCGAAGGCCAGGCGCTGGTGGGCTGGCTGCACACGGTCGCGCTCCGTGCCGCATGGGAAATACACAAAGCACGTCCCGAACCGGCAGACGCACGGTCGGAGCCGAGGACCATCGCGCCGCGGGCTGAGGACGATCCCGCGGACGTCGCCGAACGCCGGGAGTATGCACGGATTCCGGACGAGGAGATTAAGCGGCTGCCGGATCGGTTCCGCTTGCCCGTGCTGCTTTGTTACATGGAGGGCAAGTCGAACGAGGAAGCGGGCAAGCAACTGGGCTGTCCGCCGGGCACGATTATGTCGCGGCTCAACCGAGCGCGCGGCCGGCTGCACAAAGCCCTGGTGCGCCGCGGCGTCACGCTGCCGGCGGCGACCCTGGCGGTCGTCTTGTCGCGCGACGCCCTTTGCAGCGCATGTTCGCCGGCCCTCTTAGCCGGCGTCGGCCGGTTGGCGCGGCTGTTCGCGACCGGTGGGCTGGCAGCGCTTGCCGACGCCGTGCCCGCCGCGACGCTGGCATTGAGTGGAAATCTGGCGCAGGGTCTGGCCGCCGGCAAAGTGAAACTGGTCTTCCTCGCTGGTTTGGCGTGCTGCCTTTTTGCGCTGGGCGCGGCACTTTGGCCTTCCTTGTCCCGTCCTGAAGCGCCGCCTCTAGCCCACACTCCACCGCCCGCCCGGCACGAGCCGCCCGCGCTCGCGCTGTCGCCGGAACAGAAGATGTTTCAAGGCGAATGGCGCTCCGATCATGGCGACGCCAGCAAAGAGTTCTACGGCAGTGAGTTAGATCCGGGTAACAATCGTCAGGTGACCATCATCTTCCACGGCGACCAAGTCCGCTTCGAGTCGCCTATGATTTCGTTCCTAGGCACTTACAAGGTGGGCAAAGACGCGAAGCCGGCCGAGATTGAAATGCACTTGTTCCCCGTGCCAACCGGCAAGGCCAAAGAGCAGCGGCTGCGCGGCATCTATCAAATGAAGAAAGATCTACTCACGTTGTGTCTTGTCCCATCGGGCGAGGACTTGCCGTTTCTTTTTCAAGTGAGCTGCCGCACGCCGACGGTGCTGTATTTCTTGGAACGGCAGGAATACACCAGCTCCGATGAAAGAGGTTCGCGATGAAGCGTTTCGCACCGGTTTGTTTGCTCTGGTTGTCGGTCGCATCTTAGCCGTCGCCTATCGCGGACGCGGCACTTGGGGGACCAGTGAATTGGCCAAGGTTTACTCAGACTTCCGAGCCGTCGACGGGCTCACCCTGCCCCACGCCGTCCGCACCATCATCGACGGCCAACCCGTCACGCACACGACCACCACGTTCGAATCAATTACCATCAACGGACCAGTCGATCCCAAGCTGTTCGCGCTGCCCAGCGCGGTGAATTGAGCCACGGATGAACACGGATGAAACACGGACAAGAGACACACTTGGTCTTTTTCCGTGTTCATCCGTGTTCATCCGTGGCTGTGCTCGTCTGTGGCATCATTTTTTGGAAAGCCGTTGAAGTTCGCCGCGCGGGTGGTATCTTCTTTCTCATCGGCACACACGCTTACGTACCAAAAAAAGGAGTTCGCACCATGTCCATTTTCATCGGTGAAGCCCTGGTCGGCGACGGCAACGAAGTGGCCCACATCGACCTCATGATCGGTTCGAAGGACGGCCCGGTCGGCAACGCTTTCGCCAACGCCCTCGCGCGGCAATCGGAAGGGCATTCCAATCTGCTCGCGGTATTGACCCCGAACCTCATTTGTAAGCCCGCGACGGTGCTCATCACCAAGGTCACGATCAAGGGCGCCAAGCAGGCCGTGCAAATGTTCGGTCCGGCACAGGCCGCCGTCGCCAAGGCGGTTGCCGACAGCGTCGCGTCCGGCGTTATTCCCGCGAAGGACGCCGAGAACCTGGTCATCGTGTGCGGCGTCTTCATCCACTGGCAAGCCGCCGACGACACCAAGATCTACCAATACAACTACGAGGCCACCAAGCTCTCCATTGCCCGCGCCATGAAGGGCGAGCCCAAGATCGAAGAAATTACCTCCAAGAAAGATTCGGCGAAGCATCCCTTCTCGCCCAAGTAGTCTTGGTTAGTGGGAGTAGTGAGTGGTGAGTGCCACCACTCACTACTCACCACTCACTCTTCTATCATGGAAAAGCGCAAGCTCCTGATCCAGCTTGACAGCGATCCGCAGCCGAGCGTGTTCGACCGCGTGGTCGCCGTCGATGCCGGGGCCGATGAGGTGTTCAGCTACGGCGGCGTCAAGCCCGCGGACGTGCAGGGCCTGGTGCATGGGGCGATTTTTACGCGCGGGCCGAAGGACTTGAAGCGCACGGCCATCTTCATCGGCGGCAGCAATGTGGCGGCGGGCGAAGACCTGTTGCGCGAGGCGCAAAAGCACCTGTTACCGCAGTTTGGTCTGCGCGTCTCGATACTGCTGGACGCCAACGGCGCCAACACGACCGCTGCCGCCGCGGTCTGCGCCGCCAAGCGTCATATCGAATTGAAAGGCTGCCCTGCCCTCGTCCTGGGCGGCACCGGTCCGGTCGGTCAGCGCGTCGCTCGCCTGTTGGCCCGCGAAGGAGCAGAGATTCGCGTTGGTTCCCGGCAGCAAGCACGCGCCGCCGCGGTCTGCCAGGACATCGCCGTCAAAGCACTCGGCGCCAAGCTTACGCCCGTGGCCACCGGCTCTGTGCAAGAGTTGAGCGCGGCCCTCGCCGGCCGGACGCTGATCATCGCCGCCGGCGCCGCGAGTGCTGTACTCTTGCCGAAGGCCGCACGGCTGGCGTGCCCAACCTTGAAAGTGGCCATCGACCTCAACGCCGTGCCGCCTTTGGGCATTGAGGGAGTGGAAGTGATGGACAAGGGGGCCACGCGCGATGGCGTGATCTCGTACGGCGCGATCGGCGTGGGCGACACGAAGATGAAGACGCACAAGGCCGCTATCGCCCGTCTCTTCGAAAGCAACGATCAAATCATGGACGCGGAAGAGGTGTATCAAATCGCTTTGTCACTAATGTAGAAGGCACACTCCGTGTGCCGTCGTGCTTACGGCACACGGCGTGTGCCTTCTACATTCTCTTGCCCGTGCAATATCCCAGCAAGTATCGCCAACGACTCCACAAGGCGCGGCCCAGGCCGATTGAAGAACTGATTGCCGTCCGTGGCGTAAACGCGACCGTCGCGCACGGCACGCAACGCGTTCCACTCTGGATGTTTTGGCAATTGCTCCATTTCCTTGCGCGTGCGCTCCAAATCGAAACCGCACGGCATCGCGACAATGACTTCCGGGTCGCGCTCGGATAGCTCCGCCCACGACATCCAGGGCGCGTGCTTGCCCGCCTCACCGAAGAGGTTCACGCCGCCGGCCATCTCCACGAGTTCAGGCACCCAATTGCCCGCTGCCATCAACGGATCGAGCCACTCCAGACACGCGACCGTCGGCTTGTGTATTGCAGCGCGAGCTTGGGTAGCGATCATTTGCATGCGTTCTTTCAACGTCTGCACCAACTCATGTCCGCGGCGCGGCACATCCAAGGCGTCCGCAGCGCGCCGAATGTCTTGCCAAACGTCCGCGAGGCAATCGGGCTGGAGCGTGACCACGCGCGGCCGGGTTCCGGTCCAATCGCAAAGAGCGTTCTCCACGTCCTTCGTGCTGACGGCGCACACGTCGCACTGCGCCTGCGTCAGGATCACGTCCGGGCGCAGTTCACGCAGCAGCTCCGCGTCCACGGCGTAAATGGACGCCGCTTGCTCCAGGAGCGATTTGACGTTGTTGTCGATGTCCCGGCTCGAGCCAGTGACGTCGAAGCGCGGCGCTGTGCACACCGGCAGCCGGCGCACGGAGGGCGGATAGTCGCATTCGTGCGACCGGGCGACGAGCGAATCTTCAAAGCCGAGCGCACAGGCAATTTCCGTGGCGCTGGCGATCAAGGAGATGATTCTTTTTTGCGCCATATTCAAGTGATCCACAGATTTCACCGATTACGCAGATTCGAATCTGTGAAATCTGCGACATCTGTGGATAGTATTCAAACCAATCCCCAACGGCGACGCAGGTACCATTCCGTGCACACGAGGGCGACGAACAAGACGAAGCAGGCTAGGGCGGCAGTGCTCCAGAGCGTGCCGAGCTGGTCGCCGACGCTGTCGGACCCGGGATGGCGACGCCAGTCGGGCCAGAGGTCGCGGCGCGGGCGCGGCTGGTTTTGCCGGGCCGCGTGGATCTCTTCCAGCAATTGGGCGAGCTTGCGCTCGTCGGCCAGTTGGAAACGGCCCCCGGATACGTCGGCGATTTTCGCCAAGAGGTCGTGGTCGGCAGCGGTGCGCTGCGTCTCCCAGTCTTCGCCGTAGCCCAAGAAATGCGCTTCACCCGGCTTCAGGTCCAGGTCGTTGCCTTGAGCGTCCTTGCCCTTGACGCTGGCTTCAATGCGGTATTCGCCCGCCGCCTCGCTCATCTGGTACAAGCCGCGGAATTCGGCGACGTCGCGCTGCACTTCTACGTCGTAGGTCTTTTTGTCCGGGGCAGTCACCTTGACGGTGAACTGCGGATTGGGAACGTCCACGCCGCTCTTGCCGCGGACGCTCACGGTGAACGGCAAGCGCTCGCCTGGATGCGCTTTAAGCCGGCGTCTATCGAGCACGATCTTGACGTTGCCCTCCATGTTCTCCTGTTTCGCCAAAAACAGCATCATCTGCATCCAAAACGTTTGATAAGCCTTGAGCGTTTCCGGCGAGCGCCGCCAGACTTTCCACATGGTGTCCCCGGCCAGCGCCATGACCCGGCCATCGCCGATTTGGTGATAAGCCAGAATCGGCTCGTCTGCCGGACCGGCGGCAAACGTTTTTGCCGTTGGCTTTACTTTCCCCAGCCGCGTGATGCCGTCCAATGGCGGCAGCTCCTTCCAAAGCTTCTCGTTCCCCGCGACGCTGTTGGTAAGCTGCAGCACATATGTTTTCCCGTCCGGCGTTGGGACCATACGCACCGGCTCTTCAATCTGTCCCTGCACATTGATTTCGACGGGCAACAGGCTCGCCACATCGGCCGCGAACGGATGATGCCAGTCGCTGTTGCCGAACGTTTCATGGCCGCCCATCATCAAGAGGCCCTTGCCGTGCGTGACCAGCTCGCGCAGTTTTTCGAAGACCTCTGATTTTTTGCCGCCCGCGAAGCGTTCGGCGGAGATGTCGCCGATCACGATCACGTCGTAGGCGTGATTGTCGAAGTTGCGCCAGTCTTCCGCTGCCGCTTTCGGCTTTTCCTGTTGCAGACACTCTGCAAAATACACGCGAAAGCGCTGGTCCTTGCTCAAGGCCCAGCGGATGGCTGTGGTCGCTTCGAGGTGCGGCAGGCGGCCTTCGACCCAGAGGATGTAGACGCCGTCCTTGGTGACGGAGACGTAGGTGGTGACTTCGTTGTTAAGAATGGAGACTTCGCCCGGCAGCGGCTCGATTTTGAGTGTGACTTTGATCTCGCCCGCTTGATCCGGAGCATCGCACTCGAAATTGATTTCATTGCGCTGCGTTTTCTTCAAGACTTCGCGCTTCGTCGATCCGGCTTGACGCGGCGCCTTGCCGCGCTCTTCGATCCAAAGACTAACGTTGACGATGGAGTTTTCGAAGCCCGGCGCGTTGACGAAGCCCTGGACCGTCAGCTTGCCTTTGACGCTCACCGGATCGGGGGCAACGCGAATCTCCTTAAGCTCGATGTCATTTTGTTTGGGCGTGGTCGTCGTGCGCCCCAGACCGAAGGTGTAAATGGGGCACGAGCCACGATAGAGGGCCGCTTTCTCCAAGGCGGAAAAGCGTGCGCCGTGGTCCGCCCCATCGGAAAGAAGGACCAGCCCGCGCAGGTTCTGCTCCCGGCCATGGCGCTGCCAGAGCTCATGCAGCCAGTAGCCGATGTCGGTGGTCTTGCCGTTCGGCTGGATGTCGGGCGAAAAGGCTCGTACATCGCCGGCGCCCAGGTAATAGGCGACTTCCACCTTATCGGCGGCGAGGCGCTCCAGCGCTTCGGTGACGGGCGAGGATTTCAAGATCCGCTGCATGTTGTCCCAACGTGACTGGCCATTGAACGCGTCCGTCGTTTGAGCGCTGGCGGAATAATCGCCAAGAATGAGCAGCTTGGAGGGCATAGCCGTCTCGTCTTCCTCGAAAGCGAGCGAGGGCCTAAGCAACACGAGCGCGGTGAGGAAAAGAGCGGCCAGCCGCAGCGCGAGGATGAGGGCAACGCGCCGGCCGCCGACATTGCGCACGCCGTGGTAGGTCCAAAGCGTGAGCAGCACCAGCACGGCCGCCACGCCCAGAAGCGCGAGCAAGCCCACCCCCGGCGCGGACCAGGGCGCGGCCGGATCGATGGTCAGAGATGTGGCGCCAAAAAGGATCATGTTGATTCAAGTACCTCAGTCCACGCTGCGCGCTCGCAAGGAAGCTTCCTCCAATTCCACGTTTTCGCGCCGGTAGAACTTATTCGCCAGCAGGTTTTCCAGCGCCAAGGCCACGAGCAGCGCCATCATGAGCCATGGAAACAATTCCACCGGCTCATTCCAGTGCCCGCCGAGCGCGTCGCGCAAACTGGCTTGCCGGTCCATCGGCACGAGCGCATCGGGACCGAGCACGGCGGCGAGTTCGCGCAGCGGCACGCGCGACAGGTCGCTCTCCGCCGGCGCGACATTGAGGCTGAACGCGGCGATGCGCTTGTCCACGTCGTCACCGGATTTGCCGTCCAGGGAGTAGTTGCCTGGCGCGGCCAGTTGCTTCAGGCGCAGGATGTTCGGCTTCTCGCCGACGGGAATCTGTTCGAGCGTATCCGGTCCGTGCAAGGTGAACGACGGAAAACGCGCCGCTAAAGGCAACGCCAAGTCCGGCTCGTGGCCACAGGGAAAGTTCAACTGCGGCTCGTCGGTCGCGCCGGCGAGGTAGTTGGTGCACAGGCCGACTAGCGTGAGATAAAACGAGTTCCTTAAGTAGTGGTTCCAGAGCGGCGCGCGACTGTCCAAAGGTGTCGTGAACAGCAGCACTTTGCCGGGCCGGCCCTTGTCGGAGACGAGTTTGCGTTCTAGAAGCGCCGGGCGCTTGTTTTCGTCGGCATACTGCACAATAACAAGCGAATCCTTGGCATGCGGCTTTACTTCCCACAAGGAAAACGCGCCGCGCGGCGTACGGATGAAATCGATGTTGTCATTCTCGCGCCAGCGCTGAAACGGGCTCATCAATGGGTGCTGGAAGATGCTGTCTTGCCCGAGGTTCCAGATCGCGCCGCTGTTCTGATCGTCGACCTTGCCGTGTTGCTCTTTCCTTTGCAGCAAGCCCGGGAGAATTCTCTGTGCGGCCTGTTGATTGTAGATGTCGGTCCTCATGTCATCGCCGCCGGGCACGACGCCGACGCTGCCGCCTTGCAGGACATAGGCATGGGCAAGGTCCCACAATCTGTCGCGCGGCGCGCTCACGCCAAGCAGGTAAACGACGTGATAACGCAACCAATCGGCCCGTTCCGCCTCTTGCGGGGTCTTGTTGTCAGTAACGAAACGCTGGGGCAGTGATTCGAGCGCTTTGACAAAACTCTTGGCATTTTCGGGCTCATCGGTAATCACCAAAACGCGGCGCGGCTGGCGCACGGCAATGGTCGCGAAGCGCTGGTTGTTGAATGCCATGAGATCGGACGTCGCCAGTTTGATTTCGAGCTGGTGAAATCCAGGCGTCAGCTTCAAGGCCTCCAGGTCGATTTCAAAAGCGATGTACTTCTGTTCGTCCGCCTTGAGATCGACCGGTTGCTGAATGGTCTTCTTGTCGAGCTGGCAAAGGAGCGTCGTCGAGAAGTCGCGGCCGGTCGCTTTCACGATCGCGCGCAGCAGGATGGTTTCCTCTTCGCCGAAAAGCTGGCGGGCCTCGCCGCTCGGGAGCTTAGGAAAATCCAGGTTGACGACCGCAAGATCGATCGGCTGGTCCACGCCGACGTCTACGACGAGGGTCTGAGCCCCGCGCAGATCGCGCCACAACGAGTGCAAGCTCTTCTGCAGTTTCGCGCGGTAGACGTCTTTGGTCCCTCGCTCGCGCGTCGGGCTAGTGTCTTGGTCGCGCGTCGTGCTAGTGTTTTCATCCTCGGCGGATGTATCGAGCTGATTGGCCAAGTCACGAGTGCGCTTGAGGATGTTCTGCGTGAGCTGCATCAGCTTTTCGTCCGGTGGAAAGTCGGACTTACTCAGACCGGGCACGCGCTCGCGCAATTGATCGAGCGCATCGAGCAAAGCCTGCTCCGGATAGTCGCGGCCCGGCGACGGCGGCAGTTGCGCCCGCAGTTCCTTCAAGAGATCCGCCAGTGCCGGAATCGTGCCGCGCGTTTGCCGCAACCCTTCCAGCGTCGGCGCAATCCGGTCGCTCGCATCCAGCACGGCTTCGATGCGCGATGCGTCCCAAGCGGCCCGCGTCCGATCCGTCAGCACGCAGATGATCCGCGGCAAAAAGCGGCTGGTGTCATCTTCCTTAGCTCGCGCCAGGTCGCCGAGATAACGATACGCTTGCTCCAGCGTCGGTAGGAAGGAGCCCGCTTCTGGCCGCACTTTGAGGCCTTTGATGCGCTCGCGCGCTTGGCCCATCGATGTCAGCCAATCGCCGCGCTGGGACGCTGGCGCGTCCGACGTTTCCAGAATCAAGACCCGGCTGCCTTCCGGCAGGGTGTTGATGAGCTCCGCGCCGCGTTTTTTCGCCTCGTCCAGGCGCGAAACGCCGTCGCTTGTCTTGTAGTCCATGCTGAGGCTGGTGTCGACAACAAGTACGACGGCGACCGGCCGATCGCTGGAAAGCCCCAAGCCCTCGACGAACAGTCGCGGCCGGGCCAGCGCCAGGCACAACAAGGCGATGAGCAGCACGCGCAAAGTCAAAAGCAACAGATGGCGAAGCTGAAGTTTGCGCAGGTTCGTGCGTCGCTTTTGCAAAAGGAATTGAAAGGCGGGAAACAGCAGTGTCTTGGGCTTTTGGCGCAGAATGAGATGCAGCAGAACGGGAATGCCGATCAGCGCCAGGCCGCCCAAAAGGACAGGAAAAACGAAGGTCATCGTTTGATCAAATCCGAATCTCCAAATCCGAAATTCGAAACAAATCCAAAATTCCAAATCTCAAACTCGAATGCCAATCGCGTATTGCAAATGGGTTTCGGATTTGCCGATTCGGATTTGTTTCGGATTTAGGTTTTCGGATTTCGGATTTGATTGAACCGTCACTTCTTTGACTCAGCTTGCCACCATTCTTGCCAGCGCTTCCTGGCGATGTCGCGGTCGCCGAAGCTGGCGTCGGCCTGTGGACCGAAGTCCATGCCGTCGCTTAGTCGAACGAGGGCGGCGCGGGCAGCCTGATGGACCGCGGGCTCGCTGTCGCCCAGAAGCACGATCAGCTCGTCGCCATAGCGCAGGCCGCGGCCGCCGACTTCCTTGGCTGCCGCCGCTTTCACTTCGGAGCGCGTGTAACATAGCAGTTCTTTGAGCTTCTGCGGCGTTTGTCGGGTCATGTGTTTTGCCAAAAGCCCCGCGCCCAGGTCGTGCAGTTCTTTATCACGGCTGCCGGCGGCGATGGCCAGCGTGTCGAAGACCTTGTCGCCTTTGCGTTTTTCGATTTCGCTCAGGGCCGCGACTAGGTGCGGCCCTTTGGCCTTTTCCGTCACCTTCACCAATTCCGGCAGCGGCATGGAAACATAAGCCTTGGCTGCATAAGCGGGGTTGGCGGCCATCATCGCGACATGGCGCTGCACGGCGCCTTTGCGAAGTTGAATGCCGAACTGCATGTCCTTCATGAGGCCTTGGTGGCGTTTGGCCGTCACGCCGGCGCCGATGTTTTCCTTGGCGAAAGCCAACAACTCCAGGTCGTTGCTGGCATTCAGAATGCTGGAAATGCGTTTGCCGATGAGCACGGCCGGGCAGCTATGCTCCATGTTGGCGGCCCGGTTGAAGCCGTCGAACAGCACGAAGATCGATTCGGGGGGCAACGCTTTGAAGTCTTCCAACGCTTTCTTGCCCGCCGCACCAGGCAGCTTGCCGATGTCGTAAAGGATGAAGCGATCGATGATCTTTTCGTACTGGGCTGCCTCTTCCTTGGTGATCATCGGCATGCTTGGCGCCAAAGGGTGGCGTGGCCTGTCGTCGGAGGTGGAATCTCCGACCCAGCAAAGAAAGCAACAGAGGTATGGAGTCATGATCCGCCTCGCTGCGACGCTCTTCCCTCTACCCTCCGATTCTACCGAGGAATACTCTTTTCGCAAATCAAGGATTTCCAGGGCTAGTTCGCTTTGCTGTCCTTGACAAAGGTGGAATTTTCCGCCAGCGCCTCCGCGTTCGGATTCAGCCCCATCGCCTGCCGAATCCGATCCACTTCATCCAGCACGGCTTGAATCACGTTGGCATTAACACTCAAGCAGCGGTACTCAACCTGGAAGGCCCACAGATTCACCAGCAAGGTAAGAATTGCAAGCGCGGCATGCACGTACCAGGGCCAGGCCTGAAGCTGCGCACCTGCGCCGGCGGCGCCGGCGGCGATGGCGAACAACATCGAAAACAGCGCCGGTGGAAACGTCTGCCGCTTCAGCTCGCGCGTCGTCTTCGGCAAATCGTGATCGGGCAGATTGTAGGCCAAGCCCACTTCCTTGACCCATCGTCCGGTTCCCAGGAAGTACGTGAAGATGAGACAGTGGACCAGCAAGATGCCCAAGATCGTGCCCAGTCCAAGATAGAAATGAACAATGAAGATGTCCTTTTTCCAATGAAGGTCTTGCAGGAAGAAGGACCAGAAGCCCACGGCGATGGTCAAGAGTATCGCGAGGGTGAGCAAGACAGCGAGGGTGAGGAACGTTCGGGCCATGCCTGGTTATTGTAGAGATTGAGCCAACCGCTCGCATTATGCCTTGTTTGTCGCAGTCGGTTGCAAGCAGCGACTATCTTGGGACAGGATTGATTTCATTCCGAATTGACCACGCGCTATAATAGAGGGCGGCGGAGGCGTCGGGCCGGCACAAGGGCCGGCCTGCACTCGGAGCACCCTTGGCAACACTCCCTTCCGCCTCGGTAGGCTCGTGCATCCATGTGGCAGGCAGCCTGGCCCAAAGCGGCGCTCTGGGCCCAAGAGGACCTGGAGCTGCCCGACTTGCCGTGGCTCTTCCTGGCGCCTGTGCTGTTGGGCTTGGTGGCGGCCGGCGTGTTCGCCGTCCTCTGGGCCAAACGCCTGAAACAACCGGAACAGCCCGCTCATTCGGATTCACTGCAAGAGTATCAACAATTGCTGGAAAAGGGCGAATTGGCCCCCGATGAATTCGAGCGCATAAGGCGACAAATAGACGCGGCACTGTCCGCGCCGCACGAGCCGAAGCCTGACGAGCCAACAACCGAACAGCGCCCCGCGTCGAACCCGCCCCTTTAGGGTTGCAGGTCGCAAACTGGCGCTTGCTCGCGGCCCACGGAGACAGTAGAATTCGGTAAATGGAAAGCTAGCCTGTTGCTGTCGCTTCCCTTCCATCGGCGACGCATGAGCCCGCCTTTCCTCTGTCGGCCCGAGATTCCTGACACCGGAGCACCAGGAACCACCCGGCCTTCCGGGCCAAACCAGGAGTGTATTTGCCGATGAAAGAAACCGGCTTGGGCAACGGCGGCAAACGTCCCACGGGCAGCACCGGCCGTAACCGCAATGCCTATTGTTCGTTCTGCCGCAAAAGCTATCGCGACGTCGGGCCGCTCGTGGAAGGACCCGGTGACGTCTACATCTGCGGCGAATGCGTCGAGCTGTGCCAATCCATCATCGACCAAGAGAAACGGCGCCGGGGCGTCACCAAAGCGACCCTCACCAACATCCCGTCGCCGCGCTCCCTGAAGGACAAGCTCGATCAATACGTCATCGGCCAAAACCGCGCCAAGAAGGTCCTGTCCGTCGCCGTGCACAACCACTACAAACGGCTCAGCCTCGGCGAAGAAGGACTTTCCGAAGTCGAAGTCGATAAGAGCAACATCCTCTTGATCGGCCCCACTGGCAGCGGCAAAACACTTCTGGCTCGCACCCTGGCCAAGATCCTCGACGTGCCCTTCGCCATCGGCGACGCCACGACGCTAACCGAAGCGGGCTATGTCGGCGAGGACGTCGAGAACCTCCTCCTCAAGCTGCTTCACTCCGCCGACTTCGACATCGAGGCGGCCCAGCGCGGCATCGTCTACATCGACGAGGTGGACAAGATAGCCAAGACCAGTCAAAACGTCAGCATCACGCGCGACGTGTCCGGCGAAGGCGTGCAGCAGGCTTTGCTCAAAATGCTCGAAGGCACCGTCAGCAATGTGCCTCCACAAGGCGGCCGCAAGCACCCCGAGCAGCAGTACATTCAAGTCGATACTACGAACATCCTGTTCATCTGCGGCGGCACGTTTGTCGGTCTCGAAGATATCATCGCCCGCCGTGTCGGCCGCAAAACCATCGGCTTTGGCGCCCATCCCGAAGCCCGCGAGCAAAACCTGGGCGAGCTGTTGGGCCGGGTCACCTGCGACGACCTGTTGGAATTCGGCATGATCCCGGAGTTTATCGGCCGGCTTCCAGTGCTTGCTCCGCTGGACCCCTTGGACGAAATCGCTCTGGTCCGCATTCTGACCGAGCCGCGCAACGCCCTGGCCAGGCAATACAAGAAGCTGTTCGAGATGGAAGGCTCAGAGTTGGAATTCACGTCCGGGGCCTTGCAGCTTATCGCCAAGATGGCCAAGGAGCGCGACACCGGGGCCCGAGCTCTGCGCAGCATCGTCGAAGAAGTGATGACCGACATCATGTTCGAATTGCCGGAGCTGGAAGCAAAAGACAAGTTCGTCGTCAACGAAGCGGTCATCCGCGGTGAGAAATCGCTGTTCGAGAATGTGCCCACCACGGACAAGAAAAGCGCGTAACCGTTCACGTTTCGCGCTCGCGCGTCGCATCGGAAAAGATAACCACGAAGAACACCAAAGGACACGAAGAGGAAACTCGTCGTGTCCCTGTTCGTTTTGCCGTAGAATGTTCAAACGAGCGCCTGCTAATTCGCTTCGCGCTTCGCGTTTCGCGCTCACGCCGCACGTGATGCGATTGGATCCAGGCATTGTTACGATTCCGTGCCTTTTCGCCGAGTCTATGGGTATCGCGATGATTGTAATCGGACTGAAAAAACGGCAGACTAGTCAATGGGTGCCTTAGTCGAATTGTTCTGCGCTGTCTTTGAATTGGTTTCCAAGAGCGCGGAAAAAATAACCAAGGGCAAGTTCGGCTGCCTCGCTCTGCTCGTGGCCCTTGTCGCCACAAGTTTGCTTTGCTGGGGACTCGTCGTGTTCATTGTCTGGCTGACAGCGTAGAATCCCATTTGGCCAAAGGAACCGCTCGCATGTCCGTTTCCACATTGCAAGAACCGCGCTTGCACCTTGACCCATACGCTGCGGGGATTTCTCTCACGCCGGAGGACACATGCTGCGGGCCTATCAAGAGCACCATCCCGATGGAAAGGCGCTCGATAAGACCTTGCCGGAACAGACCGTGGAGTCCAAGCGCAATCGCCGCCGCGCGGACCGGGTTCTTTGGATCGGCCTTGGCCGGCTGCCAAGACCGGAAGACACGCCCTCCGTCGTCGTCGAGTTCGTCTCGAAGGGCAAGCGCGGCCACCAAAGAGATTACGAAGAAAAGCGCGACGAATACATGGAGATGAACATCGGTGAGTACTGGCTCATCGACCGCTTCGAGCACATCATGACCGACTTCTCGAAGCAGGGTAAGCGAATCAAGAAAAAAGTCATAGGTGAGAAGGAAGTCTACACGACGCCGCTGTTACCCGGCTTCGAACTGCGCTTGGCCCGGCTACTCTCCCTAGCCGACGAGTGGCAAAAACATCTGGAGGAATAGTAGACTACTCAGCCATGATGCAACTACTGTGCTTCTTCTGTCTACTGGTTGGTCTTTCGCTTTCACACAGCGGCGCCATTCTAGCCCAAGAGCCGCGACCCATTCCCGTCCTCATCGACACCGACATCGGCGACGATATCGACGACGCCTTTGCACTGGCCCTGGCGCTGGTGAGCCCGGAGCTGGACGTTCGCGGCATCACCACGGTGCACGGCGACGCCTACACGCGGGCGCAGATCGTGTGCCGTTGGCTGCATGCCTTGGGCCGCAAAGACATCCCGGTCGCTGCCGGCGCACCGCCGCGCGCGCGGCCAAGCATCCAGGGTCAAATGCAATACGGTCTGCGGCCAGCGTTTCGACTGCGGCCTGAGAAACAATCCGCGGTCGATTTCCTCTATCAGCAATTGAAGGCGAAACCAGGCGAGCTGACGTTGGTTGCCATCGGGCCGTTGACCAATATCGCCGGCCTGTTGAGCAAGCATCCCGACGCCAAGGGGCTGATCAAGCGCGTCGTCATCATGGGCGGATCGGTGCGGCGCGGCTACGGCGGCAATAACGAGCCGGAACCGGAATGGAACGTCAAGACCGACATCGACGCCGCCAAAGCGGTATTTGCGTCCGGCGTGCCGCTCACGGTTGCGCCGCTGGATGCAACGGCCCAGCTCAAGCTCGAACCCGCGCTGCGCACCGGCATCTTGCGCTCGAACCGGTCGCTCAATCAAGAGTTAAACGCGCTCTATCAGCTTTGGGAAGAAACCGACCCGATTCTGTTTGACCCCTTAGCCGTGACGCTGGCATTCACGGAGCGATTTTGCCGGCTGGAGGACCTGTGCCTGGCGGTGGACGACAAGGGTTTCATGCGCCTGGCCGACGGCAAGCCCAATGCCCGCGTCGCGCTTGCTACCAAGCGCGAGGAGTTCTTGAAGTGGTGCGCGGCCCGGCTTTCCACGCCCGGCGAAAAGTACCAGCCGCACACCATTCCGCTGACGAATCTGGCCAAGCCGGTCGCAAAGGGAAAGTTCCCGGACCGCGTTCACGTCATCGAGGATTACGAAACGGACATCGAGCGGCGCTGGTGGCTAGCGGGCAAAGAGGAGACGAAAAACGTGCCGCCCGGAGACGGCCGGGCTTGCCGGGGCGTGTGGACCAACGACTTCGACGACCGCCAGGGCAATCCCAAAGCGCAATACACCGCGGTCATCTTCAATCCGGTACCCGGCCCGCCCATGGGGCCCAAGACACGTTTGTCGTTTCGCTATTGGCTCAAGGGGGCCGGCAACCTGCGCGTGCAAATCTATTCGTTGTCCAACGGCTACCATCGCCATCTGACACTAACCGGGTTGCCGCAAGGCGCCTGGCATGAAGCGACTGTGGACATGACCATGTCCCGGCGGCCCGACGGCACAGGCGACGCGCTAGCCGAAAACGAGCGCATCGACGACATTCAGTTTTACACGGACGCCGACGCCGAACTGCTGATCGACGACATCGTGCTTTACGAGGCCGAGAAAGCGGGCAAAACGCAAGCGTTCCCGTCACGGCCCTTGTTCACCGGCTGGTTCGACACCGGCAAGCAGGGACAGGAATGGCCGGGCGCGTTCGCCATCTTGAACAAACCAAAACCCTGGACATGGAAGGCGGCCCAAAGCGTGCCGCGACCCGGTTCGGACGAGAACTGGATTCGCTTGGGACTGCGCGGCGAGCGCTTCGGCGGTTTGGGCCCGCAGCTGCGGTTTCGCTATTTCTTGGACGGCAAGGAAAAACTGACCATCGTCTTGCAGGGGAAGCGCGGGCCGTATCGCAAGGAGGTAGAGCTTCAGACAAAGAATTGGGCGGAAGCGGTAGTGGATTTCAGCGAGGATTTTCGCGTCGGCGATAGTGTAGCGGAGATCGTATTCTCGTTGCCGCGACCGGGCGAGCTAATGATTGACGATGTTTTGTTGTTTGAGAAGTGACGGAATTGGAGCCGCGCACGCAGTAAGCGGTGAATTCACCGCTTACTG